>WQYW01000030.1 GCA_009781045.1 Alphaproteobacteria bacterium
CAGCGAGACAAAAATCGCTGCAAGATCAACATGAATGGCACCCTGCTGTGTGTATCGTGCCTCCATTCGAGAACCTCAGGAAATCCTGGCAACCGGCGGCCGCCTTCATTCCCCATGGTATCTTTTTCACGTTGTCGCGGCACCGAAGACGCTTTTCATAACCGAGGTGAATCCGTGGCAAAATGGATGACCATCGCGGCTGGAAAGGCGCAGTTTTTCCCGGATTTCGAGCCGGGTGCGACCTGCCCCTGGTCCGACCCGGGCAGTTTACACAAATCCGAATCCGTACAGGCCGCAAGGCCGCGCCTGCCCCGGCAAAACCGCCGCCAACACCAGCCAGGACGGCTCGGCAAAAACCGATCTGACAGCCTGCCAAAAGGCGAACTTATCCAATGAAACCAACGAGTGTGGGAGGTTTTGGCAAAACCCTGGAGTGGCCTGCCGATTCTGCGATCTGCACGGCTCCTGATCAGCGGGTCCCAGCTTCGAGCGTGCGCCTACCCTGAAATCAGGGGCTTCGGCCGGATCAAAAGTTCCATTCCGACCGACGGGGAGCCCCCATGCCCGACCAGGGAGCCGGGTCTGCCGCTTGTGCAGCGCAAAACGTCGTTCAATTTCAACGTGTTGTTTTACTCCGGTGAGGGATTGAGCGAACCTGGAAGGAACCGCAATCCAGCTTTCCAGAGTTTTTCTGGATTCTGGAAGCCTTAAGGATTGAGCGACGGCTTAACAGGATTCGAACTCTGGAAACGATGTATCAGCGCACCACCCCGGAGATGAAACCGACCTTGCGGCGCGGCGGCTTGATGTCTTTTTTGAGGAAACAGCGTGATTCGCGGCCGACATAGCCAGGGCGGGCAAAGGTCCAGGCCCGGCATCTGGTCTCGGCGATGCAGGCCGCGCGACAGGCCCCCTCACCTTCCCCATTGCGCAAATCGACGCCGCGCAGGTCCCCGCCGGGACGATCAATCGAACTTTCCATGCCTTCCCGATGCGGTTCGATCACACCCGCACCCCGCACCCCGGAGACGCAGCAGCTTTCCCGCACCCGGGGTGGCACCATATTCTTGAGCCAGCACATCGCCGAGCCGCGGCCACCGCTGGGATAGCTGAAGGTCCAGGCCCGACAGCGACGATCGCGCTCGCACTGCATCGCGCAGTCCTCCGGGTCGCCGGAGGCCACTGAAATGCGCAGATAATCTCCGCCAGGCCGGTCAAACGACGTCTGGGCCTGCGCGGCCCCGAGACCAAGCGCAAGCACGGCACACGTGACGGCTGTCAGCATGCGTCCTTTGTTCAACGGACCGTTCTCAGCTTGCTGCGTTGCGGATTCCCCTATCATTTGATCGCCACGAACCTGTACGGACGATGAACAGAACACATGCCCTGCCTCGCCGAAGGCGTTGCCCGGAAAGCCCGGCAAGCCTGGCCCTTAGGCCGACCCGACGAGGGCCGCGCTTTCAGAACACGCATTCCGAATAGGCGGGGTCCACCTGGCCCCGCCACGGGCCATGGAAATTCTCCAGCATTTCGTCCGCCGGGGTCCGGCCGGCATCGATGATCCGCTCCAGCGGATCAAGATGGCAGGTCTCGTCGCGTCCGTCCTGGTCCAGCTGCGCGCGCCGCTGAAGTCCCTGGCGTGCCAGAGAAAGACATTCCCTGGCCAGCGCGAGCAGGTCCTGCTGGCGGATCTGCGCCTTGAAGCCCAGGCGCGGAACCTGGTCACGCAGGCTCTGGCGCTCCTCGGCGCTCCAGTCTCTGACCATCTCCCAGGCGGCATCAAGGCTGGCGCCGTCATAGAGCAGTCCGACCCAGAACGCCGACAGCGCCGTCACCCGGCTCTTCGGGGCACCGTCGGCTCCCCGCATCTCGATATACTGCTTGACCCGCACTTCTGGGAAAATCGTCGACAGATGATTGGCCCAGTCCGACAGTGTCGGCCGCTCACCTGGAAGGACGTCACTGTGACCGTCGAAAAAGGTCCGGAACGGCAGGCCCGAAACATCGATATAGCGGTCCCCGCGCTTGACGAAATACATCGGCACATCAAGCGCGTAATCGACATAACGCTCAAACCCCATGCCCTCCTCGAAGGCGAAAGGCAGCATGCCGGAACGGGCATTGTCGGTGTCGCGCCAGATCTCGGAGCGGAACGACAAAAAGTCGTTGGGCCTCCCTTCGGTGAAGGGCGAATTCGCAAACAGCGCGGTCGCCACCGGCTGCAGCGCCAGCGACACCCTCAGCTTCCTGACCATGTCGGCTTCCGAGGAGAAGTCGAGATTGGTCTGTACGGTGCAGGTGCGGTACATCATGTCGAGGCCGAGCGTGCCGACCTTGGGCATGTAACTGGTCATGATCCGGTAGCGCCCCTTGGGCATCACCGGGATTTCGGCCCGCGCCCATGACGGCGTGAAACCAAGACCAAGAAAGCCGATGCCGAGCGGCTCGGCGACCTCGCGCAGATGCACCACATGCTCCACCAGCTCGGTCGCGGTCTGATGCAGGGTCTCGACCGGGGCGCCCGAAAGCTCGAACTGACCTCCCGGTTCCAGCGAGATCGCCCCGCCGCCATCCGGATCATGCAGACCGATAATATGGTCCTGTTCCATGATCGGGTCCCAGCCCAGCCGCTCCCGCATGCCCTCCAGCAGGGCCGAGATCCCTGCCGCCCCGGCATAGGCCACCGGCCTGTGGCCGACAATGGCGAAGGGCGTCTTCTCGTGCTCGGTTCCGATACGGAACTGCGCCTCGTTCTTGATGCCGGACTCGAACCACGCGACAAGTTCATCACGTGACTTGAGGGGGGTCATATCGATCTGATCTCGCGCCATATCAAACTCACTTAAAAGGGCGCTTCGACTGAACGCGCATGGGTCCGGGGGTAAAACCCGCATTCTGCGCCTTCTCGGGCGAGGGATCGCGGGGGTGAATTCCTTGTAGCATCAATCATTGCAATCCCTTCATGGCAATGCCGACATCGAATCATCCGGCAGCGGCCGCCTTGCGGTACTGGAGCACCCCAGACGGTCGAGCAGCGCACAGAGTTCCAGCACCTCGGCGTCCGACAGTTTCGAGCCGACATGCTGTTCGATCGCGCTGGCATAGGCGCTCCACATCCGCTTCTGGAGCTCCCGGCCCGCCGCCGTGATCCCGATAAACTGGCCGCGACGGTCGATCCGGCATTCCCGCCGCGCCGCCAGACCTTCCTCGACCAGGCGGTCAATCAGGCGCGACATCGCATATTGCGGAATAAGGAGGTGGCGTTCAAGTTCGACCGGACGCAATTCGCCCTTCTGCGAATGCACCAGTTCCAGCAGCACATCATACCACAGAAGCGGCGGAAAGCCGGCTTTCTTCAGGTCCTGCTCCACCGCATCAAGCACCCGGCTCTGCACCTGAACCAGACGGGCCCAGGCGGCCGTCGCATCCTGCGGTGATCTCCCCGTCATCCTTCAACACCCTGAAAAACCGCCAGAGGCCGCTCCCGGCCCCTCACCCAGCTTCGGTCCCCTTCGGTCCGCATCCATCTTGACTATTTGATGCAATTGCATCTAATCAGCTTCCGCTCGACAAAGCTAGTCAGGCCGAGCCCAAAAGGGCCGGGATTTGCGGCCGGGCCTGAGCCGGAACAGCATTTTTTTCAAAAAGCCAGCCCGCGCATCCGGCGTTGCCCGGTGCGCCACCTCCGGAGACTGCCATGAAGCTTTATTATTCGCCTGGAGCCTGTTCTCTGTCCCCGCATATCGCCCTCCTCGAAGCCGGCCTGCCCTATGAACTGGTCAGGGTCGATATCCGTGCCAGGAAACTCGCAAACGGCGACGACTATCTCAGGATCAACCCCAAGGGCCAGGTGCCGGCGCTCGGTCTCGACAATGGAGCGATCCTGACCGAAGGCGCAGTCCTGGTCCAGATCATCGCCGACCAGGTTCCGGAACGCGGCCTGGCGCCCCCACGCGACAGTTTCGAGCGCTACCGTCTGCTCGAATGGCTCAACTTTATTTCCTCCGAGCTGCACAAGACCTTTTCGCCGCTCTTTGCGCCCAGTCTGTCAAACGACACCAAGGCCTTCTTCAAGGACCGGCTGATGGCGAAATTCGCCTATGTCGACACTGCGCTGGCGAGCAAAGACTATCTCATGGGTGAGCGCTTCACGGTTGCCGACGGCTATGTCTTCACCGTTCTGACCTGGGCCGAGGCCATGAAATTCGACCTCTCGGGCCTCCCCACCCTGCTCGCCTACAAGGCCCGCGTCGCCGCCCGGCCGATGGTGCAGGAGGCGCTGCGGCGCGAGCACGACGCCCAGAGCGCGTAAAGATAAAGGACAGCTTCTGCCCCACCTGCAGGTCCGCCTGCCGCAGGGCGCAGGCATCAGATAAAGGCCGGGCGCGCAGCACCGCTCCCGGCCTTTTCAGCCGGCGTTCATGCGCCTGCGAAGCGGCTGTAGAAAGTCTCACCGCGCGCCGCCATCTCTTCGAGCAGCGGCGGCGGGGTGAAGCGGGCACCGAATTTCTCTTCCAGGGCACGGCAGACCTTGAGAAATTCGCTCACCCCCATAAAATCGATATAGGACAGCGCCCCGCCGGTGAACGGTGCGAAGCCGAAACCGAGGATCGAGCCGACATCGGCTTCACGCGGATCGGTGATCACACCTTCCGCAACCGTGCGCGCAGCTTCCACCGCCTGCACCACCAGAAAACGCTGTTTCAGTTCCCCGACATCGATGGCGTCGCCCTCGAGCTGCCGCCGCTGCAGCGCCTTGAGACCCGGCCACAGGCTCTTGGGCCCCTTGCCCCTGGGCGGATAATCGTAAAAGCCCATGGCATTCTTGCGCCCGAGGCGGCCCTGGTTCTCGACCAGTTCCACCATCAGACCTTTCATGTCCTGATTGACCGCCTCAGGGCCGAGATCGGCTTCGGTCGCCCTCATGATTTTGAGCGAAAGGTCGAGGGCGACCTCGTCCGACAGTGACAGGGGCCCCACCGGCATTCCGGCCATGCGCGCAGAGTTCTCGACCATCGCCGGCGGCACGCCGTCGAGGAACATCTCGACGCCCTCGGCAACATAGCGCATGACGCAGCGGTTGGCGAAGAAGCCGCGGGAATCACTGACCACGATCGGGGTCTTGCCGATCATCCGGATATAGTCGATCGCACTCGCCAGTGCCGCCTCTCCCGTATTGCGTCCGCGAATAACCTCGACCAGCAGCATCTTCTCAACCGGCGAGAAGAAGTGGATGCCGATAAAGCGCTCCGGGTCACAGAAGGACTCCGCAAGCGAGGAGATCGGCAGCGTCGAGGTGTTGGAGGCAAAGATGGTGCCCGGCCCGAGATGCGGCGCTGCCCTGGCGAAGGTCTCGGCCTTGACCTTGCGGTCCTCGAACACCGCCTCGATCACGAGATCACAGCCTTTTATCGCGGCATAGTCGGCACTCGCCTCGATGCGTGCCGCCAGCGCGTCCCTCTCGGCCGGCCTGGCCCGGCCTTTGGCAATCCGGCCCTCGATGATGCCGAGCGCCTGGGCCTTGCCCTTGTCGGCGCTGTCCTGATCGCGATCAATCAGGACCACATCCAGCCCGGCGCGCGCCGAGACATAGCCGATGCTGGCACCCATGAAACCGGCCCCGATGATGGCGATGCGTTTGAGTTCCGTCGGCGCCACGCCCGCCGGGCGCCGCGCCCCTTTGTTGAGTTCCTGCAGCGACAGAAACAGGGTGCGGATCATGGCAGCGGCCTCTTTCGTCCGCAGCACATGGGTGAAATAGCGCGACTCCATCCTGAGGCCGGCATCGATGGGCAGCAGCAGCCCCTCGTAGACGCAGCTCATGATGGCCCGCGCCGCCGGGTAATTGTCATAGGTCTCGCGGCGATAGATGGCATTGCCGGCCGGGAACAGCATCATGCTGGCCTTCGAGAACACCGGCCCGCCGGGAAGCTTGAAATTCCTGTCATCCCACGGCGCCACCGCGCTGCCGCCGCCTTTGATCCAGGCCTTCGCCGCGCCGACCAGATCCGCCGCTGCCACCACGGCGTGGATCAGCCTGAGCGCTTTGGCCTTGTCGAGACTCAGCATGTCGCCCTTGAGCAGGATCGTCATCGCATCCTGCGGCGACACCAGGCGCGGAATGCGCTGGGTGCCGCCGCCGCCGGGCAGCAGACCGACCTTGACCTCCGGCAGGCCGAGACGGGCCTTGGGATTTTCCGCAGCCACGCGGTAATGGCAGCACAGCGTCAGTTCAAAGCCGCCGCCCAGCGCCATGCCGTTGATCGCCGCCACCCAGGGCTTGCCGCAGGTCTCGATGCGGCGCCCGAGCTGCGAGAGCCTCTGGCAGTGCTCAAACAACAGCGCCGTGGCCGCCGCCTCGCCCTGCTCGCGGGCCACCTCGCGATAGGCCTGGTTCATGCGCTCGAGCATGGCGAGATCGGCACCGGCACAGAACGCCTCCTTGCCCGAGGTGAGAACGACGCCCTTGACGGCACCGTCCTGCGTGGTCGCCGTCACGATCTGTTCGAGTTCGCCGATCGAGGACTCATCGAACACATTCATCGCCCGTCCCGGCATGTCCCAGCTGACAAGCGCGATGCCGTCGCCATCGATCTCCAGGGTGAAATTCGTGAAAGCCATTTTCTCTTCAGCCATGTTCGGTTCAGCCATTTCCTGTTGAGGCAAGACTTACCTGTTGAGGCAAGACTTACTTGTTGAGGCAAGACCTGTTGAAGCAAGGCTTTCGCTTTTCACGGTGCGCGCCCTCGCCTCACTGCTTTCAACCGGCTCAAAGGCTGCGACCATTCGCGAAGGCCGCAAGCTTCGAGCACGCTTTCTCACACACGCTCAATCAGCGTCGCAGTACCCATGCCGCCGCCGATGCACAGCGTCACCAGTGCGGTGGATCGGTGGCTGCGCTCCAGTTCGTCGAGCGCGGTGCCCAGGATCATGGCCCCGGTCGCGCCCAGGGGATGGCCGAGCGCGATGGCGCCGCCATTGACGTTGATGCGGTCGATATCGAGGCTGAAGGCCTGGATGTAGCGCAGCACCACGGCGGCGAAGGCCTCATTGACCTCGAACAGGTCGATGTCCGACAGCGTCATGCCACAGCGTGACAACAGCTTCCTGGTGACGTCGACCGGACCGGTGAGCATGATCGCCGGTTCGGAGCCGATCGTGGCAAAAGCCCGCACTCTTGCCCGCGGCGTCAGACCGAAGCGGGCTCCGGCATCGCGACTGCCGAGCAGCACGGCGCTGGCGCCATCGACGATGCCGGAGGAGTTGCCGGGGTGATGGACGAAGTTGAGCCGCTCGATCTCGGGATGGGCCTGCACCGCAACCCCGTCGAAGCCGCCCATCTGCGCCATCATGGTGAAGGCGGGCTGCAGCGCAGAAAGCGACTCCATTGTGGTCGAGGGCCGCATATGTTCGTCGCGCGCCAGGATGGCGAGGCCGTTGATGTCCGTCACCGGCACCACCGAGCGGTCAAAGCGCCCCTCCCCCCAGGCCTGCGCCGCCAGTTGCTGGCTGCGCACCGCATAAGCGTCGACATCTTCACGGGAGAACCCGTATTTGGTAGCGATCAGATCCGCCGACACACCCTGCGGCATGAAATAGGCCGGCACCGCAATCGAGGGATCCATCGGCCAGGCCCCGCCCGAGGCCCCGATGCCGACCCGGCTCATCGACTCCGCCCCGCCGGCGATCACCAGATCATGCTGACCGCTCATGATCTGGGCGGCGGCAAAATTGACAGCGTCGAGTCCGGAAGCACAGAAGCGGTTGATCTGAACCCCCGGCACGCCCTCGCCCAGCCCGGCCTTGAGCGCGGCAAAGCGCGCCAGGTCGCAGCCGGCCTCGCCGACCGGGTCAACCACGCCGAGTATGACATCGTCGACCACGTTTTCGGTCAGTCTGTTGCGCTCCTTGAGCGCTCGAATCGGCACCGTGGCAAGCGCCAGTGCCGTGACCTCGTGCAGCGCACCATCCGGCTTGCCGCGGCCGCGCGGCGTGCGCACATGATCATAGATATATGCCTCAGGCATGACGCCCTCCTTCAAAAAAAACGGAAAACCCGCACAGCTGCAGGAACCTGAAGAGATCCGGAGCCTGCAGAGAACCGGTCGCCTTCACGTTTCACAGCAGATGATCGGCAAGTTCCATTGTGCTGGCAGCACCGCTCTCGACCCGTGCCAGGCGCAGCTGCGTTTCCGGCAACATCCGCTCCATGTAGAACCGTCCAACCACAAGCCGGGCCGCAAGCGCAGGCGTCGTCTCACTGTCGCTGCGTTCCACCACCGCTCTGGCCATCCGCGCCCACATATAGCCCAGTACCACAAAGCCGAACAGATGCAGATAGTCGGTGGCCGCGGCACCGGCATTGTCGGGTGCGGTCATGGCGTTCTGCATCAGCCAGCCGGTCGCCCGCTGCAGATGCGACAGGGCGGTCGCCAGCGGCCCGACAAAGGGCTTCATGGCCTCCGCCGTGTTCTCCCTGTTGAACGCCGTGACCTCGGCAAAAAACGCCATGATGGCACGGCCGCCATCGCGCGGCAGCTTGCGCCCGATGAGATCGAGCGCCTGGATGCCGTTGGCACCTTCATAGATCATGGCTATGCGCGCATCACGCACGAACTGTTCGAGACCGTGTTCGGCGACATAGCCGTGGCCGCCCAGCACCTGCTGCGCGCGGACGGCATTGGCAAAGCCGTGCTCGGTGAGGAAGGCCTTGAGCACCGGGGTCATCAGCCCGAGGTGATCGCTGGCGCGCTGGCGCTCTTTGGCGTCCGTGGAGCGGTGGGCGATGTCGCTGGCGAGCGCCGTCCACAGCGTGAAGGCACGCGCCGCCGCGTTGAAGGCGCGGATGGTGAGCAGGCTGCGGCGGATATCGGGATGGACGATGATCGGGTCGGCCGGCTTGTCCGGTGCCCTGGCCCCGGTCAGCGCACGCCCCTGCAGCCGCTCTCTGGCATAGGCAAGCGCATTCTGATAGGCGACCTCCGACAGCGCCAGGCCCTGGGTGCCGACGCCGAGCCGGGCCTCATTCATCATCACGAACATGCCCTGCATGCCCTTGTTTTCCTCACCGATCAGCCAGCCGGTGGCACCGTCGAAATTCATCACGCAGGTCGGGCTGCCGTGGATGCCCATCTTGTTCTCGAGCGAGCCGCAGCTGACGCCATTGCGGGCCGAGAGCGAGCCGTCGGGGTTGACGAGATATTTCGGGACCACGAACAGCGACACCCCCTTGATGCCCGCAGGCGCCCCTTCGATGCGGGCGAGGACGAGATGAATTATGTTGGCGGCCAGATCATGCTCGCCGGCCGAGATGAAGATCTTGGTGCCGGTGATGGCGAAGCTGCCATCGGCGTTGCGCACCGCACGGGTGCGCAACAGACCAAGATCGGTACCGCAATGGGCCTCGGTCAGGTTCATGGTGCCGGTCCATTCGCCGCTCACCATCTTCGGAACATAGGTCTGTTTCTGCGCCGCGCTGCCATGGACCAGAAGCGCCGCCATGGCACCGATGGTCAATCCGGCATACATCGAGAAGGCCATATTGGCCGAGGTCTGGAATTCGTTGACGACCTGGCTCATCACCAGCGGCAGGCCCTGGCCGCCATATTCGACCGGTGCCGACAAACCCAGCCAGCCGCCCTGCGCCAGCTTGTCGAAGGCCTCCCGGAACCCTGTCGGGGTGGTTACGCTGCCGTCGGCCTGGCGCTGGCAGCCCTCGATGTCACCGACACGGTTGAGCGGCACCAGCTCCTCCTCGGCAAGCCGCGCTGCCTCACCGAAGATGGCGTCACGGACATCGCCCGCCACATCCGAAAACCCCTCCAGATCCTGGCGGCCTTCGATGGCGAAGACGTCGGTGAAAAGAAAGCTTATCTCCTCGAGAGGGGCTTTATAAATCGGCATGGCGCATCTCCTGGCGTGGCGCCCCTTGGACCCTGGAAGGCGCCGCTTCGTGCCCTGATCATTGCAGAGACGGCGGCGCGAAGAAAGCCGGGAGCTGAGGCTTGAGGCTGCGATCGGCCAGGCCATGCACATGGTTGATGTAACTTTAACCCTGCGGGCCGGCATTCCTTAACCCGTTTTTTACCCTGACAGGAAAAAGTCAGATCCTTAAGGCACTCTGCCCGCCTGGCGATTTCGCGCTGGTTCGCGGAAATCGCAGGCGGGCGACGAGAGAGGCCGGAGTCGAGCAGGTCATGGATTCGCGAACAACATGGAGTGACAGCCCCAAACCGGCGCTGCGGGAGCCGCCTGAGGCCACCCCGCGCCGGCCTGGCATGCCAGCCGTGCCGTCAACCAGTGGCGGGCCGAGACCTCTCGCCACCAGTGAGGGGCGCGAGGTGGCTGATATCCATCAGCGCCTTGACGCCATCACCCAGCAGATCGAGCAGCTCTCCAGACCGGACGCGCTGGCACGCGAACAGGGGGTGGCCCGGCAGCTCAACGACGCGATTTCCCGGCTTGATGCCCGTCTGTCGCAGATTTCCCGCAGCCCTCCGGCCATGCCCAATCCCCTCCTTATGCGGGCGCGCGCCGCCTCCGAGGCGCCGGGCTCAGGTTATCGTGATTCACCTCCCTTGAGCCCGACCTCGCTCGACGCCACGGTGGCCGAGATCGCAGCCCGGCAGAATGAACTGGAAAGCGCGGCAAAGCGCCACGTTCCCCCGCGCCTGTCCTCCCCGCCGCCGCCGAAAACCGACTTTTCCTCGCTTGAACAGCACCTCGTCAAAATCACCGACCAGATCGAGGCGATGCGGCGGCCCGAAGCCCAGGAAGAGGTGACCACCAGCCTGCGCCACGAACTGGCGCAGATCAGCCAGGCCATCACCGAGGCGATGCCGCGCCGGGCGATCGAATCGCTCGAGGGCGAGATCCGTTCGCTCCATCATCGCATCGACGAGACCCGCTGCAGCAGCGCCGACAAAATGGCCCTCGCCGGCGTCGAACGCACGCTGGCGGAGATCCGCGAGGTGCTGGGCTCGCTGACGCCGGCCGAGCAGCTGATCGGGTTTGACAAGGCGATCCGCAGCCTCGACGCCAAACTCGAACTCATGCTGCGCTCGCGCGACGATCCCTCGCTCAAGGACAAGCTGGAGGCGGCACTGGGCGCGCTGCGCGCCATCGTCGCCAATGTCGCCTCCAATGAAGCCCTGGCACAGCTCGCCGACGATGTCCGGCTATTGTCGGTCAAGGTGGACCAGATCGGCGGCAGCACGAGCGGCAACGACAGGTTTTTCACCCTGCTTGAGGATCGCATCGCCACGCTTGCCAGCGCCATGGAGAACCGCGAGCAGCCGTTTGCCCGCGAAGGCGCCGAACGGCTCGAAAGCGCCATTCACGCTCTTTCGGAGCGCTTCGACAATATGGGCGTCGGCACCGATCAGGCGGCGACGCTCGCCGATCTCGAACAGCGCATCTCCTGTCTGTTGGAACGCCTTGATACCTTTTCGGCACCGCACAACAACGAACTCAGCCGGGTCGAGAGCGGGCTCCAGGAGATCCTGCAATATCTGGAGCGCCAGCAGGCGCAACTCGCCAGCCTCAGCGACCGCAGCACCGGGACAGGGATGGCCGACCTGGTCAAGCGTGAACTCTCCGAGCTGCGCCACAGCCAGGCCGAGACCGATCGCCAGACCCAGAATTCGATCGAGGCGGTCAACAGCGCACTCGGCCATATGGTGGGGCGGCTGCGCAGTATTGAAGACAACCTGCACAGCGCCCGCAGCGCGGCTGAGGCGCGGCAGGCGGACGCATCCCTGCCACGCTTCGACCGCGCCGACACAGCCCATGCCCACATACCTTCCCCGGCAATGCCGCCAGCGCCGTCGATGCCGCCACCGCCATTCCACGCCATCGCCGAGGTGCTGGAACCCCATACCAGCAAGGCGCCGCCAGCCCTGACCAAGCCGCCGCCAGCCCTGACCAAGCCGCCACCAGCGATGACCCAGGCGCCGCCAGCCACGACCAAGGCGCCGCCAGCCATGACCAAGGCGCCGCCAGCCATGACCAGGGCGCCGGCGATCGCCCCCGACCTGCCGCCCGATCATCCCCTTGAGCCGGGCACAAGGCCGGCTGGCCGCGCCGCGTCCTCTTCCGAGCGCATCGCCGCTTCCGAGAGCGCCCTCGGTGATCTGGCGCTGCAGGCTTCCGAACCCATCAGCTCGGCGAATTTCATCGCTGCGGCACGGCGCGCGGCACAGGTCGCCGCATCCCAATCCGAGCCGCCGGCGCGCCCGCGCACCGAGCGTGGAAACCCCAAGCCGGCAAAAAGCAGCGTGCCCGACCCCGCCGAGCCGCCTGAGACAGAAGAAAGCACCAGCACCGCGACCTCGAAAATCCGCTCGCTCCTCATCGGCACCAGCGTGGTCGCGGTGCTGCTCGGATTCAAGCTGACCATGTCGCTGCTGGATGGCGGCTCCACTGCCCCGGCCATCGACAGTACCGCGAGCTTCCCGGCCGCTCAGACCCAGTCGGTCGCCGAAAGCCGCCCGCATGGCACGGGCGACCAGCTGGCACTGTCGAGCGCGCCGACCCCGATCACCCGTCCGGCAGCGGCGGCTTCGGCCCCGTCGCCGCGCAATGGCACCGCCACAATGGCCAACAGCGGCGCTGCGGCGTTTGACGATATCACCGGCACCATCGTTCCCGCCGACGCCATCCACCCCGACATGCCGCGCGCCGCGCCCGGCGAAACCCTGCCCGAGACCATCGGCGGGCCGTTATTGCGCAATGCCGCCCTGCAGGGCGACCCCACCGCGGCCTTTGAGATCGGTGTGCGCTTCGCCGAGGGCAAAGGCGTGGCCGTGAACTACACCGAGGCCGCCAGATGGTATGACCGCGCGGCCCGGGCCGGGCTCGCGCCCGCCAGTTTCCGCCTTGGCGCGCTCTATGAAAAGGGCCTCGGTGTCACCCGCGATCTCGATTCTGCACGCCTTAACTACAGCCGCGCCGCCGAACGCGGCAACGCCAAGGCGATGCATAATCTCGCGGTGCTCAATGCCGAGGGCGGCAACCGCAACCCGGACTACAAGGGTTCGGCACAGTGGTTCCGCAAGGCCGCCGATCACGGCCTCGCCGACAGCCAGTTCAATCTCGGCATTCTCTATGCCCGCGGCATCGGCGTCGAAACCAATCTCGCCGAATCCTACAAGTGGTTCAGTCTCGCCGCCGCCCAGGGGGACGCCGACGCCACCGCCAAGCGCGACGACATCGCCAGACGTCTCGACCCGCAATCGCTGGCTGCGGCCAAGCTCGCGATCCAGACTTTCACAGTCGAGCCCCAGCCCGATGACGCGGTCACCGTGCCGGCGCCGGTCGGCGGCTGGGACTCAACCCAGAACCCGACCCGCTCCTCGGAGGCTCCGCCGGCAGCGCCGGTAGCGCGCCCCCTGCGCACCCCCGGCGCGGCGCGATGAGGCTTGAGTGCGGGCACGCCCGCGCCTGTCGTTGACGCCTGATCTCTCTTCGTTTCTGCCCCACGTCCCATTTCTGCGAAGGACTGACTGTGCCCCTTTTCACGTTGTCGAGGCACAGAAGACGCCTTTCATGTGCGAGGTGAGCGGTGGCAGATGGATGACCATCCCCGGCTGGAGAGGCGCAGTTTTTCCCTGATTTCGAGCGGTGCGAGCTGGCTCTTGTCCGACCCGGACAGTTACCCCATCTTCAAACGGGGGCGAAGCGTCAGCGTGTTCGTTTCTGGCCCTCAATCACCGGGACGCTGTAATCACCTGTGGAATAGGACCGTGTTCACAAATTCCCCGACCGGCCCGCGGGTCTCGCCGCCATCTCCCGCGCCACCGCCGGACCCCTGGTCCCGGCGCCCCGCCCGGCCGCGATCACCGCCGCCACGCTTTCGTTACTCCTGGATGTCGGTGACCATCTTCGTGCTCCTGCTGGCCTCCATCGGGATCCGCGCCTGGCGCGATCTGTCGCACCCCGAAGGCTGGAGCTATTTTCAGGATCGCAGTTCCTCGAGCCTCAGCTTCATGGTGCTCGACCACATCCAGTTCGACGGCGCGACGCGGCGCGTGCTGGCGGTCTCCGGCCCGATCCGGTCGGCTGCAGCGTCATGGCTGCGCCAGAAGCTGGACGAGGCCCGGCTTGAGAGCGGAGATGTGCTCCTCCTGTCGTCTCCAGGCGGCAATCTCGATCAGTCGCTGATCATGGGCGAAGAAATCCGCCGCCGAGGCCTCGCAAGCGCGGTCGGCGTGATGGATGGACACGGACATATAGCGCCGTCGGACTGTGCCAGCGCCTGTGTCTTCATCTATTCCGGCGGGACAAAGCGTTACGGCATTGCCGGGTCGCGGCTTGGCGTACACCGCTTCGTCAGTACCGGGCCTGATGACGATCCGGTTGCCGAAACCCAGCGCACCACCGGACAGATCCTGGGCTATGTCAGCCGGATGGGGATAGAAGCCACCATGGTCGAGGCCATGTCGAAGACCCGCGCCATACGCTGGCTTGACGATCGCGAAGCGCTGGCGATGAATCTGATCACCACCCCGCTCACCCCCCGCAGGGAGGGCAGCAGCGACTGAAAGCCGGGCCTGGCAAAAACGTTTACGGCTTCTGCCTTGTGCCACGATCGCTTCTTTTTCAGAGCTTTCCTGCTGCGCCGGGAAGGCTTTCTCGCCGGCGTGGCATTGTCCTGCGGCAGCGCGCTGCGGAGCGTTGCCGCACAAAGCCTGCACGACAAAAACCCGCACCACAAAAAGCTCCGGCCGCCAAAGCGCCGCCATTGACGAGCGCTGCAGCTTTCCCCATGTCTGTGCCGTCGAGGCTGGAGCGACCTGGCGACAAAGCCGCCATCGGCCCGCCTCGACGCCAGCCCTGGATGGTCCGGGGATGGCAGGTCTTGCGTTGCGGGTCCCCCTCGCGATCTGCGGAGAATTCCCTCACAGGGAATCTTTTGAGAGCCGGGGAAGCTCAAATCCGCCGAGGAGTGATGCCATGGTCGACGACATCCGTGAACTGCCTGCACGCCCGGGCGGCCTTTCGCGTTTTCTCGGCGGCAACCCGATCGCGGTGGCCTTTCGCCTGATCGCGCTTTCCATCCTGGTCGGCTTCGTGCTCGCCGCGATCGGGCTTGATCCCCTGAATATTCTCCAGAGCGTCCGCAGACTGATCGACTATCTGTGGAATATCAGCTGGGAAGCCGTGCGCGGGGTGTGGCGCTATTTCCTGCTCGGCGCCGTGATTGTGGTGCCGCTGTGGTTGCTGTCGCGGCTGTTCAGCAACCCCAACCACCACTGAGACGGAGCCCTGGAAACGGGTTTCGGAGCACCCTTGAGGCCCTTGATGTGCCCTCTCCCGGGCCTTGGGCCGGTCCGTGAGGATAAGCAAATCGCAAAGCTGCCCGTCCCCATTGCGGGCGATGGATCGCTTTGACTGTCAATTCAGGCGACCCGCGCCATCCAGGTCGGGGTCGATCCCGGCGCCGAACTCACCGATCGCCGGCAACCCTGCGGTGGCGGGTGGCACTGCGGCATCACCCGATCGAACTTCCACGCCCTTCCTCAAAGCCGGGCTGGGCGCTTCCTTACAGCTGCGGCCAGGGTTCGGCGGTCAGCGCCGCTGCATCGACCCCGACAATATCGGACAAGGCAGTGCCCGACTGCGCCAGCTTGTTCACGAGATGGCGCTTGATATCGCCGACCAGCCCGAGTCCGCGGTAGACCAGCGCCGAATAGAGCTGGACCAGGCTGGCACCGCAGCGGATCCTGGTCAGGGCGCAGACGCCGCAATTGATGCCGCCGACCCCGATCAGGGGAAACGCCCCCTCAACCCGGACAAACGTCTCCGCCAGCGTGCGATTGGCGAGATCGGATAACGGCCGCCCCGATAATCCGCCCTCCTCACTGGCATGGCGATCCCGCAGTGCCGGGGAGCGTGCAATCGTGGTGTTGGAAATCACCATACCGTCAATGCGGCGTGAGCGCGCCACGCGGGTGATGTCATCGAGTTCTGCGAGCGTCAGGTCGGGCGCGATCTTGAGCAGGACCGGAGTGGTACCAAGCTGATCACGGGCCTCGATCACCCGGGCCAGAAGTTCATCCAGCAGCGCACTCTGCTGCAGCCGGCGCAGATCCGGTGTGTTGGGTGAGGAGATATTGACCGTGAAATAGCGCGCCACGGGAGCAAAGGTCCGGATCAGGCTGACATAATCGGCGATGCGGTCGGGCGCGTCCTTGTTGGCACCGATATTGACGCCGATGATGCCCTGGGCAGGACGGGCGCTGAGGCGCTGCAGCACACGCGCGGCACCGTCATTGTTGAAGCCCATGCGGTTGATGATGGCGCCGTCGGCAGGGAGGCGGAACAGACGGGGCCTGGGGTTGCCCGGTTGCGGCTTCGGGGTGACGGTACCGACCTCGGCAAAGCCGAAGCCCAGCCGCAACAGCGCCGCGCCGGCCTCGGCATTCTTGTCGAAGCCCGCGGCCATGCCGACCGGATTGGGGAAATCGAGACCGAAGGCCCGCACAGCGAGCCGGGCATCATCGGCACAGGCTGGGGGCAACGGCAGCAGCGCCAGAGAGCGAATCGCGAGGCTGTGGGCGAGTTCCGCCGGCAGCCCGCGCAACAGCGGCAGCGACAGCCTGTCAAAGGTCCTGATCACAACATCTCCGTGAGGTCATAAGTCCCGTCGGCGCGCATGTTGAGCGCGGTGACCGCGATCACGGCCGCGAGTTCGAGTTTACCATAAAGATGGGGAAACCACTGATCATGGCTCCCGCGCTCCCAGCGCAGACCCTCCCCCAGCAGCCCGGGGTCGACCGCGATCAGAAACAGTGCCCCCTGCCCGGCAAAATGCCTCCTCAGAGTCTGCTCCAGCTGCTCCAGGGTGGAGAAATGGATGAAACCATCGCGCATGTCGTCGGCGCTGCCGGTGTAGACACCGGCTCGCTCGGCTTCCCGCCACGCCGATGGCGGGCAGATTTTGTAAATCCGCTGCACAGTCTGCCCTCGCCTTGAGACATTTCCGGGATTAATCACAAAAACCCGGGGGACGGTAAGGTCGGATCTTCGCCAACTCAAGACCGCCCCAGCCCTGCTCATGCGGTCCTCAACCAGACAGGCATGACCTGGAGCCGGAAAACTGATGACGCCCGGCGCTCCGATCCGGCACCGCCGCAACGTTCATCACCTGTTCCATGCGCGGGATGCCTGGGGATGCCTGGGACTTCTGCATTGACCGGGCGGCAAAGCGATTGCGGCAGTTTCGCCGCACACAGCGAAACCGCAAAATGGCCCCTGGATCCGGCGCCCCTGGCGAAGCCTGGCTTCCCCCTGCCGCTGCCGTCCCCCCCGGCAATCCCTTACCCCTTGTCCACCCTTGTCCACCGTTGTCCACCCTTGCAACCCCTTGCAACCCCTTGCACCCTTGGCATCTTGCAACCGCCGCCGGGATGTCCCATATAGGCGGGGCAAGGACCCCTTCCTGATCCACTGTGAACGGGGTCGTTTTCAAGCCGCGTGTTCTCAAGGCCGGGATCGGCCCTGCTGGCTTGTCACTCCATCAACAGCCGACACTGGAACACGCGTGTCCTCGCAATCGTTCAGGCCCGACAGGCGCGCCGCTTGCAGCGTTGCGCTGCCTTGCCGGGTGATATGGAAAGAACCCCCCTTTTGACTTCGTTTCAGGATTTCGGCCTCGCCGAACCCATCATGCGTGCCCTCACTGAGGAAAACTACCTGGCACCAACCCCGATCCAGGCCCAGACCATCCCCGTCGCGCTTGAGGGCCGCGACATCATCGGTATCGCCCAGACCGGGACCGGCAAAACCGCTGCCTTCGCGCTGCCGATCCTGCACCAGCTGCTGCTGGACCGCCGCAAGCCGGCGCCCAAGAGCTGCCGCGTCGTCGTCCTCAGCCCCACCCGGGAATTGTCGGGCCAGATCCTCGACAGCTTCAATGCCTATGGCCGCCATCTTCGTCTGACCTCAACGCTGGTCATCGGCGGCGTACCGATGGGCCGCCAGGTGCGGGCGCTGCTCGGCGGCGTCGAAATCGTGGTGGCAACCCCCGGGCGCCTGCTCGATCTCATTCACAGCAATGCCATCAAGCTCGCAGAGGTGAAGTTTCTGGTTCTTGATGAGGCCGACCGCATGCTCGATATGGGCTTCATCAACGATATCCGCAAAATTGCCGCAAAATTGCCACGGCAGCGCCAGACACTGTTCTTCTCCGCCACAATGCCGCCGGATATCGCCGAACTCGCCCACAGCATGCTGCACGATCCTGCGCGTGTCGCCGTTACGCCGGTGTCATCCACTGTTGAGCGTATCGACCAGCGCGTCATCCAGCTCGAGCCCGGTGCCAAACTGCCGTTCCTGACCACGCTTCTCAAGCAGGAAGCGGTCGACCGCGCGCTGGTTTTCACCCGGACCAAACATGGCGCCGACAAGGTGGTCAAAAATCTCGTCAGGGCCGGCATCAGCGCCCACGCCATCCACGGCAACAAGTCACAGAATCATCGTGAGCGCGTGCTGGCGGCGTTCCGCTGCGGCGAGGCCTCGGTCATGGTTGCCACCGACATCGCCGCCCGCGGCATCGACGTCGACGGCATCAGCCATGTCGTCAACTTCGACCTGCCCAACGTCCCCGAAACCTATGTCCACCGCATCGGCCGCACTGCGCGTGCGGGTTCAAGCGGCACCGCGATCTCACTGGTCGCCGGTGGCGAGGAACACGGCTATCTCCGCGACATTGAGCGCCTGATCCGTCTTTCACTGCCCCGCGAGGACCGTCGCGACCCGACCGCGACACCGCGAAGAGACCCTGCCCGGCCAGGAGCCAAAGTCCAGACAGCAGCCAAAGTCCAGCCGGGAGCCAAAATCCGGCCCGCAGCCCGGTCCGATTCTGCCGACCCCGCCAGGCCCGGCAAACGCAATCGGCGCCGCCGAACTGACGGCAAGGTCAATTCATCTGCCGATCGCACACAGCAACAACATCCAGCCCGTGATTCAGCCCATGGCATTGCCCGCACCGATGGGCTACAAGGCGTTGCTTTTTTGCGCCGCCGGGATCGTTCCGGCGGCCCGCACAAGCGCAACCGAGATCCGCATTAGCGTCCCTCGATTCTGGAGTTAACCATGGCTAAGGAAGAGCTGATCCAGTTCGAAGGACTGGTCACCGAAATCCTCCCCGACGCGCGTTACCGTGTGCAACTCGACGCCGGCCACGAAATCGTGGCCTATACTGCCGGCAAGATGAAGAAGAACCGCATCAAGACGCTGGCGGGCGATCGTGTCACCGTCGAGATGTCGCCCTATGACCTGGAAAAGGGCCGGCTGATTTTCCGTCACAAGGACGAACGTCCAAGCAGTCCAGGCGGACCACCCCGAGGGGGGCCACAGCGCGGCGGCCAGTTCCGACGGCGCTGATCAGGCCGATTCCCCGGTCACAGAACTCAACCAGACCTACGCGGGCTTTCAACCCGCGCGCGCCGGCGTGTCAAAAAATCACGTTTCAGGATTGTTTTCACGGCTCATTTCCAATAAACTGTGGCATCGATTTTCGGCCGGACGACATTAGCATCCACCGGGCAAGCCGGTTCAGACACGCTGACGACCCTTCCAAAATTCGATCTCACCGGCCTGCGCTGCAGGCTCAGACGTTCTATATCTTCGAGAAGGGACTACAACCCGTGAGCATGGGTACCGTGAAGTGGTTTAACGCAACCAAGGGCTATGGCTTCATCCAGCCCGACGATGGCGGCAAGGACGTCTTCGTGCATATCAGTGCCGTTGAGCGAGCCGGCCTCGGCTCGCTGCGCGAAGGCCAGAAGATCTCCTACGAAATCGTGGCCGATCGTCGCTCCGGCAAATCCGCAGCCGACAATCTCCGCGCTGCGGGCTGAGCAGCCGCGACGCTTCTGCCGCGTCCGAGATTCAAGAACTGCAAGGGCCGTGCGCAAAGCGCACGGCCCTTTGCACATCCGTACCTCCCCTGCGGGGCCCCCGCTCTCGCCAGCAAGCGCCCGGGCACCTCACCAGACCGCTGCCTTTGCGGCCCTTTCGCTCCACAGCCTCCCGCACCTGCAGCTCGCCGGCCCCTTTCAAATCCGGCGGGCCTGTCGATCGCAGGCAAGCGCAGCCTCGCTTACAGACTCCCCGCAAAGGCCTCCGACCAGGGGGACGCAATATCCACGCGGCAACGCCCCATCCGCCATCATAACCTCCGGCTGGGGACTGCCGCCTTTAGGCGGCAGAGGAATGCCGGTCCGCGCCTATGCGCGGAGCAGACAGTTCTACCCATCAACGTGCGATATCCATGCTTCCTTCCGCATGCGGACCTGATGTGCGACCATGGACAAGACTGGACAGATGCCAGTACCGCGCAGCTCCCGGCCCCATGCTCCCGGGGCTCCCGGGGTCGTGGCAGAGACTCGCCCTGCCCGCCGATGATGACGTTCCGCTACTTCTGCCATCGACAGACGGCGGCCGTCCGCTCCATAACTGCACAGGTTGCGCAGGAGATCGCCCGCACAGGATGGAACTGCCCTTTCAGCTGATCACGACAGCGTTCGGGATCCGCGCCCGGGCCGACTGCCGCAAAGTCGCCAGTCATCCGGGTCTTTGAAGTTGTCGGCAGGAGCAGGCATCGCTGCTCTCCTTCTCTTTCATCCTGCAGAGCGCAGAAGCGGTTCAGGCAGCCCTGACAAAATCAATGACGCGACCTGCGAGGATGGCGGATGACATCACGATCGACAGACCAGCGCATTCCACGCTTCGATGAGACCACCATCAATCTCTTCGACCGAGGCAAACGGCCGGTTGCGGCAGGCGGATGATATTGGCGTGGCAGAATGGGTATTCGCGGCGACGAAGACTTCTGCCTGCCCAGGCAACCGCCTCATCCATGGAACTTTGCCCGCGAGTCTCCAGACGAATAAAGCAGTGTTCACTTTGCATCACACGGTGGCGATATTGTGCCGGGTCAGCGCCCGCTGGTCGTCTGCCAGCCGCAAACCACCCGTGGTCCAATCGAGAAGCTCAATCCCAAATCCCCTGCACGACCTGGATCTCCATCGCACTGCCGCCAATCTGCACCATGCAGCCTCTATTACCCGCGGCTATCCTGTCTGCTCTGACACCAGCGACAAGGAGCCGTTCCCGGTCCTATTGCAAAGTGCCCGGCAGCTTCTGGAAATCGCATGCATTCTCCAGGCCGTTGTCGCAACCTCGCTTCGGCAACCGCCTGCGACTGTGCAGCGGCTCCGACCGATGCGGAATCGCACAGCTGTGCTTGAGCACCCTATCCGAGCCTCGCTTCGGCTCATGACGGTGCCGCTTTCACTGGCGGCGGGAAAGCGATAACGCAACCCGTTCACCAATTCAGCGCGTGCACACCGGATTGCAGCTCAGGACTTCCTGACCGCGGGTTCCCCGATAGACCGTGATCGCGCTCGCGTTTACATCGCTCTCCTCCCCGCCCTTGGCCGCATCCGCGATGCTGCGAAGGGCCAGCGACAGCGTGCCGGCAAGACGCGACCGGGTAAGAACCCCCACTTCGTCGGGTCGCAGTTCCAGCGTCGCGGTCTTTCCGATCACGGCGTTCTGCCCGTCCTTTTCCTTCGGTGCCTGGTCGATGGCCAGCACCCTTATATTGGACAGCACCACCTGGGCCGTGATGGGCTCGATCCCGTTGGCATCGGCCTTCTCCCGCCGCGTCATGATGACGTCAACACGATCATTGGGCAGAATGAAGCCTCCCGCACCGCTCTCCGCGGTAATCTCGGTCGACACCGCGCGCCTGCCCTCCGGCAGGATCGCCGCCATAAACCCCGCTCCGTTGCGGTCGATCAGCTTGCTCTCGCGAATCGGCTCGCCCGCGACAAAGGGCTGGCGGGCTACCCGCCCCGCCAGTTCGGCATCGGCTCTGGGACGCGAATTGGCGCCGATGAAGTTGCCGCCGCTCGCCGTCGGCCTCGTCCATGTCTCCCACACCATGTTATCCGGACCGAGGGTATGGCCAATGGCGATGTCCTGTCTGGCAACCAGAATCTTCTCCGTTGGCACCGTCGCAGCCGGCGCCTGCACCGTCGCCACCGGGGCAGGCTTTTCCAGGGTGACCACATACACGGCCGAGAGGCCGAACAGCGCGGCAATCCCGAGAAGGGCGTATTGAGCGGGTTTCATGGCGTTTCACTTCTTGGGGCAGGCAACGCAGGGAGCCTGCCTTTGCATCATTACCTAAACAGTTCTTACTCAAAGTACCGTTAACGCGCTCCCAACATCCCGAAGCCTCGATCCCGTGCGCGTCACAAGCCCAGCAACGCGGCTCACTTGAATTTTTCAGCGATATTGATCCCGGCAGGCCCCATGATGACAATGAACAGCACCGGCAGGAAGAACACGATCATCGGCACCGTCAGCTTCGGCGGCAGCGCGGCCGCCTTCTTTTCGGCTTCCGCCATGCGCATGTCGCGGTTTTCCTGGGCCATCACCCGCAGCGCCTGACCGAGCGGCGTGCCGTGGCGCTCCGCCTGCTGCAGCGCCAGACAGACCGACTTGACCCCCTCCAGTCCGGTGCGCTGTGCCAGATTCTCATAGGCCATCTTGCGGTCCTGCAGGTAGGACAGTTCCGCCGTGGTCAGAATGAATTCTTCCGACAGCGGACCCGACTGCCCGGCAATTTCGTCGGCGACCTTGCGAAAACCGGCTTCGACCGACATGCCGGACTCGATGCAGATCAGCAGAAGATCGAGCGCGTCGGGGAACGCCCGCTTGATCGAAAGCTGGCGCTTGCTGATCGAATTATGAAGGAAAATCATCGGGATCTGCAGCCCGACCAGCGCCGCGCCGATACAGATCCCGAATTTCACCCACAGCGCCACGTTCCAGCTGGTGAAAATCACGAAAATGTAGAAACTGACTGCGACAAACAGCACCACCGCCGCCACCAGCCGGGCGAACAGAAATGTCACATAGGGCGCGTGGGTCCGGTAGCCCGCCATGCGCAGCTTGGCACGGGCCTCCTCCTGCGCCAGCCATTTGTTGAGATTGAGCTGCTCGACCACCCGGGCGACGAATTCCTTCGGCGTTCCACGCAACGATACCTTATTCCCGGCATTGAGGCGATCGCGCTCGCGCAGGCGCAGCCGCTCGCGCTCACTCGCCACCGCCTTCATGCGCTTGCCGAGATCATCGCCGGCAAACAGCGGCACCAGCAGCGAATAGGCGGTCGCCATCACCGCGACGCCCGCCAGCAGCAGCACCATCAGCGACACGTCATGAAGTTTCGTCACCAGATACTCGAACATGTCTCAGCCCTGTCAGAAATCGAAGTTGATCATCGCCCGCATCATCCATGTGCCGAACCCCATGAGGCCTGCGCATATGGCCAGAAGGATATGCCCGACCGGATGGGTGAACAGGACCGTGATATAGCCCGGCTGGAAAACATAGACCGCGAGCGCCACCATGATCGGCAGCGAGCCGATGATGGCCGCGGAAGCCTTGGCCTCCATCGACATCGCCTGGATCTTTTCGCGCATCTTCTTGCGTTCGCGCAGCATCCTCGAAAGGTTGCCGAGCGCCTCCGAGAGGTTGCCGCCGGATTTCTGCTGGATCGAGATCACAATGCCGAAGAAATTGGCTTCCGGCAGCGGCATGCGGTCGTAGAGCCGCAGGCACGCCTCGCCGAGCGGCATGCCCACCGCCTGGGTATCCAGGATGGCCTGGAATTCGCCCCTCAGCGGATCGGGCGAGTCGCGCGCCACCACCTTGATCGATTCGTAGAGCGGCAGACCGGCCTTGACGCCGCGGACCACGACGTCGACTGCGTCCGGCAACGCCGCAAGGAACTTCTTTTCCCGCCGCTTCTTGAGAAAACCGAGCACCCAGCGCGGCAGCCCGAAGCCGCCGGCAAAGGCGAAGCCGGCCGCCATGAGAAGTGTATTGCGCGACAGCGCTCCGGCCAGGAACACGACGAGGAGGAACACCACCACCGACACCGACACCGAAACAATCCAGAACGTCTGCTCCGTCCAGCTGAGACCAGCCTGCATGATCCGCATCGACAGCGAGAAATTTTTCGCTTTCCGGCGTCTCGCCTCAAGCTCCTTCAGCGTGCCCTCGACCTGTTCGCGACGGGAGCGCTGCGCCTTTTTCTCGCCCTCGACGCGGGCGGTGACGGTGCGGGTGAAGACCGCGCGACGATTCTCCGCCTGGCGCTCGCCCGACAGATGGGGGTGAAAAAAGACCATGGCGATGCAAAGGACAAGGCCGACGACCAGCAGAGCGATGGCAATGAAGTGCACATCCATGATCCGGTCCCCCCGCGCGCGCGCGCCTAGTCCTTCGGTCCGATATCCGCCGCATCCAGCGCGGCAGCCAGACGCTTCTCCTCACCGTAATAGCGCGCCCGCTCCCAGAAATGGGGGCGCCCGATCCCGGTCGAACGATGCCGGCCCATGATGCGGCCGTTGGAGTCCTCTCCCAGCATGTCGAAAAGAAAGATGTCCTGGGTAATGATGGTGTCACCCTCCATGTTCAGCACCTCGGTGATGTGGGTAATGCGTCGCGACCCGTCGCGCAGACGCGCCGCCTGGATAATCACATCGATCGACGCGCAGATCATCTCGCGGATGGTGCGCGACGGCAGCGCAAAGCCGCCCATGGTGATCATCGATTCACAGCGCGACAGTGCCTCCCGCGGATTATTGGCGTGCAGCGTGCCCATCGACCCGTCATGACCAGTGTTCATCGCCTGTAACAGGTCGAACGCTTCCGGTCCGCGAACCTCGCCGACGATGATGCGCTCGGGACGCATACGCAGGCAGTTGCGCACCAGGTCGCGCATGGTGATCTGGCCCTCGCCCTCGATATTGGGCGGCCGTGTCTCCAGCCGTACCACGTGGGGCTGCTGCAGCTGCAGTTCAGCGGCGTCCTCGCAGGTGATGATGCGCTCGGTGTCGTCGATATAGTTCGTAAGGCAGTTGAGCAGCGTCGTCTTGCCCGAACCGGTGCCCCCGGAAATCAGCACGTTGCAGCGGCAGCGTCCGATGATCTGGAGAATCTCCGCGCCTTCAGGCGTTACCGACCCGAACCGCACCAGCTGTTCGAGCGTCAGCTTGTCCTTTTTGAATTTGCGGATGGTCAGCGCCGGGCCGTCCAGCGCCAGCGGCGGCACGATGGCATTGATGCGCGAGCCATCGGCAAGCCGCGCGTCGCAGATCGGAGAGGATTCATCGACACGCCGGCCGACCTGGCTGACGATGCGCTGGCACACATTGAGAAGCTGCTGGTTGTCCCGGAAACGGATGCCGGTGCGCTGGATCCTGCCGTCGACCTCGATATAGACGGTGTTGGCGCCGTTGACCATGATATCGGCGATATCGTCACGCGACAACAGCGGCTCCAGCGGACCATAGCCCAGAACGTCGTTGCAGATGTCGTCGAGCAGTTCCTCCTGCTCGGCGATCGACATCACCAGATTTTTGATCGCGATGATCTCGTTGACGATGTCCCGGATTTCCTCCCGCGCCGACTCGGCATCCAGCTTGGCGAGCTGCGCCAGATCGATGGCCTCGATCAGAGCACCGAAGATCGCCGCCTTGATCTCATAGTAATCCTCGTTGCGGCGGCTCTCGCCGGAGGGCGGCGTCGAGGGCCGCGACGGAATCACCGGCACCAGAGGCGCGGTCTGCGAAGACACCCGCGAGACCTCCGCACTGGCCGCAGCCGCAGCCGCAGCCGGCTGGGCCGGTGGCGCGGCTGGCTTCAAGGGCCGAAACTCGACCTCCGTTCCGCTTCGCTTGCCAAACACCTTACGGCTCTCCTCGTCCTCAAGGGACCCTATTTCCGCAGCAGCTTGCCCAGCAGCGGTGCCAGCCGGGAACTGCGTGCGGCTTTTTTGACTTCGCCACGTCCGGTCAGCTGCTGAGCGATCTCAACGAACTGGGGAATCGTCTTGTGACTGCCTGAGACCTCGGCGATCATCTGGCCGTTATTGGCTGCAAGCCCGAAGGTCTGGGCATCGAAGGGCAGGGCCGCAACCGGCGCGGACTCAATCGCCTTGGCGAATTCCGCTGCCGGAATCTCAGGTCGCTTCGGGAGCCCGACCTGATTGAGACAATAGAGCGGCGGTCGGTCGTTGGGCCGCGCCGCCTTGAGGAGTTCAAACAGGTTCTTGGTGTTGCGCAGGCTGGCAAGATCGGGCGTCGCCACGATCAGGATGTCATCCGCCCGGATCAGCGCCCGCCTGGTCCAGCCCGTCCATTGATGGGGGACATCGAGGACGATGCAGGGCATGGTGGAGCGCAAGGTGTCGAATATGGCGTCAAAGGCCTCGATCGAGAAGTCATAGACCCGCTCCAGCGTCGCCGGCGCCGCGAGCAGGCTGAGATGGTCGGTGCACTTGGCAAGCAGCCGGTCGACGAAAGCAGTGTCGATGCGCTCCGGTGAGAACACCGCGTCCGCAATCCCCTGCATCGGGTCCTGGTTATAGTCGAGACCCGCGGTGCCGAAGGCGAGATCAAGGTCGACCACGACCGCGTCCATGGCCAGATCGCGCGCGATAGTCCAGGCGATATTATGTGCGATCGTCGAGGCACCGACGCCGCCCCGCGCCCCCACCACTGCGATGATCCGCCCCACGGAGGCGGCCTCCGGGGTCGAGAACAGATTGCAGATCGAGCGCACCACATCGAGCGGCGCGGCCGGCACCAGCACATAGTCACTGACGCCACGGCGCACCAGTTCCCGATAGAGCAGCACATCATTGGCCCGCCCCATCACCACGACACGGGTGCCCGCGTCGCAGACGCCGGCGAGCTGGTCGAGCCCGCCAAGCAGAACCTCCTGGCCGTTGCCTTCGACCACGATCACATTGGGCGTCGGCGACGAGCGATAGGCCTCAATCGCCGCTGGCAGGCCGCCCATCTGGATTTTGAGATGGGCCTTGGCGAGGCGGCGGTCTTCCCCCGCGGCCTGGACCGCGGATGCGGCTTCAACTGTCTCGCAGAATGCCTGCACCGAGACCCGCGGTGCGGGCGCGATGTTTTCGTCGTTCTTCTGCGACTGCGGATTTGTGCGATGATGACTGGTCATTGTTGTCCGACGTTACTGATTTGAGCCTTGCTGGCGTTTGGATCCTTGGTCGCTGTCGGCAAGCCCCTGCGATATTTCTCAAGGACGTCGGCACGGCGCATGGCATAGATCGCTGTCTCGCTCCGCGGCTGTTCGAGATCGGCCGGGTTGTCGACCATCGCTGCGAGATTGCGCTGATAGGCACAGCCGAAATTGTAGTAATCGGTGTTGTCGAACCATCTCCGATTGTTCACCGTCGGCCCGAGGTCCTCCGGCCAGGTGCCGCAGGGCCCCGCCACCGCCGCGATCCGCGAATAGGTCAGGCGCACCGGCGGCAGAAAGCGGCTGTTGCCGGGGCGATAGGCATGGACCGTGACGGCACGCGCCGGCAGGCCGGCCTGCGACAGCATGGAGCGGACGTCGCGCACGGTTTCGGCGGCGGCGCGCGCATTCGGAGTGCCGACCGGCACATCGATATGCAGAACCCCGGTGCCTTCCTCCAGCCAGGACGCCGCCATGCCGGCGACATCGCTGCGCTGGGAAGCGGAAAGCCCGCCACGGGCGTGGCCGACGAAGATCACCACCTGGCGATTGCTCTCCTCAATGGCGATCGGATGGCGCTGCCGGTAGTCGTTCGGGATCGTCCCGGTCACGTCGCGCGTGGCCTCGGTGTGGCTGCAGCCCGCGAGCACCAGCACCATGGCGACGAGTGCGGCAGAGAGGCCGAGACCGCCAAGGTTGTTGCGAGGTCGTGTGATGATCATGTCCGCTTCCTCAAGACTGCTTTCACTTCGCGCCTCAATCGGTGATGAAACCATAGGCACCACGGTAATTCTGCGGCGGATCATTGCGGCCCGGCGCGCCATAGATCCGGTTGATGCTGCCGAGCAGCTGCGCCTGGGGATCGGCCTGCGCCGCGAAGCCGTCATCGGGACGCGACAGCTGTTTCTGCGCCACCGCATGCACGATATAGGGCGTGACGATCACCATCAGTTCGGTATCGTTGTTGACATAGTCGCGGCTGCGGAACAGGGTCCCAAGCACCGGCAGCTGCATCATCCCCGGCATGCCGTTGATCGCCTGCTTGGTCTGCTGCTGGATCAGACCGGCCATCGCCATTGAGCCTCCCGACGGGATCTCAAGCGTGGTTTCGGCGCGCCGGGTCTTGACCGAAGGGATGATCATCGATCCGTCACTGCCCTGGGAAATCGTCAGCGCGTTCTCCTGCGACAGTTCCGAGACTTCGGTTGCCACTTTCAGGCTGATCCGTCCTTCGCTCATCACCACCGGCGTGAAGCTCAAGCCCACACCGAACTGCTTGTAGGTCATCGAGGTGGTGCAGACATGGGTCTGCGGATCGCAGCTGTAGTTTCCGGGTACCGGGAATTCGCCGCCGGCAAGGAAACTCGCCGCCTCGCCGGAAATCGCAGTCAGGTTGGGTTCGGCCAGGGTGCGGATCACGCCCGCCCGCTCCATCGCCCGCAAGGTCGCCTGCACGGTGGGCTTCGCCCCGAACGAGGAGATCAGCGCGTTCGAATCCTTCAGACTGCCGCCATTGGCCGAAAACGGGTTGCTGTTGCTGAAATTCAGCACCGCGGTGCCGTAATTGAGGCTGGCCGAAAGATCGATGCCGAGCTGCTTGATCACCGTGCGCGCCACCTCGGCCACGGTCACTTTCAGCATGACCTGGTCGCGGGCACGGATCTGAAGCGAGTTCACCACCTTGTTGGCACCCCCGGCCAGGCGCTCGGCGAGATTCTCGGCCTGTTGCGAATCAAGGGCGTTTGCCACCGTTCCCGTCAGCACCACGCTGTCGCCCAGGCCCTCGACCTGAATCTCCCCATTGGGCACAACCTGCCGGAGGGCGGCCCGGATGCCGTTGAGGTCCCGCTTCACCGCGATGTCGTAGGCCGCGATCTGCTGGCCCGAGGCATCAAAGAATACAATATTGGTCTGCCCGACGGTGGCTCCGATAATGTAGGCGCGCTGCGCCGAGCGCACCACCGCGTTGGCAATTTTGGGGTCCGCAACCAGGACGTCCTTGATCTCGCGAGGCAGGTCGATGACCACCGATTTGCCGATCCCGAGCGACAGCGGCTCGCCGTTCATCGCCCCTTCGCTCGACAGCGCAAATTTGACCTCGTTGTCCGCCGCATTCACTGGCGTCGCGACTGCAGCAACGAGCGGCACGGCCACAGCCAGAGCCGACAACACGCCGATCATCTGCTGCTGGAACCTCGCCCCGACGGATCTGCACTTCATCTCAAAATTCCTCGTCGTCACAGCGGTATGAAACGGTTCTTCAAAATCCGGTCCGAGGTTGGGAAGAGCCAGTCCCGCCCGGTCTTTCCACCACTTACGAGGCAAGTTAATCAGCTATTCGTCAAAGCATGGTTAATCAGCAGTATCCATTTCGCCTCCATCCCCCTCCGGAACACCTCCCCTCCGCGCCCGTGCCGCACGGCCAAACAGGTTCAGAATGCGCACATTCCCGCATGCCGCGTGCATCTGCCGCTTCCGGAACCGGTCCGCAAGGCGACACACGCGAACACGCCGAAGATCAGGGCCGCCACAGCCAACTCTTAACCGCCTGTTTACCGACTCACCTTTTCCACGCCGCTTGCGCCCTGCTCTCTCTCCTCAAGAGTCCGCAAGGCCCCTTGGGGCGCCTTCGTCAGCGCAACAGGTTCAGCGCTGGACCGACCGACCGCACCCAGCCGGTATCGCCGTAGATGAGGAGCGCACTGGCGGCCAGCGCGATGCCATAGGGTACGCCGCCGCCCTTGCGATGCAGCCGTTCGACCCAGGCCCGCCCGGTCAGCATCAGCGGCAGCGGCCAGCGCCGGAACTGCAGCAACAGCAGAGTCAACACACCGCCGAGCAGAGAGGCCCACAACAGGAATTCCAGGAGATGTTCAAAACCGAACCACAGGGCCACGGCAGAGGCCATCTTGGCGTCGCCACCTCCCATCCATCCCCGCGAAAAACAGAAGACCGTCACCAGCAGCACCAGCGCCGCGGCCCCGACATGGCCGAGAATCGTCATCGCCGCCATGCCGTCGGCGAACGCAAGCACGACGAACCCCGCGACCAGCGCGATCGACAGGCGGTTCGAGATCTTCATCGTGAACATGTCGCTCGCTGCGGCAAATGCCATCAGCGCGGGAAAAAACAGCAGCCTTGCAATGTCCAGGATCATGGTTTCACTTCTCGGGAAAACAGCAAACGGACGACGACGTACCTTTGTCTAACTGGAAGCGTTGAACAAATGGACAATGGAAAATTTCACATCGCGCGGTGCCCTGCGTGGGTCTTGCCCAGGCCGTCGGACCTTCCCTTTCGGCCACGGTGCCGGCCTTACCGCTAGTCCCTGACCCGGAGCGCTTCGTTGATCACCTCAAACGGCTTTGCCACACGGACACCTATGCTCTGAATGCCGGCGATGATCAAAAGCGCGATCCCCATTACGATCAACGCATATTCGATCGCAGTCGCGGCCGTCTCGTCTCTTAGAAAGGACTTTGCCAGGTCTTTCACAGTGCATGTCGAGGCCCGACCTGCCCCCGGCTTCAAAACCGGCCCTGTCATCTTGCAATCTTTCGCGGACGCTGCCTCTGACTCAATGTCGGCCCGCCCTGTCGTCGGACCTGCAAAACAGGATAAAGGCCCCATTTCTGGGGCCTTGTCTCCTATTGCGGCGAAAGCCTTTACTTGACGGCGCCAGCCATCGCAGTGTTGATCTTGTCGAACACCGCATTGACGTTGCCGCCGACCGCGGTCACGATCGTGATAATGACGACCGAGATCAACGCTGCAATCAGCCCGTATTCAATCGCCGTGGCACCAGACTCATCAGTGGCGAAACGGGCAACAAGACTTTTCATAATCCAAACTCCATCTTGGATGTGGTGGCTCAATGGCTGGACTATGCGCAGCGAGCTCTTTCCCCTGAGTTAATTGGTTTGATGAAACATGGCCTTGTTAAACTGCTTCAATTGCAGGGTAAAAGGCACCTTGCCGAATTGCTTAAAATTGTATCGAATTCGCCGCGCCCTGCGCAACACCCCTAAAGGCCCTGCCCGATTCCCGTGTCTCCCACCCTTTTTCGCGTCTCACGCGCGCCTGTTCCGAAACGGGATATGCGACGCGTGACTGGAACAGCGCAAATTCGGTGCGAATTTCGCCTTCTTCGAGAAAAGGGGTGCGGAACATTTTGCGTAGTTGTGAGGATACGCGAGGGTCGGCATTGTCGCCGACAGCCCGGAAAGGAAGAGAAAGCCGCAGCGAAGAAGGCGCCGCATGGGGCCTTCTCGGGAGGGCGATGGATTTGCCGGCGGTGCCATCGACGTCGGTGCGGCAGCGCCCCTTTCGGCGCCGCGCGCCGACAAGCGGCACCTCGCACATATCTGCGAAGCCGACACATCCTGCAGGTCGCAGTCGGAACACCCTCGCTTCGCACGAACCGACCTCGGGGGCGGCAATCACCGCTCCCCGCCGGGCGGAATTCGGCTGTGACTTTTTCGTCGCGCCGCCCGACAAAACGCCTCCGCCACCGCGCACAGGCCCCCCTTTTTCGGATCACCGGATGCCTGGGGTCATGAGGCGGGCATTTTGCGGCGCCCCGCCGTGCCTCAGCCAAGGACGGTCACAGCTTCGGCCTTTTCCCTATGTGATCTCATTGACGCAGTCAGGCCACGGGCAGCACCGGAAGTTCCGAAACCACCGCAAAGCCCGCAAGATCGCACGCGCCATTTCCACAAGGCATCTCTCCCACTCGCAGATTTGGCTGTCATCTCGCGGCGTGGCGGCGCGACCCGTGAGCGGCCGGTCGCCACCTGTGATAGCGAGCGGCAGGCGGGTTCGCCTTTGAGATCGGCGGATTTAAACGGATATTTAAAGCGCGGCGGCCGGTTTTCGCATCGCCGTACGGCCGCTGTCCCTGCGGTTGAGCATTTCTTTCAGATAGGCGACATTGGCCTCGGCCTCTTCCGGCTTGAGGTCGGCTTTGACGATCGTCACGGCTTCGGCAAAGCGTCCCTGGAGGCCGACCACCAGAGCGAGGTTCTGACGCACCCGGGCATCGGCACGGGGCGAGGCATAGGCCTGGCGCAACGCCTCCTCGGCCTTCGGCAGTTCCCGGGTCAGCAGATAGGACAGACCGAGATTGGACAGCACACTGGGCTCGCCCGGCGCGATCTTCAGCGCGGTGACGTAGTAACGGCGCGCCTCGTCATGACGCCCCATCTGATCGAGGACCGTGCCCTGGACCGAGAGCAGGCTCCAGTCGGGATCATCCGGCGAATGGGCCTTTGACAGCACATCGAAGGACTGCTGGTAATTGCCGTTATCGGCCAAAGCCCGCCCATAGGCCGCCAGCAGCGCCTTATTGTCAGGATTGGCGATCGATGCCTGTTCGAGCACCGCCACCGCCTGGGCGGGCTGGCCATTGGCGCGCAAGGCCTGGCCATAAGACAGACCCGCCTCGGCGTCTTTGGGATTTGAACGATAGCGTTCACCATAGACGTCGACCGCTCGCCCGCCCTCGAGCACCGCGGTCCTGCCGTCCCCGGACACAGAGCCTGTCACATCGCTACTGGTCTGGCATCCGCCAAGGCCTGCCATCAGCAGCACAGCAAGCGACGCGGCATGGAGACGCCGGCCCCGAGGGAAACGCTGGCGCATGATGATCTCGCCTCTTGTGAGGCCCGCAGGAACGAGCCGGATGCCCTCCTGCAATAGTCTGTTAACGCTAACGGCCGGTTAACACCGAAGATCGAAGAAAGCACACGGCGAGGGCGAAAGCCCGACGCCCAGATCCCTTCGGCTCCGGCAGGACCGCCAGATGCCGAAGCGGCACGAAGGCAGGCGCTGGCGGACCTCGGTCTTTCTCCCCGTCTCGATTACGCAAAGCAACTTTTCGCCGAAATCCGCGACAAGGATCGAACATCACGCTCGGCGCTGTTTGAGGTCCGTGTGGCCGAAGAGGCCTCCGGCTGGTCGTTCCATCGTGTGACGCCGCGCGTCGAAGGTTATCCAGCAGATCCTTCACCTGATTGCTCTCAACCTCACACGTCCGACAGGCGCGACACCACATCCTGCGCAATCGTCGATCGACAGTCCGCGCGGCGGCGAAGCCATACCGGCGAACCAACGCCTGCAATGCGGCGAAGGATCGTCTCGTGGTCCGCCAGCGGAGTGCCGCGCCAATTCGCTGAAATGTGACAGTTGCACCTGTGTTCCACCTTGTTGCACTTTGAGGTGCCAGACGGATAGTGATGGACGCGCATTCTTATACTGAATTCATCGGCAAGTTTCTGAAGCTCAAACTTCCAGAGACGCACTCGCGCTCCGTTTGATCCGCCGAAATCGGCTGTGATCCATAGGTCAGTACACTCTGCAGATTTCACGTAACCAACGACGGATCGCATTTACTGCAAATTTCGAGGTATCGCACGACATTCCGACACTGACCCACGCCATGTTGAGAACCATACAGAAAACGACATACGGAGTGACTTTTCCTCCCGCTTTCGTCAGGAAGTCGTGGGTATTGACACGAATGGGGTCACCCTCGGGACGATAGTCACTGCCACCATTACGGAATGGGCCGACTAGTTCTTTCTTTTTGGAGTCCACAGAGATGGCCGGCTGGCCCAGTTCTTCCGCCTTCCGCAGTTGCCGCGCGATGTGGGCGGCCTGACCACCGCCTCACATGGACGCGAGGGCAACGCCGGATCGGATCGCCGACATTCTCGAAATCCTGCTCCAGCACGGCTTTCGCATGGACGTGGCCGACCGGCGTGGCGATGAACTCGTAATGATGACAGTCCAGTCCTGTCCGGCCCCGGTGCTCGCCCGCCTCATTGCCCTCGGCGCGAGGGTGAATCCGGTCAACAGGCAGAACGCCACGCCGTTGACGCTCGCCCTTGTCGCCGGGCAGTGGGATGTCGTGCGTGTACTGGTCGATCGCGGTGCCGGAGTGAGCCAGGAGGAAGTGGACAGGAACTTCATGGAACTTCCCGCGGACCCGGTCCAGCGGGACCTGATCCGGCGGGCGGTGCAGAACGGGGCCAGATGACGGCGACCACAAGACAGAATTCAGCAAGGAGGAACAGCTGGTGAAACTGCTTTATCTATTGGCCATGGTGGCAATCGGCTGCACTGCGGCCAGCGCTCAGACCGAGGACTTCTACAAGCCGAAGATGACGAAGGCCGAGGCGGTCGCCTATCTCCGGCAACGGAACATTGCAATGGTGCCGGACATTCTGCCGCAGACGATCCTGTCCGGTGATGTCAAGGGCCTTGATCTGAAGGCGAAGGGCACGTTTCCACAGACACCGCTCGACCTTGCGATGATGAGCTGCCCGGCGGGAGCGCGTGTCAGGCCGGAGGAGAAGCTGCGCATGGTGGATCTGTTGCTGGGCGGTGGGGCTGATCCAAATCAGGGTATGGCGGTTCTTCCTACCCTGATGATTGATGATTGCCGCTCAGCAGCGCTGCGCGCCCGTCGTCATCAGGCATCTGCTGGCAGCAGGGGCGAAGATGGATATCCGAAACCCAAAAGGCGTGACGCCGCTCGGATGGCTCTGGAGGTGCGCAACTACGAGGGCGCGCAAACCCTGATCGATGCAGGGGCGCGGATCAGCCCGGAGGCCGGCAGGAAAATCCTGGACGGCAGCGATGACGATCCGCACCTCGTCGAAGTGGTGGCGCGGGCCACGGCTGCGAAGTGAAGCCGGTTTTGTCGCGGCCGGTTCCCCGGCCGCCAGGCAAACGGAAAACCCCTGCGGGTCTTTCGTCTTTTTCCGCTGCGCAGGAGCTGATGTACCGTTCTCGCAAAGGGGAAGGGAAGGACGGGCGGCAAGCCGGCTGCGGCAGATGACGAGGCACGGCGCGATCATCACCAGGCGAGCAGGAGCTGCCAGGTGCCGGTCTGTGCCGATCTTTTGCCAATTGCCCCCGCCTGCGTTATTCCAGACCGGAAGCTACCCGCCTGTCCCAACCGCTCTGAGGCGCCAATGCCGTCGGCCACCGCAAGCAGCGAAGCCACCCTCCACGATCCGCGGCTGACCCCCGCTCGCGGTGACATCGCAGCGCAGCATCTTGAAGGCCGGGTCGTGGCCGACCGCTTCGTGGCCGGCGAGGAATTCGAGGTCACAGACCCGGTGGCACCACTGCGTGCACGCCCCTCCGGCGATGCCATGCTGCTGACACAGGCCCTCCTCGGCGAGCGTGTCACCATCTACGACCGCAGCGACGACGGCTGGACCTGGGGACAGCTCGCGGGCGACCACTATGTCGGCTGGCTTCCGGAGAGCGCACTGGCCCAACCGCGAGCGGCACCCACGCACCGGATCACCGCACTGCGGACCTTCGCCTTCCCCGGCCCCTCGATCAAACTGCCGCCACTCGACACCCTGGTTCTTGGATCGGCCGTCACCATCGGCGAAGAGGACAGAATTTTCGCGGTGACCCGTGACGGACGCTACCTGCCCAGGATCCACGTTGGCGACATCGGCCATCGCGAGACCGATTTCGTTGCCGTTGCCGAGCGCTTTGTCGGCACCCCCTATCTCTGGGGCGGCAAGACCAGTCTCGGTATCGACTGTTCCGGCCTGGTGCAGATTGCGCTCCTGTCCTGCGCCATCCCCTGCCCGCGCGACAGCGACATGCAGCAGGCCAGTCTCGGCCGCTGCCTGGCGCCATCCGAAACCGGAGAGCTGCAGCGCGGCGACCTGATCTTCTGGAAGGGGCATGTCGCCATCGTCCGCGACCCGAAGAACCTCCTTCACGCCACCGCCCATTTCATGGCGAGCGTGATCGAACCGATCACCGACGCCATCCATCGTATCGAAAGAGCCGGAAACCCGGTGTTGATGATCCGGCGGCTGGCGCCAGACTGATGTACCCGCACCGGCATTCGGCATTTTACGCCTGCGATCCGGCATCGACCTCCGTTGGGCAGGTGCCAAAGCGCGGGCTCACCCACTCCCCCGCTTTCCGCTGACGGAATCCCTCGCCGCCCGGCCATACCACGCCGGCTCGCAGGAGCCGGCGACCCCACAATCCGAAAACCCCGCCCGCCTCTCCCCTTCAAAGGGCCGGAGCATTTTCGCCCTGCCGCGCAGGAACTTCCCCATGTGCGGCTGCGGGCGGCTTCCTTTTTTTCATAACTGCCCAACGTCGGACACGGGGCAAGGAATGCGCACACTGGCTCGAAATGCGAAAAAAAATGCGCCTCTCCAACCGGGATGGTCACCCATCTGCCACCAATCACCTCGCTCTTTTCGCATCAATTATTGTGGCGTGCACAATCCTCGATCGAAACGCGACTGGAGTGGCAGACAACATCGAAAAAAGGGCACCGTCCGTATCTTGCGGAAACGGAACGTAACTATCACGCGCACTCTCGCATCGTTGCGATGGAGCCTGGTATGTGGCGCTGCGTTCGGATTGGCAGATTCAGGATGTCGCGAACTTCATGAAATTCAGCAAGTCCACACAGAATCAGAGACTCGACTGACTACCCGGGCTTCACCGTTTCGCTTTCGTCCAGCGTTGCTCGTCTTCCAGGGTCGAAACCCACAAGCTGCCTGCTTCGATTTCTCCCGCTTCGTGGACAACACTGGCAATGATTTTGCCGGGGCGGAGTATCGGAAGTGGGACGAGGACCGATTGCTGGTAGACGATCGTTTTCCGGTCATCGGGAATTCTGCACGGAACGCCCGTGAGATTTCCTGGAAAATTGACTGGTTCACTTCCGGGAAAGGTTATCTTCAGTGTCAGTGCCTTCAAGGGCTCTTCCTTGGAGGTCAGAATCGTGAATAAAAAGACAAGCTGAGCAATCTGCTGTTGGCGGGTCGGGATGATGACGTCATGCGAATACATTCCGGAAATGTTCGTTTTCCCGCCCAGGGAGAACAATGCGTCGTCGCATATGATCACAGTGGCTTTTCTTCCGGGCATTTTCAGGCAGCCGATACGGATGTTGCAATCTGGTCAATCGAAGACAACGAGCGCAACGCGACCGTTGTGGTCAGGGGAGGCAGGTGTGATGGAACGGCCTGAAGCGTCGACGTGATCGGGAAATTGGCTGAGACGTTCGCCTGGATTTCTTCGAGCAGGAACACTGGATTTCTTCCCATTGCCCACGATAACTCTCCAACGCGCCCGAGTGTGAGATCCTTGACGCCCTTCAGTTCTCGATTGATTACCGAGCGATGGACTTTGAGTGCGCGCGCGATGTCTGACTGGGAGAGCCCATTCTTCTGCTGCTCTTCGATGTAGGCGCATTGCAGGGCGCGTCTGACCAGCCCGATGAAACGAGTAGCGGCACGACGGCTCGGGGTAAGAGAAATTTGATACGACGTCATGCGGGTTGTCTCCGGGGATGAATTTGGGGTCGCACCCGATCCAGGGCTTTGCGAAAGTTGATCACTTCAATGCGACCGTACCCCTCATGGAGCTTATGTGTTTTGATTCGGTCTGCCGTGTCCGCAGCGGCAGCAATGAAGCAGCACTTTGGGTGGAACCAGCCAAACCGCCGAATGTCGGCAGTTTTCAGCCCCCACACTCCTTCCGCGACATGAGTGAGGGATTCAAATTGCCAGCTATTGGTGAGTGGGCTGCCGGAGCAGAATACCTGCATAAGGTCGTCGAGCTGTTCGACAGGGGACTGTTCGATCTTCCATGTTGATTCAACTCCCGGCAGAACGGTTTCCATCCAGCGTTGCAGTTTCGGTCCGACATGAACCATCCGCATCGCCTGGCTCGCGGAGGGGAGCTGAGGGTCCAGTTTGGCGATCTCGCCTCTGGCTGTCAGTCTGACACTGTTGCCGTATAAGTCAACAAAAGTTTGAAGAGGTGAAAGGTGAAACTGACGGACGATTGCGGAAAGCAATCGGATCTGGAAACGCACAAGGGGATGAAAGGTTCCATTGGTGTCCAGGGTGCCGGCGGATGTGTTCCATGCAGTCGAAACCACGCCAAAACAATGGGTTACTCGAATATCGCAGGTCCGGCTGCGGCTTGCTTGTGGCCCCAGGCCACCAAAACATCCGTTTGCGACCACCTTCCTGCCAAGATCAAATTGGGGGCGAAGCGGCTTGAGGTTGAGGCACCAGCAGAGGCCCCCATCTGGGTGCCTGGGCACCCACAAGCGACACCAATCGCAGCCCTGTGGTCACTCATGGGCCAGCCGGTCGGCTGGGGAGCTCCGCAGCGTTCCCAGAGATTCCCATGTTTCCTATGGGCCTCTCTTGCCAAAACACCTAATTCCGCTAATTTATCCGTAATGGCCATTGGAGAGATACATGACCAGCTTTACACTGACGGAGCTTGGTAACCGATCGGGCGAGGTAGTGGAGGCGGCCTACCGCGGCCCCGTCGACATAACGAAACGGGGCAAGCGAAGGTTCGTGTTGCTGACCGCCGAGCAGTTCGACCGCTTGACCAGGAGTACCGCTCAACGAAGCTATCGTGTTGAGGACCTGACCGGTGCCGAACGCGACGAAATCCTTGCTGGCCTTGATGCTGTCGCAAGGGAGGCAACCCAGGATGATTGAATTCCAACATGGAGATATCCTCCGCTATGCCTACCTACCTATGGGCACGTCAGCATGACTATGGCGAGGAAAGTGGCCGCAAGACTCGCCCAACCTGTGTCATGCTGATCGTCACTGGAACCGACGGAGTATCGAAGCCGTTGCCTTTTTCCAATCACCAGCCGGCATCCACAATCTTGGGCGCGGTTTGTCGAGGTTCCCGAAACAGAGGCTCGCCGCGCGACGCTCTCAACTCCCGCCTGGGTCATCGTCGACGAATTCAATAGTGACAACCTCTCGTCGTCCTTTGCCCTTGAGGATCCTCGGCCACTCGGACGGTTTTCGCGCAAGTTCATGGGCCGCCTTGCCAGCGAAGCTGCAGCAGCACTTCGCACCACCGGCATTCGTAATGTGCCACGTCGGTAAATATCAACCCGAGCAACAACATACCCGTCCAACCGTCGACCACCACGATTGCTGTCAATATTCCCTCCTCCCGTGACGTGATCTAGTTTCGAATTTTGAACTCACATAGGCCCCCACGGCCCAAAGGGCACCACATTTTCCCCTCCTGCACGGACCTCCTGACAGACGAATCGGTTCAATCACATTTTCGTGAGTGAGATTCCCGTCGTGAGGTGTTGCGGTATGGCCGAGTCCATGGATGCGAAACAGGCGATTCTCCAGCGGTGGCTCCAAGATGAGGAGAAGCGAGATGAGCGCGGCCGTCGGGTATTTGCCGGGTCCGAGGAACACTCATATGGCTGCTGCGGCGTCACCAAACGCGCCAGCCGTCCGGCGCGCCAACGCCTCCCGGACCGCCTGGATGAGGGAGGCGGATTCGGAGAGGACCGTCTCGCATATGTTGCAGCCGAGCTTTCGCACGGTCGGGATAGCGGACTGGAAGACGGCAAGATCATCCGCATCACACTCGGGCCGGAGATTGGAAGCCCCCCGAAACCGGCAAATTGTTTCCCGCATTAATCACTTGGGCATCGCGCTTGGCTTGATTGTTGGTCAAAGGAAGCCAAAGAGCACCGACAAATCATGTAATTACTCACCCCCTTCGGCATTATATTGCCGGTTTTTTGACGTCGTGGGCATGTAGTACGGCCGTTGCGTGAGCGATCCTTGTCAATTTCGTTGGTATGCTGGGGTCGGACAGCGCGATC
>WQYW01000031.1 GCA_009781045.1 Alphaproteobacteria bacterium
GCCATACCGAACGATATATTTCCGATGGAAACACAAGTCAACCGCCGCACTCCGCGCATAGGCGCGGACCAGCATTCCTCTGCCGCCTGAAGGCGGCAGTCCCCAGCCGGAGGTTATGATGGGGGTGACGACGAACGAACAAAGCCGGGACGAATCAAATAGACCCCAGGAAACCTGGGAGCGGTCCCGAAGGCGGCGTTGTTCTCCACCTCCTTCGGCCACACACATCAAGGAGCCAGATACGACAACGCAATGCCCGTAAGGCCCTGCGTGGGCACAGGACGGTACGACATCGGCAACTTCGTGCGCCAGCCCAGGAGGGCAGGATGTCAGGAGCCCTTCCGCAAAAGGGACGCTCCAGACGGCAGGCCGGTCCCGGCTCACTCAAGCCCTGGTGGATCTGGTCTTCACCGGCCCGCACGAGTTTTCGTTGTCCTGCTCCTGGCTGGCTTTGCCTTGCCCTTCGCTGCCTTGCCCTTCACTGCCTTGCCCTTCGCTGCCTTGCCCTTCACTGCCTTGGCTTTCACCGCTTTGGCTGTGGCTGGCCTGGCTTTGACTGGACTGGCTTTGACAGCTTTGGCCTTCACCGGTTTGGTCTGTGACAATCCGGCTGCTGCCGAGCCAGCTCCGGCCGGTTTCGCCTTCGCGGAACGTGCGGATCTGGTCTCTGCGGATTTCTTCCCGAAGGCCGCGCCGCCATCGCCGACCTCCCCGGCATAGAGTTCGGGCTTGAAGCCGAGTACGATCCTGCCGCCGATCTCGAGCAGCGGGCGCTTGATCAGCGACGGCTGCGCGCTCATCAGTGCCAACGCCTTGTCCTCGGTCAGTCCGGTCTTGTCCGCCTCCCCCAGTTTGCGGAAGGTCATCCCGGCGCGGTTGAGCAGCGCCTCCCAGCCGACCCTTTTGCTCCATTGCGCGAGCTTCGAAGGCGCAATGCCGGAGAGCCTGTAATCGTGAAAATCGTAAGCAACGCCCTGCGCCTCCAGCCAGTCGCGCGCCTTCTTCACGGTGCTGCAGTTGCGGATGCCGTACATTGTGAGGGACACAGCTGAAACTCCTGATTTGGGATCCTGAAAGCCCGGCTTATCCGTAACCCGGATCTCCTTTCCTGCAACTTGAAATTTCCAGTTTTCTTCAACCCTGTCGCCGCAGCTGTGCGATGGCCGGCTTGCCGAATCCATGCGCCCGGCTTCGCGGACCTTTTTGCATCTTCGCCCCCTCCCCCCAGGCACCCAGGGCGCCTCAAAGCGCGCGGCCGACCTTTCTCCAGCCACAACCTCCCGTGGCTCAACATGTGAACACCCCTGCAAAAGAGGCAGCGTCCCTCCTGGCCTCGTGGGTCCGGGCTTGAAACGCCCCTTTGCCTGTGCAAAGCACAGAGCCATGCCGCTGCAAGATTTTCTGGCCCTTTCCGCCGCCTCCCTGGCCGCGATCTTCATCGCCCAGATTTTCATCCTGGGGCTTTCCCGCCTCCCCAAAGCGCGTGTCGCACTGGCGCAGTGTGCCCTCATCATCGCTCTCACCCTGGCGGGGGCGGAGTTCTTCCCCGATGTCTACGGCAGTGTCTGCCTCGCAGCGCTTGTCCTGTTGCTGGCACCCCCTCTGCTGTCGCAGCGCGCCAACCGGGCCGCGATCTGCGGGCACCATGTCAGCGCCGCGCGCTGGATGCGCCTTGCCGCAGTGCTGCGCCCCACCGCCCTGATGCGCGCCGATGCCGCCATCCTGGCGGCGCGCTGCACCCCCACCGCGGCGCAATGGGTCGCAGCGCTGGAGCGCATCCGCGCCGCGGATCCCGATCAGCGCGCACATATCGCACTCGAGAAGCAGCTGGCCGTCCATGACTGGCGCGGCGTGGTCCGCACCCTCGACGCCATGTCACCCGGGATGTTCTCTGTTTCGGCGCTGGTTGCCATCCGCGCCTTCGGCGAGACCGGCGCCACCGATCGCATGATCCTGTCTTTCCTCCCTTGCGGTGAACCCGGCTTCCCCCCGCAATTGCGCCAACTCGCCCAGGTCCTGGTGCTGGCCTTCTGCGGCCGCGTCGATGCCGTCCGGCGCGCCCTCCATAACCAGGCCCGCGACTTTACTCCGGCGTGGAAACTGCTCTGGACGGCAACCGCATTGCAGGCCGCCAGCCGCGGCGACGAGGCCGAGCGGCTGCTGGCAACGCCCTCCTCTCTCACGGCCGCCGAACAGACCGCCCTCGACTGGCGCGCCGCCCACCCCGCCCCGCCTGCAACCCTGTTGAGCGCAGCGACACGACAACTGCTTGCCGATCTCGAGGCGGAGACGGTCGAGCAGACCACGCCGCAGCCGAAGCTGTGGCGGGCCGCCCCCCTGACCCTGCTCCTCATCGCCGGCAATCTCGCCTTCTTCGCTCTTGAAGTCTGGACCGGCGATCCCGAGAGCACCGACACTCTGTTCGCGCTGGGGGCGCTGTGGCCCGATGCCGTCATCGCCGACCATCAATGGTGGCGGCTCGTCACCGCGATGTTTCTGCACGCCGGCCTCCTGCATCTGTTGTCCAATATCATGGCCCTGTGGATCCTCGGCAGGCTGGTTGAGAACAGTATGGGCTGGTTGCGGACGCTTCTGATCTATGGTCTGGGCGGGCTGGCCTCGATGGCCGGCGTGCTGGCAATGATGCAGCTTGCCATCATTGAGCCCAACCTCCTGGTCGGCGCGTCAGGTGCAATCTTTGCCCTTTTCGGTGCCATCGCGACGACACGAATTGCCGACTATCTGCACAGCCGCAGTCTGGCCGGTCGGCGGGATCTGCTGATGGTTGTCGCCATCCTCACCATCCAGTTCACCGTCGATATCATCGCCCCGCAGGTGAGCTTCCTCGCCCACGGACTTGGCTTTGCCGCCGGTGTGCTGCTTGCCGTCATCCTGCGCACGCGGGGGCGCAGCCACGATGCCGGTGCCATCGGCTGAGCCCCCCAAGCCCGGTCCCGCCCGGCCGGTTGGATGTCAGCGCGCCAGCGCCTCCTGAAAGCGCAGCGCTTCGCCCTGTGACGGGGTTTCTACTTCGCCCTGCCACATCACGCGCCGGCCCCGCACGAAAGTGCCCACCGGCCAGCCGGTCACGCGCATCCCGTCATAGGGCGTCCAGCCCGCGCGCGAAGCGATCCAGCGGTTGGTAATGGTCTCGCTGCGCTTCATGTCGACCACGGTGAGATCGGCATCATAGCCGGCCGCGATGCGGCCCTTGGCGGCGATGTTGAACAGCCGCGCCGGTCCGGCGCTGGTCAGATCGACGAAACGCGCCAGCGACAGGCGGCCGGCATTGACGTGATCGAGCATCACCGGCACCAGCGTCTGCACCCCCGTCATCCCCGAGGGCGAGGCGGGATAGGCTCTGGCTTTCTCCTCCAGCGTGTGCGGCGCGTGGTCCGATCCCAGCACATCGACGATGCCGTCCCGCACGCCGCGCCACAGGCCCTCGCGATGGGCGATGCTGCGCACCGGAGGGTTCATCTGCGCCAGTGTACCGAGCCGCTCATAGCATTCGGGCGCCGCCAGAGTGAGGTGATGAGGCGTCACCTCGCAGGACACCAGGTCCTTATGCGCCGCAAGCAGCGGGATCTCCTCTGTGGTCGAGACATGCAGGATGTGAATGCGTTTGCCGCTTTCCCGCGCCAGCCGGATCAGCCGCTCGGTGGCCCTGAGCGCCACCAATTCATCGCGCCACAGCGGGTGCGAGCGTGCGTCGCCCTCGACCCGGAGCGCCTTGCGCTGGTTGAGGCGGTATTCGTCCTCGGCATGAAACGCCGCCCGGCGCCCGATGGCCTGAAAGATGCGCCGCAGACTGTCATCGTCCTCGACCAGCAGGTCCCCGGTGGAGGAGCCGATGAACACCTTGACCCCGGCACAACCGGCCTGGCGCTCAAGTTCTGCCAGTTCGCCGACATTGGCGCGGGTGGCACCGACATAGAACGCGAAATCACAATGCATGCGATGGCGGCCAAGCGCCACCTTGGCGGCGATGTCGGCCTCCGTCACCGTCGTCGGCGTGGTGTTGGGCATCTCAAACACCGCCGTGACCCCGCCGAGCACAGCGCCCCGCGAGCCGGTTTCAAGATCCTCTTTATGCGTCAGCCCGGGCTCGCGGAAATGCACCTGGCTGTCGATGACGCCGGGAAGGATGTGCAGGCCCCTGCAATCGATGACCTCGCCCGCGCCCTGCGCATCGAAACTGCCCAGCGCCGCAATACGTCCGTCGCGAATCGCAATATCCCGCTCGCCCTCGCCGTCCTGGTTGACGACCGTGCCGGATTTGAGAATCGTATCAAACCGCTCGCTCATTTCTGTCGCTCCTCCCGGCCTCATCCGACTCGCGGGCTGTCGCCCCCCTGGAGCCCGCGGTCTACCACACAAAGCTGCAAGCCAACCCTGTCCTTTGATCTCCGATCATCGCCGCTGATCTCCCCGGGATAACAGCCAGGATCCCCCTCCACCCGGCAGTTGTCCTCCTTTCCTGCCACGCGACCGTCCGCCACGCTGTGGCCGATCCGCTGGCGGTCAAGGCCGCTCGTCTCCGCACCGTCGATACCACGCTCCACGGCATCCGGTGCGACGCAATTGCGCACTGGAAAGCGGTGTGGCGACCGCCGGACTGGCGCAGGCCCGCCTGCCCTGGGCAGGCCACCGCAGCGCGCACGCCCTGCCGCGTTGCTCCGGCGACAGCGCACGGACATGTGCGCTCTCCATCCTCGCGCTGCCCCCTCCCTGGATGGCGCCGCAGACAGGACCCGGCTTCTCCGCGACACCTGTTCCGGGTCCCCATCGCCGACGGTGCCGGCCCTCGTCCCTGCCCTCTCACCGCGATCCGGATTGCTCGCGCTTGACCACAGAGCTGCGATATCGGAGATTTGAACACTCCGCTCAGCCGCTGCTTCACCCCTCAGGCGATCCTTCTTCCAACTTCGGTGCCGACAAAACCTGGGATCCTGACATTGAGCCTGCCCGATCGATGCGATTGCCGCATCTGAAAGGTCGAGTCCCATTGCCGCATCCGCTCCATCCGATCACCGACGCCGACCCATCCGCAAGCGAAATCCCCTTTCGCGAGGAGGGCCCCGGCCCAATGTCTGCGAAATCTGCTGCCTCCTGTCTATCGATCCGCCCTGCTCCTTCTTCTCTCCACGGCAAGACTTCCCATGAGACATCTTCCCCTGAGACATCTTCTTTCCGCGTTCGCGCTCGTGCTTTTCCTGGCGTCACCGGTTTTCGCCCAGACCCCATCCGCACCAGCCAGCGAACCGCCTGCTGCCAGGGAATTCCTTCTCAACCTCAAGGCGGCACAGCGTGGGGATAGCGAAGCGCAGAACAATGTCGGCGAGGCCTATCGCGATGGTGAGGGCGTGCCTGAGGACGATGCCGAAGCGGTGCTCTGGTTCCGCAAAGCGGCAGAACAGGGTGACGCCGACGCCCAGCTCAATCTCGCCTCGATGTACGACCAGGGCCGGGGTGTCGCCCAGAGCGATGCCGAAGCCATGAAATGGTACCGCAAGGCCGCAGACCAGGGAGAGGCCACGGCCCAGTTCAATCTTGCTCTGATGTATGACCAGGGCCAGGGCGTCCCCAGAGACCCGGCCGAAGCTGCGAAATGGTACCGCAAGGCCGCAGACCAGGGCGGCGCCGAAGCCCAGCTTAATCTCGCTGTGATGTATGAGATGGGCGAGGGCGTGGCAAAAGACCCAGCCGAGGCTGTGAAATGGTTCCGCAAAGCCGCAGACCAGGGGGGCGCCAACGCCCAGTTCAGTCTCGCTCTGATGTATGACGACGGCCAGGGTGTCGCCCAAAGCGCCGCCGAGGCCGCAAAATGGTTCCGCAAGGCTGCAGACCAGGGACACGCCAAGGCCCAGTTCAATCTCGCTCTGATGTATGACATGGGCGAGGGCCTGGCAAAAGACCCTGCCGAGGCTGTGAAATGGTACCGCAGGTCTGCCGACCAGGGAAACGCCGGGGCCCAGCTCAATCTCGGGGTGATGTATTATCAGGGCACCGGGGTCGCACAGGACACGGCAACGGCGATGCTGTGGTTGCGCAAGGCGGCCGATCAGGGAGACGCCACCGCCCGGTCCAATCTCGCCATCCTTGCCGCGCAAAGCGCGCCTGGCGGGGCCAGCCGCGAACCGGGAAAGTTCTTCAGGGCCATCGCCGATCTGCTGCGCGAGCGGACATCCGCTCCACGCGACGAGGCCGGTCTGCGCAACAAGGCCGAAAACGGCGACGTCGATGCCCGGATTGAACTCGCAAAAATGTACCGCGATGGCCGCGGTGTGGAGCGCGACCCGGCGCAGGCCGTGCTGTGGCTGCGCAAAGCGGCCGATCAGGGCTCGGCCCGCGCCCAGGCCATGCTTGGCTTCATGTATGATGCCGGTACCGACATCGCCAAAGACGATGCACAGGCAGTGTTCTGGTACAAAAAGGCCGCCGACCAGGGCGACGCCGAAGCGCAGACCAATCTCGGAGTCAAATACGCCGACGGCGAGGGCACGCCAAAGGACGAGGCCCTGGCGGTCGCTCTCTACCGCAAGGCCGCTTCGCGCGGGATCGCGGTGGCCGGGAACAATCTCGGTTTCATGTATGAGAATGGCCGCGGAGTCGCACAGGACGATGTCGCCGCCGTCACCTGGTACCGCAACGCCGCAGAGCAGGGCTATGCCCGGGCTCAGTCCAATCTCGGCTACATGTATGAAGCCGGCCGCGGCGTCGAGAAGGACAATGCGCAGGCGGTGCTCTGGTACAAAAAATCCGTCGCGCAGAATTTCGCGCAAGCACAGACCCGTCTCGCCCGCATGTATGCCCGCGGCCTCGGTGTTGCGCAGGACCCTGCTGAGGCGGCGCTCCTGTTTCGCAAGGCCGCCGAGCAGGGCTATGCCGAGGGCCAGCTCGGTCTCGGCACCCTCTATCACGACGGCCGCGGCGTCCCGCAGGACGATCGCCAGGCCGCAGAGTGGTGGCGCCAGGCCGCCGAACAGGGCGAAGCCCGCGCCCAGTTCAATCTCGCCGTGATGTCCCAGGAGGGGCGCGGCGTCGCCCAGGATGCGGGCGAAGCCGTGAAATGGTTCCGCAAGGCCGCCGACCAGGGCCACGCCGAGGCCCAGTACCATCTCGCCTTGATGTATCGATCGGGTTCGGGCGTCGCCCGCGACCCTGCCCAATTCCTCGCCTGGCTGCGCCAGGCGGCAGATCAGGGCGCATCCGATGCACAGCACACGCTTGGCATTCTGTTTCGCGATGGCGACGGTGTCTCGCGCGATGATGTGCAGGCCCTGTCCTGGTTGCGCAGAGCCGCCGAACACGGCCACGCACCGAGCCAGGTCGATCTTGGCCTGCTCTGCGAGACAGGGCGCGCCCTCCCCCGGGATGACGCAGAGGCCGTCGCCTGGTACCAGAAGGCAGCGGACCAGGGGGACCCGTCGGGGCAGAGTCATCTCGGCCTGATGTACCGGGACGGCCGCGGGATTGCCCGCAACCTCGCGCGCGCCGTGGGGCTGTTGCGCAAGGCCGCCGTGCAGGGCAACGCCGAGGCCATCGATGCGCTGGCCAGGATCGAGGAGGGCGGTGCCGACAAGTAAGGCGCCGTTCCGCCGGCAGCTTGCCTGTTCCACCCTCGCGCCTCGCCGGCGGCCCGGAGCGTTTCCTGGTGGCCTCTTACGAATTCCGCTTCATCGCCCGCTCGATCCGGCGATCCGGCACAACCCACATCAGGGCGACGACAGCGTAAAAGCCCCCGGCAACCCAGGGGGCAAACAGCGCCGTCACCATCCCGATCGCGTAGAGAACCAGGGAGGCCTTGCCCTTGACATCGCGCCCCAGCGCATGGGCAAGCACAGTCTGCCGTCCATGGAGCCGGATAATGGCACGCTGCAGCAGAAAATAGGCGATCGCGGGCATGAGCAGCGCCAGCCCATACACCGCCGTGGGCACCCGGGCAAAATTGTTCTGGCCCATCCACCCGGTTGCAAACGGAATCAGCGAAAGCCAGAACAGCAGATGGATGTTGGACCACAATGTCAGGCCGTCCACGGCGGCACTGGCATGCATCAGGTGGTGATGGTTGTTCCAGTAAATTGCAATATATGTGAAGCTGAGAATATAGCTGAGAAAAACCGGGATCAGCGGTACCAGGTCTGCAGGTTCCGCGCCATGCGGGACCCTCAGCTCGAGCACCATGATGGTAATGAGGATGGCAATCACTCCGTCACTGAAAGCGTTCAGTCGCTCTGGCTTCATGTCCGCTGCTTTCAATTGGCCGCGATGTTTCCCGAAACGCCGGTCGAAATAGGCCGGACCAGGCTCGCCTTGAACCTGCCGTCCTCCGCCTCCGATTGCGAAAGCGTGACGCTGCATCCGTTTTGCCGGCACACCAGCCGACCCGTCGCCACCGCCGGTGTCGTCGTCCCGGGATAGCAGGCTTTGATGACGGCCATCACACCCCGCGAGGCGCGCAGATCAGGAAAACCGGGGATTGGCGACCGCCACCTCCCACTTTCTGTGGAAACCGCGCGACCGGGTGGCGAGCCGGCAGTCGCTCAACGACACCGGCTGTACAAAGGCCGCATCCTGCATCCTGAGCTGAAGCGTTCTGTCACCGGCAGCTGCGGGCATGTGAAGGAACTTGTGAGGCCCTGATCGCGGTCGTTTCTGCGCAGGGTCATCGCTTCGCCTGACCGTGGTTGGAAAGAATCGGATCCGGTCTTGGGACGACTGTCGTTTCTTTTTTCGGGAACAGGCATTGCGCCCGACCCGGCGTGTCGTTCTGTCGCAGGTCGCAGAACGGATTTCCAACCGCGCGGCCCGCATGACTCCCCGGGTCCGCAGCAAGGGAGGACATGGCCATCGGCAACGGCAGGCGCGCCCGCGCCGAGAGGCGCGGGTCACCGATCCACCCTCCTTATGCTCCAGGGCGCGGCGCTCCCCCTCGCGTCTTGCCGGGTCTTGTCGTTGCGCGGTCGCGGCCTTAGGTTTCAGACGACGGCGCAAGACAGGTTCGATCCGGCCCGGATCGCGAGGAAGTCGATGAAGGCAGCGTTTGTTGAACGGGGCGCACTCAATGTGGCGGGTGAGGATGCACGCGACTTCCTCAACCGCCTGGTGACGACCGATATCGGCAGGCTGCGACCGGGACTGGCGCGCTTCGGCGCCCTGCTGACGCCGCAGGGCAAGATCCTGGTCGACTTCCTGATCACGCAGACCAGGGCGGTTCCGGACAGCTTCCGGATCGACTGTCCCGCTTTCGCGCTTGCGGACCTCGCCGCACGACTGGCGCTCTACCGGCTGCGCGCCAGAGTGGCGATCGAACCGGCATCCGATTCCACCGCGGTCCTGGCGCTCTGGGACGGCGCGCCGCCGCCGCTGTCCGAGCCCTGCGTGGCTTTCGCGGATCCGCGCCATCCCCGCCTCGGTTTCCGCATCCTGCTGCCCGCCGCGCGCAGGGACGAGCTGGCCGCCATTGCCGGCGCCGGGATGGTGGCGTCGAGCGCCTATGAGGCTCATCGCATTGCATGCGGCGTACCCCAGAGCGGGGTTGATTTCGCCTCTGGCGAGCTGTTCCCGCATGAGGCCAATATGGACCTTCTCCATGGCATCGACTTCGACAAGGGCTGCTATATCGGCCAGGAGGTGGTGTCGCGGATGCAGCACCGTGGCACCACGCGCAGCCGCTGCGTAAACGTGCGGATCGAGGGTCCGGCCCTTGAGGCCGCCACCGAGGTCTTCGCTGGCGACAGGCGGATCGGCACAGTGGGGCCGGCACAGCACAAGGAGGCCATCGCCTGCCTGCGGATCGATCGTGTCCGGGAGGCCCGCGACGCCAATACAGCGCTCGTCACCGCAGCGGGACAGATCCTGCATCTGCGTGAACCTGAGGCGCTCGCAGCCCTGATCAGCGCCGCTCCCCGATGAGACATTCAGCCACCCATCCTGCCGATGGTCGCACGCGCTGCCCCTGGCCCGGGGACGACGCGCTCTACCTCGCCTATCACGACAACGAATGGGGGGTTCCCGAATATGACGATCGTGCGCTGTTCGAGAAACTGATACTCGACGGCTTCCAGGCCGGCCTGTCCTGGATCACCATCCTGCGCAAACGCGACAATTTTCGCCGCGCTTTCGACGGTTTTGAGCCCGCACACATCGCCCGCTATGATGCCAAGAAAGTCGACAGCCTGATGAACGATGCCGGCATCGTGCGCAACCGCGCCAAGATCGAGGGCACCGTCAAAGCTGCCCGGTGCTGGCTTGAGATCATGGAACAGGGGCCAGGCTTCTCCCGGCTGCTATGGGATTTCGTCGATGGCAGGCCGCTTGTCAACCGGTTCCGAAAATCAGACCACGTCCCCGCCAGTACGCCGCTGTCGCTGCGGATGTCGCGGGAACTGGCCTCACGCGGTTTCAAATTCGTCGGCCCCACCATCGTCTACGCCTTCATGCAGGCCACCGGCATGGTCAACGATCATCTCGTTTCCTGCTACCGTCATCCCAGCCACAGCAGCCTCGCTCCTGCCGCCCGGCCCCAGCCGAAGATCCCGCACCCGTGACGTTGCCCGACCTGCCCCAGATGCAATCCCGCGCCTGGCAGCGCATGCTGTCGGGACGCCGGCTCGACCTGCTCAATCCCTCACCGCTCGATATCGAGATCGCCGATATCGTCCACGGCCTCGCCCGGGTGGCACGCTGGAACGGACAGACCATCGGCTCGCATATCTTCTCGGTGGCGCAGCATAGTGTGCTGGTCGAAGCGGTGATGCGCCAGCTCGCACCGCGGATTGATCATCGTGCCCGCCTTGCCGCCCTGCTCCATGACGCACCGGAATATGTCATTGGCGACATGATCTCCCCGTTCAAGGCCGTGCTTGCCGGCACTTACAAGGCGGTGGAACACCGGCTGCAGGCGGCCATCCATATCCGTTTCGGACTGCCCGCCACCCTGCCCGATGACATCACCACACTGGTCAAGACCGCCGATCGCGGCGCCGCCTGTCTTGAGGCGGTGGCACTTGCCGGCTTTGACGCGGCCGAAGCCCGTCGTCTGTTCGGCCGCGACCCCGGGCTGAGCGAAGCCGCGCGAAGCGACTATCTCACCCCCTGGACCGTGACCATCACCGAACAGCGCTTCATGGAACGCTTCAGGGCGGTGATGTCATCCGCTTTGCCCCCGTAAGGTTGCCATGACCAACATGCCGCTGACCCCGATCGAAATCGGATTGACCGCCGCCACCGTCGCCATTGAGGGCAATGAGCCCATGGTGCTCACCGCCACCGGCAGAGACGGCGTCGCCGGCCTGCCCTCCGGCCCCTTCAATGCGCTGGCGCACCGCACCTTCGAAATCGGCCTGCGCGCCTGGGTTGAGGAACAGGCGGGGCTCAGCCTCGGCTATGTCGAGCAGCTCTATACATTCGGCGATCGCGGCCGCCATGCCCAGGCTGGCGACACCAGCGCCCATATGGTGTCGATCGGCTATCTGGCACTGACCCGCACCACCGACGCCAGCGCGGAGGCCCCGGGGGCCACTTTCGAACCCTGGTATCGCTTTTTCCCCTGGGAGGACTGGCGCCAGGCCGCGCCAGCGATCATCAGCCGCGACATCCTCCCCCGTCTCAACGCCTGGGCGGAACAGGACCCTCCCGAAACCACCCGCGCCTTGCCGCCGAGGGATCGGGTGCGCTTCTATTTCGGGCTTGAAGGCGCGCCATGGGACGAGGAACGCGTGCTCGACCGCTATGAGCTGCTCTATGAGGCCGGCCTGATCGAGGAAGCGCGGCGCGACGGCCGCAGCTCGGCGCTGGCACGCCCGCCACTCCCCGCCCTCGGGGTGTCGATGCGCTTCGACCACCGCCGCATCCTCGCCACCGCGATTGCGCGGCTGCGCGCCAAACTGAAATACCGCCCGGTGGTGTTTGAACTCCTGCCTGCCGACTTCACCCTGACCGAATTGCAGCACAGTGTCGAAGCCATCTCGGGGCGCCATCTGCACAAGCAGAATTTCCGCCGTCTGGTGGAAAACGAGGCGCTGGTGGAACCGACAGGGGTGATGCTGAGGCAGACCGGAGGACGGCCGGCGGCATTGTTCCGCTTCCGCCGCGAGGTGCTCCAGGAGCGCCCGGCACCGGGGCTGCGCGTCAGCTCCCGGCGCTGATCGACAGGTCCTGATAAAAGCCCGTTTCTGCCTGCGTTCCCGTTACAGAAGCGACTGACGGGGCTTCTCTTCTGACGCTGTCGGGGCCCGGCCGCCTCGGATGGAGGCGATTCGTGGCAAATGGATCATCCCGGCTGGAGAGGCGCAATTTTTCCCGGATTTCGAGCGGGCTTGCGAACTGCCCCTGGTCTGACCCGGGCAGTTCCAAAAGCTCAAAGCCTTCAGTCGGTGGAACGGCGAAGGTCCAGACTCTCCCCCTTTGCCGCATCGGGTTTGGCGCTATGGCCACGTCCCATGCGCATGGTCAGCTCCTGGGAACCCACCACCGGACCGTGATGCGGTCCGCGGCGCGACACGGCACGCGCCATCAGCATGCGATTATTGCCCATGTGCCTGAAATCGCAATAGGCGAAAGCCATGCCCTGGATCGAGCCGCGGAAACTGCGGTCGTCTCTCTTCTCCAGGTAGAAACAGGGTTCGAACGGCATCCCCTTGAGCGACGCGCAGACCGTCTGGCCGCGAACCAGCAGGGTGTTGCCGGGCAGACGGATATGGCGCATCGGACCCGAGCCCGAAAACTGCACGGTGCCTGCGGCGCCCAGATCCTCGAGAATACGGCCGGTGCCGCGGGTGCCATCAAAACAGGTGAAGGCAAACATCTTGCCGGCCACGAAACGGCGCGCCTCTTCGGCACTCATCGTCCCCGCCAAAGCCGGCACCATCACCGCCGTGGCCGTGACCGCTCCCAGTAAAAAACGTCCGAGCATGCGAAAACTCCAGACCACGGCAATGCCTGACTTGTTCACTCTCTGCATGCCAACTGTGGCAACATTGGCGCAGCCTTGGTTGGCAAAGTTTAAACGCGAATCACGAAACCTTCACGACAATTCGGCCCCGAACCTCTCCGGCGAGGATCCTGGGGCCCCAGTCGAGCACCTCGGAAAGCTGAATTTCCTTGGTTATTTCAGAAAGTCTGACCCGGTCAACCGTTGCGGCGAGACGCCCCCAGGCGAGCTGGCGCAAAGCCACCGGAGCCATGACCGAATCAATACCAAGAAGACTTACACCACGCAAAATGAACGGCGCCACAGAAGCCGGAAGATCCATCCCCGCCGCCAGCCCGCAGGCCGCGATCGCTCCCCCATATTTTGTCATTGAAAGCAGATTGGCAAGGGTTGTCGACCCCACACTGTCGACCCCGCCCAGCCAGCGTTCCCTCGCCAGCGGCCGTACCGGCTTTGCCAGTTCACTGCGGTCCATCACCTCCGCAGCGCCGAGACGGTGCAGATAGGCGCTTTCAGCGATCCGCCCGGTCGAGGCGATGACATGGCAGCCGAGTTCTGCCAGAAGCAGGGTCGCCACCGAACCGACGCCGCCGGCAGCTCCGGTCACCACCACCGCCGCCCCCGGCTGCACCACAGCATGACTTTCCAGCGCCGCCACGGCGAGCATGGCGGTGAAACCGGCGGTGCCGAGCGCCATGGCATCGCGCGCCGTCAGGCCCTGCGGCAGCGCCACCAGCCAGTCTCCCCTGACCCGCGCCAGCGGGGCGTAGGCACCGGTATGGGTTTCGCCGAGGCCCCAGCCGGTGCAGATCACCTTGTCGCCGGCCTTCCAGGAGGGATGCGACGACTGCGTGACCGTGCCGGCAAGATCGATACCGGCGATCATCGGAAAGCGCCGCACCACCGGCGAGGCGCCGGTGAGCGCCAGCCCGTCCTTGTAGTTCAACCCCGACCATTCCACCGCAACCGTGACGTCGCCTGCCATCAGTTCGGCCTCGTCGAAGGGGGCCTGCGTGGCTGCTGGTTTGTCAGCCTTGTCGATGCGGATCGCGGTGAATCGGGTCAAGCGGAACACCTTCAGACGTTGAAGTCAGAGCACAACTTTAACGGATCGCGCCGGGGCTGCAAATCATTGAAGCGCATTCGCACCGCAGTATGCCTGTGCTGCATTGCCGGGCACCGGCAGAAGCAGGAGATCAACCCAACAATTCCTCTGGCAAGCCACAATGATGTGTGCTAAATTACTTCTGCTCAATTTGAGCATATGATAGACCCACATGATCTGTTCCCGGATGCACCACCGTCCAGGTCTGACGCCGCCTGGGATTGATGGGCCTTGGGATTGATGCCGCTTTGGAGAGTGCCCGGCCTGGAAAGGCCGGATTTCTGACCTTGGTATATACTCATCTTGAGTATATGAGAGATGGGAGGTTTGGATGCCGATCACGGAAATCTGCGGGCCCGATGATTTTCCCCCGCGCGCCGCCACCGCGCCCGGCCGCAGCGTAGCGGCGGGGCCGGCCCCGCGGACCCCTGCGCCTGCCCTGCCCACCCCGACGCTGGACTGGACCCCCGAGGTCGAGCGCGCCACCGCGCCCCTCTATGAGCGTGTCCGCCATGTCATCCCCTCGATCGAGTGGCCTTTCCTGGCTCCCACCATCAAGGCCATCAACGACCTCAAAGCCGCCCGCGGTGCCGTCATCCTTGCTCATAACTACCAATCGCCGGAGATCTTCCACTGCGTCGCCGATATCCGCGGAGACTCGCTGCAGCTGGCGATCGAAGCATCGCGGGTGCAGGCGGACATCATCGTGCAGTGCGGGGTGCACTTCATGGCCGAGACCTCGAAGCTGCTCAACCCCGACAAGACGGTGCTGATTCCCGACCGGCGCGCCGGCTGCTCGCTCGCCGCCAGTATCACTCCAGCCGACATACGCGCTTTACGCGAACGTTTTCCGGGGCTGCCGGTGGTCGCCTATGTCAACACCTCGGCCGAGGTGAAAGCTGAAGTCGACATCTGCTGCACCTCATCCAATGCCGTTGCGGTGGTCGAAAGTCTCCGCAGCCCGCGTGTCATCTTCCTGCCCGACCAGCATCTGGCCCGCTATGTCGCCGCCCAGACCGACGTCGAGATCATCGGCTGGAAGGGGGCCTGCGAGGTCCATGACCGCTTCACTGGCGAGGAACTTCGCGACCTGCGCGAAACGGATCCGTCCGTGCGCATCATTGCGCACCCCGAGTGCCCGCAGGAAGTACTGGCGGAGGCCGACTTCACCGGATCGACGGCGCAGATGATCAACTGGGTGCGAACCGAGCGACCGAGACGCCTGGTCATGGTCACCGAATGCGCGATGGCCGACAATGTCCACGCCGAGGTGCCCGAGGTCGAGATGCTGCTGCCCTGCAATCTGTGCCCGCATATGAAGCAGATCACGCTGTCGCGGATCCTCGACAGCCTGCTGGCGCTGGGGGAGGAAGTCACCATCGACCCGGCCATCGCCGCACCGGCACGCCGCGCGGTGGAACGCATGATCCATCTCGCGAACTGACACCTGAGAGAGCGCCTCATGGCACATCCCATCCCCGAGATCCTGCGCAGCAACAGCGCCATCGTGATCGTCGGCGCCGGCCTGGCCGGCCTGTTCTGCGCCCTGAAACTGGCGCCGCGGCCGGTGACGCTGGTTTGCGCCGCAGCCCTCGGCCAGGGCTCGGCCAGCGCATGGGCGCAGGGTGGCATTGCCGCCGCGGTCGGCGCCGGCGACAGCGCCGAGGCCCATGCTGCGGACACCATAGCCGCCGGCGCCGGCATCGTGGATGAAGCCGTGGCGCTCGGCCTGGCACGCGAGGCCGCAGCACGCATCGACGACCTGCTGCGCCTCGGCGTGCCCTTCGACCGCGACGCCGCCGGCGCGCTGGCAGTCGGGCGCGAAGCCGCGCATTCCGCCCGCCGCATCGTCCATGTCAATGGCGATCAGGCCGGTGCCGCCATCATCGCCACCCTGACCGATCGGGTCCGTCGCACCCCGTCGATCCATCTCATCGAGGGCTTTGCCGCCGAAGCACTGTTGACCGCGGACCATGCCGTCACCGGCATCCAGTTGCGCGGTGTCGGCGCCACCGTGCCCCCGACCGCCCTCCTCACCGCCCCCATGGTGGTGCTGGCAACGGGGGGCATCGGCCATCTCTATGCGGTCACCACCAACCCGATCGAGGCCCGCGGGTCGGGACTTGCGATTGCAGCCCGTGCCGGAGCCGTCATTGCCGACCCGGAATTCGTCCAGTTCCACCCCACCGCCATCATGATCGGTGCCGACCCGGCACCGCTGGCTACCGAGGCACTCCGCGGTGAAGGCGCCACGCTGATCAACAGCAAAGGCGAGCGCTTCATGCTGGCGCACCATCCTTTGGCCGAGCTGGCGCCCCGCGACATCGTCGCCCGTGGCGTCTTCGCCGAAATCGCCGCCGGGCGTCAGGTCTTCCTCGATGGCCGCAGTGCGCTCGGCTCCCGCTTTGCCAGCGCCTTCCCCACCGTCCACGCCACCTGTGTCGCAGCCGGCCTGGATCCGGCTCTTCAGCCGATCCCGGTGGCACCGGCGGCCCATTACCATATGGGCGGCATCCATGTGGACTGGCACGGCCGCAGCTCGATCGACGGTCTGTGGGCCGCAGGTGAGGTGTCCTCCACCGGCGCTCATGGCGCCAACCGATTGGCGTCGAACTCCCTGCTCGAAGCCCTGGTCTATGGCGCGCGCATCGCCGAGGACATCCTCGGCCGCCCCGACCCGGCAGGCCGTGCGACAGCGCCGCTCGCCACCACCTCGCAAAGCGCCGCCAGAAACCTCGCCACCGAGCAGAAACTGCGCGGGATGATGGCGTCCCATGTCGGCGTGATCCGCAATGGCGATGACCTCGCCGAAGCCGTGGTCCGCTTCGCCGCACTGGAAAATCATGGCAATATCGCACTTCGCAACATGGCAACGACCGCGCTTCTGGTCGCGGCTGGCGCCCTTGCCCGTCAGGAAAGTCGCGGTGCCCATTGCCGTACCGATTATCCCGTCGAGAGCCCCGCTCTCGCAAAGCGCAGCCAGACCACGCTCCGTCACGCCCGGGCGCTGGCCGATGAACTCAGCGCCGACATGCCCATGATCGCCACCGGAGGTGTCCGATGATCACTGCCGCAGCCCTCACCCATCCCGACGCGGCTCTCTCGCCGCTCACCATCCAGGAGGCGGTCCGCCGCGCCCTTGCAGAGGATCTCGGCCGCGCCGGCGACATCACTTCGCTCGCCACCATCCCCGAGACCACCAACGGCGAGGCACATCTTGTGGCCCGCCAGAACGGCGTCATCAGTGGCCTGCCGCTCGCACTCGCCACGCTTGCCGAACTTGGTGGCAATGCCGAGGTCCTCGCCCATGCCCGCGACGGTGCCACGGTCCGCGCCGGCCAGAATCTCCTCACAATCAGCGGCCCGGCTCGGACACTTCTCACTGCCGAGCGCACCGCACTCAATTTTGTCGGCCGCCTTTCCGGAATCGCCACTCTGACCGCCGCCTATGTCAGCCGCGCCGGCAGCATGCGCATCTGCTGCACCCGCAAGACCACGCCCGGGTTGCGCGCGCTGGAGAAATACGCGGTGCGCTGCGGCGGCGGCTTCAATCACCGCTTCGGACTCGACGACGCCATTCTCATCAAGGACAACCATATCGCCGTCACCCGCAGCATCCCCGCGGTGCTCGAGCGCGCCCGCGCCCACGCCGGTCATCTGGTGAAAATCGAGATCGAGGTCGACACCCTGGCCCAGCTGCACCAGGTGCTCGCCTGCGGGCTCGCCGATGCCGTGCTGCTCGACAATATGGATCCGGAGACCCTCCGCGAGGCCGTCCGGCTCGCCGCCGGTCGCGTCGTCCTCGAGGCATCCGGCGGTATAACGCTCGACACCATCGCCGATATTGCTGCGACCGGCGTCAATTACGCCTCCTCGGGGGCGATCACCCATTCGGCCCCCAATTTCGACTGCGCGCTGGATCTTCACCTCAAATAAGGCCGGGACACCGCAACCGTGCCCCGGATGCGCGGCACGCGCAATCACTCAGGCGTGCTGCAGGTCATCGACCGCACGTTTCCATTCCGCCACATTGTCCGCGATCGCGCGCGTCGATTTCATGGCCGTATGGCTGAGCCGGGCATAGCCCGACAATTCGCGCTGCACACGCTGGCCTTCGGCATGCATAATGTCCCGCACGCCCCGAAGCTCCGCGATCAGGATCTCGATTTCCTCCAGGGAAGCCCCCGCAACACGCCGGATCACGGCATCCACGCCGGCGGGAGCGAGATCTGTCGGCGCCAGCCCGACCCGGTCATCGTCCTCCTGCTCATCCGACAGACGCAGGTCTTTGCGCACCAGATCCCGGATACTGTTCTCGACATCCAGCATCGCAATCGACGTCGCGTCGGCACTGTCGACGGCGTTCTTTTTCCAACGAATATTCATTCGCATCCCCTTGTGCTTCGCGTTGCCTTGTTCGCGTTCCCTTGTCCGCGTTCCCCAGCTCAGGCTCCATGTGCCCCACGACAGGTTCCGGAATATGATTCGGCCCAAATATGAACGTCCGATATTGGCCATATCTGGGCGAATATTGGGCGCTGATCGGGTATTCGCCGATATCTCCGGAGTCGGCACCAACCCGCGCCATCTGAAGTTTCAGCGTGGCGCGGTCTGTCCGGTTGCAACAGCCCCCTTCCCCTGCCGCGTCCGTTTCGCATCTCCTGCGGCGTGATTCTCTTCCCGCTGCACGCGTGCCGCCCCCTGTCGCTTCATCTGCCCCTGACGCCGGCATCTGCCGTCGATGGCGCTCCTGATGCCATTGTCGGCTTGCGCGGAAACTCCCCGACCCATCCTGCCCCGACCGCCACCGGCGGAACCTCACCTCATCTGACCACCGACACGGACAAGCCGTAGCTTCCGCTTTCGATGATGTCCGTTTCTGGCCACGTTCCAGAAGCGACTGACCGTGCTGTCTTGCTGACGCTGTCGAAGCCCGGCCACCTTTCATGAGGGAGGTTATTCGTGGCAGATGGATGACCATCCCGGCTGGGGAGGCAGCACGCGCACCGGCAAGCCGATCCACTCCTCGCGGGCCCGACGTGCCTCTCACAGGCTCCTGTGCATCTGTCCGCTTCCCGCTCGCGCCGGGCGCGGTCTTCGCACACCACGCGCAGACCTTGTGTTTCCCGACAAATGGCGACATCCTCCGGCATGCGCACACAGCTCCGGCAGCTCACTTCCTGTCCGGCTCCACGATCTGCGGTGCTTCGCCCGGCTTCCAGTTTTCCATTGTCTCGCCACCGCGGCCAAGTGAGGATTCGTTCCACAGGCTCGACACCATCAGCGCCTGCGATGACAGCGACTCGCCGTCTTTCGGCCGGACGGCGTGTTCCGGCAGCGAGGGAGCGCGCAGCACGTCGAGCAGTTGCGGGTCGATCGGTGCCGATGAAGTGACGGCTACCTCGACCGCCTCGATCCCTTCCGCCGCCGGGCTCTGCTCTGCCCGTGGCGACGCCGCGTCCGGTTTCCCCGGCACCAGGCGATCGCCCTTCAGGGTTCGGTCGATGCGTGGAAAATCGGCCACCGGATCGGTGATTGATCCGGTGATGTCGCCGTCATCGCTCTGCGGCGCCGGCGGACGCACGATCGGCGGAATTTCGGTGCCGATCGGTGGCGTGAAGTCGTAATTGGTGAAACCGACCGAGGAAGTGCCGTAAAATATGTGTTTCTGCCACCGCTCGGAGGCACGCGTCTGCCGGGCCAGCAGTGAAACCACATCCTGGTACGACGCCTGCCTTGGCACTAACGCAACAACGAAAAGACCGATGCCGAACAACGCCACCAGCGCGCCCAGCAGACTGCTACGCGACACACACATTGACTCGCTCACGCTACATTTTACATTCCCATTCATACCCCGTTGGGATTGCCGTCCCGTTAACCACGGGCCCATGCCCGCGAGGGGCGGCTGCGATCAAAGGGGCCGATCCGTGCGCATGGTAAACAGATAACTAACAGGGCTGAAAGGCCGGGAATCTCAAGGGGCGGCATGGAACCGGGAGCCTGGTGGACGGGCGGACGGGCGGTCCTGACATCGCTGGCGCGAAAACGCCGGCACGTGAACGCCCCCCCGGCCCCTGCCCTGCGCACACACCCGCTCCCCTGCAATCCTTAAAAGCAGGCAAATCCAGCGCAGATGCACGAGACGTGCCGCGCCTTCACGGGAACTGCAACAGCCGGAAAAAGACAGGCCGCACGCTTGCGCTCCATCCGGCGCGCAAAGCGCGCGACCGCGGCTTGATTGAAGCGCGACATCGACGGGCGAGGCGCCCGCACAAATGAAAAAAGAGGCGGAAAACCCGCCTCTTTTTTTCATTTTTCATTTTTCCGGTGCCCGACATTCCCGCCCGGCGCGTTGTCGCAGGGAACCGGACCAGCCGGGTTCAGGCCAGACTCGCCACATCCTTGCCAATCGCAGCCTGGGCTGCGGCAAGACGGGCGATCGGAACCCGGTAGGGCGAGCAGGACACATAATCCAGTCCGACCGCATGACAGAATCCGACCGAGGCCGGATCCCCGCCATGCTCTCCGCAGATCCCGACCCGGAGGTCCGGCCGGGTCTTGCGGCCACGCTCGACCGCAATCCGGATCAGTTCGCCGACACCTTCCTGATCGAGAGAAATGAAGGGATCGATCTTGAGGATTCCCTTTGCCACATAGGCGCCGAGGAAACTCGCGGCGTCGTCGCGGCTGATGCCGAACGTGGTCTGGGTCAGATCGTTGGTGCCGAAGGAGAAGAACTGCGCCGACTGGGCGATGTCGCCGGCGACCAGGCAGGCCCGCGGCAGCTCAATCATGGTCCCGACATGGTAGCTGAGCGTGACATTGCTCTCGCGCATCACCGCCTGCGCGGTGGCATCGATCCGCGCCTTGACCAGATCGAGTTCCGCCCGACTGGCGATCAGCGGTACCATGACCTCAAGACCGACCGCCTTGCCGGAGCGCCGCTGCGCCTCGACCGCAGCCTCGAAGATCGCCCGCGCCTGCATCTCGGCAATTTCCGGATAGGCGATGGCGATGCGGCAGCCGCGGAAGCCCAGCATGGGGTTGAATTCCGAAAGCTCCCGCGCACGGTCGGCAAGCCGCCGCGGATCGGTGTTCATCGCCCGCGCCACTTCCTCGATCTCGGCATGGGAATGCGGCAGGAACTCGTGCAGCGGCGGATCCAGGAGGCGGATCGTGACCGGCAGGCCGTTCATGATCTCGAACAGCTCCACGAAGTCGGCGCGCTGCATCGGCAACAGCTTGGCCAGCGCGGCACGCCGCGACTGCTCATCCTCCGACAGGATCATCTCCCGCACGGTGCGAATGCGGGTCTCCTCGAAGAACATATGCTCGGTGCGGCACAGACCGATGCCCTGGGCACCGAACTTGACCGCGGTGCGGGCATCGACCGGGGTGTCGGCGTTGACCCGCACCCCGATCCGGCGCGCCCGGTCCGCCCACTGCATCAGCGTGCCGAACTCTCCCGACAGTTCCGGTTCGATCATCGGCATGCGGCCGGCGAGCACCTCGCCCCGCGAGCCGTCAATGGTGATGATGTCACCGGTCTTGAAGGTGCGCGAGCCGGCACTCATGGTGCCACGGCCATAGTCGACCCGCAGACTCCCCGAGCCCGATACGCAGGGCTTGCCCATGCCGCGGGCGACCACTGCGGCGTGCGAGGTCATGCCCCCGCGGGTGGTCAGAATGCCCTCCGCCGCATGCATGCCGTGAATGTCTTCGGGGCTGGTCTCGATTCGGACCAGAATGACCTTGCGGCCATCGGCGCGCAGCTTGGCGGCTTCGTCGGAGGAAAACACGATCTCGCCGGAGGCCGCTCCGGGAGAAGCCGGCAGGCCGGTGGCGATCACATCGCGCTTGGCGGCGGGATCAATCGTGGGGTGCAGCAGCTGATCCAGCGACGCCGGGTCGATGCGCATCACCGCCTCTTCCTGCGTGATCAGGCCTTCCTCGGCCAGTTCCACCGCGATCCGCAGCGCTGCCCGCGCGGTGCGCTTGCCGTCGCGCGTCTGCAGCATCCAGAGTTTGCCGCGCTCGACGGTGAACTCCATGTCCTGCATGTCGCGATAATGCTTCTCCAGCAGGGTATAGATCCGCGTCAGCTCCTGGAACGGACCCGGCATCGTGGTCTCCAGCGACGGCTTGTCGGAGCCCGACTCGATCCTGGCATGCTCGGTGATGTCCTGCGGCGTGCGGATGCCCGCCACCACGTCCTCGCCCTGCGCATTGATGAGGAATTCGCCGTAGAGCCGGCCTTCGCCGTTTGACGGGTTGCGGGTGAAAGCCACGCCGGTTGCCGAACTGTCGCCCATATTGCCGAACACCATGGCCTGGACGTTGACGGCCGTGCCCCAGGATTCCGGGATGTCATGCAGTTTGCGATAGGTGATCGCCCGTGCGTTCATCCAGGAAGAGAACACCGCCCCAATCGCGCCCCACAGCTGGTCATGGGGATCCTGGGGGAATTCACTGCCGGTTTCCCGCGCCACCACTTCCTTGTAGCGACCGACAACATCGACCCAGTCCTCGGCATTGAGATCGGTGTCGAGCGAATAGCCCTGGCTGTCCTTGAAGGTGTCGAGGATTTCCTCGAAATGATGGTGCTCGAAGCCGAGAACCACGTCGGAATACATGTTGATGAAACGGCGGTAGCTGTCATAGGCGAAGCGGCGATCACCCGACAATTTGGCCAGCGCTTCGACGGTCTGGTCATTGAGGCCGAGATTGAGCACGGTATCCATCATGCCCGGCATCGAGGCACGGGCACCCGAGCGCACCGACACCAGCAGCGGGTTTTTGGTATCCCCGAAAACCTTGCCGGTGGCCTTGCCGACATAATCCAGCGCCGCTTCGACCTCGGCCTTCAGCGCAGCCGGATAGGTCTTGTCGTTGGCGTAGAAATAGGTGCACACCGAGGTCGGAATGGTGAAGCCGGGGGGAACCGGAAGACCAAGATTGGCCATCTCCGCGAGATTGGCACCCTTGCCACCGAGGAGGTTTTTCATCTCCGCCCGACCATCGGACTTGCCTTCGCCGAAACAATAAACCCATTTTTCTGTTGTCATTGTGAGTGGCCCTTGTCCTTGAGCGGCCTTCCTGGCCGTCCCTGGATATTGCTGTTTATCAATGTTGGTGGTGGACGTTTGCAGTTGTCTGTTGCCGTAATCGAGGTTGCCGTTTCCGGATGTCACTGGTGATGTGGTCTTTGCTGCCGACCCGTTCAATCCCGCACTCTGTTAAGCCCGCACTCTTTCAAAATTCCACGCGGTATCCAAATCCCGCAACGCCAGGCACCGGTCCCGGCCCGCGTCGGGACCCTTCTCCCCGCTTCTGCCCCCGACGCGTTGCATTCTGGTAAAGCCCCGGGAGAACAAAAGAGATTTCGGGTTTCAGCCCGGCCTTCCCCCTTTGAGAGAGCGACCCGCCATCAGAAGATCCGGAGCCATTTCAACAGCCCGAACCCGATCAGACCGGTCAGAATGAGATAAATAGCGACAACAATTTGGAGAAGCCGTGGCCGCAGCAAGATGAGCACGCCGGCAAGGAGGGAGAGGATGGCAGGGATATCCGACTTCGAAATATGCATAACATGCCCTTCCCTGGACTTAAAGGCGGGACCTTGAGGTCCTGAGGCTGACAGGACCGGGAAAGGTGCTGGCAAGGCCTGCAGGATCCGCCAGAATGACGCTGTCGGCCTCGCCTGCCGCGCGCGCGCGCGCGCCCCGCGGTCGGCAGGCCCGACAGACCCCGAATCCGAAGCAAAAACAAAGCCTCGTTTCTGCCCACGTTCCATTTCTGGAACGACTGACGATGCTCCCTTTTTGATGTTGAGGAGGCCGCGGCCCCGCACCCTGTCTCGTCATGGAGGTGCTTCGTGGCAAAAGAGTGATATCCTGGCTTGCGCAAAGGCAATTTTCTCAGGGTTCAAGCCGAATGCGGGAGGTGTAAGCTCCCCCTGTATCCAACCTGGGCAGTTACAAAGCCTCAAAACCGGATGTCCTGCGGATCCGCGGGGCCCCCGGCACCAATTCCCTCTGCCGCCCTCTTTCCGGTCAGTCCTGAATCCGTGAAAAATCTGCGACCGCACGGGTCGCAATCCGGATTTCGTTGAGCAGGCGGAGCCTGTTCTCACGCACGTCCGGATTGCTGTCGTTGACCCTGACGCTGTCGAAGAACGCATCGACCGGCGCGCGCAATCTGGCCAGAACGCGCATCGCCTCGCCAAAATCCTCCGCCGCCACGGAGGCTCTCGCCTCGGCCTTGACCCCGGCGATGGCGCCAGCCAGCGCCTTTTCCTCGGCAAGACCATAGAGCGCCGGATCCGGCGCTCCGGAAAAGCGGCCGCCGTCCTTTTTCTCTTCAATGGCAAGAATGTTGCTTGCGCGCTTGGTGCCCGCCAGCAGATTGCGGCCGTCGTCGGAATCGAGAAACTGCCCCAGCGCCTCGACGCGACGCACGATCATCAACAGATCGTCCTGGTCCCCGAGGGCAAACACGGCATCGACCAGGTCATGCCTCGCCCCCTGGTCGCGCAGCTGCACCTTGAGGCGGTCGGCGAAAAACGCCAGCAGCGAGGGTACCACCGTGCCGACCTCGGCGCCAGCTTTCACGTCCTGCGCCACCAGCGCGGCCGCCGCGCCCGCAAACAGCTCCGTAAGACGCAGCCGCAAGCCGTTTTCGAGGATGATGCGAATCACCCCGAGCGCAGCACGACGCAGGCCATAGGGATCCTTGCTTCCGGTCGGTCGCTCGTCGATGACCCAGAAGCCGGCCAGGGTGTCGATCTTGTCGGCCAGCGCCACCGCGATCGAGAGACCGTCACGTGGCACGCTGTCGGCAGGACCCTGCGGCTTGTAGTGGTCCTCGCACACACGCGCGACTGCCGCATCCTCGTGCTGCGCCAGGCAGTAATATCTGCCCATGACGCCCTGGACCTCCGGGAACTCGCCAACCACCTCGGTGAGAAGATCGGCCTTGGCGAGCCGCGCCGCACGCCCCACAAGATCGACATCGCCCCCCAGCAATGCTGCGATCTGCAGCGCCAGAGCCTCGATGCGGCGGATGCGCGCCGCCTGGGTCCCCAGCCTTTCATGAAAGACGATGTCCTCGAAGCGCGGCAGGCGCTGTTCCAGCCGGGTCTTGAGATCGGTTTCATAGAAGAACCTGGCGTCCTGCAGCCGGGCCCGGATCACCCGCTCATTGCCGGCGATGATGGTCGCTCCGCCATCCCTGGCCTCGATATTGGCCACCATAATGAAACGGTTGGCGAGCCCGCCGGTTTTGCCGTCACGCAGCACGAAGCATTTCTGGTTGTTGCGGATGGTGGCGCGGATGACCTCTCCCGGAATCCGGAGGAATTCTGGATCGAAGGCCCCCATCAGCACCACCGGCCATTCCACCAGGCCGGCGACCTCCTCCAGGAGGTTGGGATCCTCAACCAGATCAAAGCCCTGGGCGAAGGCCAGTTGCCTTGCATCATTGAGGATCAGATCCCTGCGTCTGTCGGCGTCGAGCACCACCCGGGCCCTGAACAGGCTGGCCTCATAATCCTCAAAGCGGCGCACGGAAAACGGTGCCGGCGCCATGAAGCGATGGCCGAAAGTGGTCCGGCCGGAAACCACGCCATCAACCTCGAAGGCAACCACATCGGGCTCCTCGGTCTCCGGACCAAAGGTCGCGGTGATGGCCTGCAGCGGCCGCACCCAGTTGAGAGCGCCGGATCGCGCCGAACGCGTGCCCCAGCGCATCGACTTCGGCCATGGGAACGTACGGATGATCACCGGCAGGATCTCCGCCAGCACCTCAATCGTCGCGCGGCCCGGCTTTTCGATCAGAGCGACGTAGAAATCACCCTTCTTGGGATCGCGCTGGATCTTCGCATCCCCGATCGAAGAGAGTCCGGCAGCCTTGAGAAAACCATCGATTGCGGATTGCGGTCCGCCAACACGGGGGCCCCGGCGCTCCTCACTGAGATCGGGCTGGCACAGCGGCAGGCCATGGACGCTCAGAGCCAGTCGCCGCGGCGTCGCCAGCGCGCGCGCCCCCTCATAGACCAGCCCCTCGGCAACCAGGCGGTCACAGACCAGACGACGCAGGTCTTCCGCCGCCCGCGCCTGCATGCGCGCCGGGATTTCTTCCGAATAGAGTTCCAGCAGAAGATCGGGCATCACGCGGCTCCGCCAGCTTCGGTATGCACCCAGGCCTCGCCGCAGGCTTTGGCCAGCTCGCGCACGCGCTGGATATAGCTCTGCCGCTCCGTCACCGAAATCACACCGCGGGCGTCAAGAAGATTGAAGATGTGGCTGGCCTTGATGCACTGGTCATAGGCCGGCAGCGCCATGCGATGGCGGCGCACGCCCTTCTTCGCTTCCTCCCAGCCGGAAGCGAGATAGGCCCTGCAGGCCTCCTCCGCCATCCGGAACTGCTCAAACAGCATCGGCGTCACGGCGTATTCGAAATTATGCCTGGAATATTCCTGTTCGGCCTGCAGGAACACATCGCCATAGCTGACCCTGGCCGCCCCCTCGCGACCGTTGAAGTTGAGGTCATAGACCCGCTCGACGCCCTGGACATACATCGCCAGGCGTTCCAGTCCGTATGTGAGTTCACCCGCCACCGGCTGGCATTCATAGCCAGCGACCTGCTGGAAATAGGTGAACTGCGACACTTCCATGCCGTCGCACCAGCATTCCCAGCCGAGCCCCCAGGCCCCCAGCGTCGGACTCTCCCAGTCGTCCTCGACGAAGCGGATATCATGCAGCGTGGCATCGATCCCGATCGCCTCCAGCGACTTCAGGTAGAGTTCCTGAAGATCGGGCGGCGACGGTTTCATGATCACCTGGAACTGGTAGTAATGCTGCATCCGGTTGGGATTTTCCCCGTAGCGGCCGTCCTTGGGACGCCGCGAGGGCTGCACATAGGCCGCGTTCCAGGGCTTTGGTCCCAGCGCCCGCAGGGTGGTCGCCGGATGGAAGGTGCCGGCGCCCATCTCGATGTCATAGGGCTGGAGAATGACGCAGCCCTGGTCGGCCCAGAAGCGCTGAAGAACGAGAATGAGGCCCTGGAACGAACGTTCCGGGCGCATATGGGGAGGCAGGGAATCCATCAGAGAGGTCAGACACATTGGAGAATTTGCAGGAAATTCTGCAGGGAAGTCCGCGGGGAATTTTTCATCCCCCCCTTCGTATCGGCGAGGGGCCGGGCAAAATCAAGGCGGGGCGGAGCACAAAGCGAGGCCTGGCATGCCGCCGGTCACAGGCGGGCTAATCCGGCCGGTAGGCACCGGTGACCGGATCCTGTTTCAGGGTCTTGATTTCACCGCCGGCCTGCCCACGCTCCATCACGCGCAGCTCTTCCAGCTCCCGATTGACCCGCAACACCGCCTTATAGGCCCAGCGGATCATCGCCCAACCAGCCACGACAGCTGCGGCTGCGACAACGAACGGAGGCATCGCCTGATCCTTTTTCATGCTCGACGGCTCCCCTGTCCTGATTTCTGTCGGTCCTTGTGGCCGAGAACCGGGGGGCGTGCAACCGACATTGCCCGAAGAGGGATTGACCGCTGATGAATGGAAACCGGACTCCTCCGCAAATCCCGAAATTCCTGCCTATAATCCGAATCGGCCCCACATCATCCGGCTCTCCAGCGCCGCGATCAGCTCGTCGGGCAAGCCCGAAAGCGCCCCGGCCGTGCTCTCGACCGACGAACGGCCGAACAGACGACTAAAGCGCGGTGCCTGCGGCACAAAAAGCGGGGTCTGCACCCTGTCGCCATAGCGGGTGCGCAGGATGCTGCGCAGATCGCCGATGCCGTCGGCGAGACCGAGCGCCACCGCGGTGGTCCCCGCCCACCAGGCACCGGTGAACACCACCTCATCGGATGCCGTCAGCCGGGCCCCGCGCCGGTCCTTGACCAGGGAAATGAAGAACGTGTGAATCTCGCGCTGGATGGTCTTAAGGCGCGCCACCTCGTCAGGGTTCTCAGGCAGGAAGGGATCGAGCATCACCTTGTGCTCACCCGCAGTATAAACCCGGCGCTCAATGCCGAAGCGCTTTATGGCCTCGGCAAAGCCGAAACCGGTGCCGACCACACCGATCGAGCCCAGGATCGAGGACGGATCACAGAAGATCTCGTTGCCAGCGCAGGCGATCATATAGCCGCCGGAAGCGGCGACATCCTCGACAAACACCACCACTTTGAGCTTGTGCTCGGCCCCGAGCTGCCGGATCCGGGCATGGATCAGCCGCGACTGTACCGGCGAACCGCCGGGCGAATTGACCACCACTGCCACCGCACGGGCATGTCGAACCGTGAACGCCCGCTGCAGACAGCGCTCGACGCCACTCAGGGTCAGTCCCTGCCGGAACGGCGTCACCGCACCGATCACGCCCGACAGACGAACAACCGGTACGACCGGGATGTTGGGGCGCAGCGGCGCCGGCAGAAAGGAAAGAAAATTCCTGATCATGATCCCTCTTACCGATCACGGTTCTATTTGTCCAAATTCCCGGTTTCCCCTGCCCCATCCGATCTGACTTTCAGCGCTGGTTTTCCGTGGGGCGGGCGCGCCTTGCGGGCGCGGCCAGGGGCAGCGCAGCACCATGGCTCAGAATATCTTCCGGCTTTGGCAGTGCATCATCGCCAGAGCCGGGATTGAGGATCAGGGGAGTGAGGATACGCACCCCCCCTTTGCCACCCTTGACCGCATGCACCAGGACCCGGATCGCCGGCCGCGTCGCGACGCCATGGACCGCCATCAGCGAGATACTGCCGAAACCGGATTTCAGCACCATCACCAGTTCGGTGAGGTCATCGGCGCGCCAGATCAGCGTCAGTCCGCCACCCGACTTCAGCATGCGCCCTGCCGCCCCGACCCACGCGCTCAGGCCCTGTTCCTGCGCCATATGGGCCTGCCGGCGGCCCTGATCGGCGGCGGCGCGGTGGCGCCCGGGATCATTGAAGGGCGGATTCATCAGGACCACATCGACACTGTCGGGGGGGAGGCCGCAGGCGGCACAGGCGGCCGGACCTCGGGTGACATCAAGCACCACAATGGCGGCTGCAATGGCATTGGCGGCGGCGTTGGCACGTGCAAGTTGCGCCAGCTCGGGATCCATCTCGACCATGACGAGATCGATTCCCGGTACCCGGCTGGCAAGGGCAAGCGCTGCAGTTCCGACCCCGGCACCGAGTTCGACCACCCGCGCCGGCGCGCTGACGGCGGTGGCAGCGGCGAGCAGAATGGCGTCATGCCCGGCACGATGGCCGCGCCTCGGCTGCATCAGGCGCAGGCGGCCGCTGAGCACGCGGTCTTCCGTCACATCCACCGCCAGCCCGCTCATTGCCGCAGTTCCTGCCCCAGCCCGGCCTCGGTGACGACCTTCCGCGCCGCGTCGAAGTCGCCGTTTACAACCAGAATCCGCCGCTGCAGAATGCCCAGAGAGCCCTCCAGGAGGCTCATATTCTGGTCCACGACGAGGTGATGGATCCCAGCCCCGTCAAGCACCGCGCCGATCGCCGAGATCAGCACCACATCATTGGTGCGCACCAGTTCTCGCATTTGTTTCAGCCCACGTTGCCGTCCGGGGAAACGACGGGCAGCGGTTCCGCTCTGACTTCGCCGCTGCGATTTGCGAAGAATAGGGCCGATTCGCGACGAAAGAAAGCCGGACTCGTCCGGGGGCGACGGCCCGGATCTCCTGTCGTCGGCCGCTGCCGGCTCTTGCCCGGCTCGTCCGCAGTTTCTATTGTCGCCCGCGCAAAGAGAAGACCTCGTTTCGGGCCCATGACCCGGCGTGGGCAAATGTTGGAGACCGGCGTGGCCGTCATCATCCCCTTCGAAACCCCGGCCGCATCCATCGACGAGCTTGTTGCCCTTGTCGCCCCCGACATGGAGCGGGTCAACGCCACCATCCTGTCGCGCACCGGTTCCGAGGTCGCCATGATCCCGGAGGTCGCCAATCATCTGATTTCCTCCGGCGGCAAGCGCCTGCGCCCGATGCTGACGCTGGCGATGGCCGACCTCGCCGGCTATGTCGGCGACGGCCATATCAAGCTGGCGGCGAGCGTCGAGTTCATGCACACCGCCACGCTGCTGCATGACGACGTGGTCGACGACAGCGAAATGCGCCGCGGCAAGCTGTCGGCGCGGATGCTGTGGGGCAATGAGGCCAGCGTCCTGGTCGGCGACTTCCTGCTCGGCCAGGCCTTCCGCATGATGGTCGAGGTCGGCTCGCTCGGCGCTCTCGACATCCTTTCCTCGGCGGCGGCGACGATCGCCGAAGGCGAAGTGATGCAGCTTGCCGCCGCCAAGAACACCGCGACCACCGAGGACGAATATCTCGCCGTGATTCGCGCCAAGACCGCCGAACTCTTCGCCGCCGCCTGCGAAGTTGGCCCCGTGCTCGCCAGCCGCGCCAAGGCCGACCAGACCGCCTGCCGCTCGGTCGGCATGAATCTCGGCATTGCCTTCCAGCTTGTCGATGACGTGCTCGATTATGACGGCAAATCGATCAAGCTGGGCAAGAATATCGGTGACGACTTCCGCGACGGCAAAATCACGCTGCCGGTCGTATTGGCCTTCCGCCGCGGCAACGACAGCGAACGCGCCTTCTGGATCCGGGCCCTGGAACGTGGGGAAATCGGCGATGGCGACCTCGATCATGCCATCGGCCTGATGAACAAACACCGTACCCTCGAAGATACGCTGAGCCGGGCCCAGCACTATGGCGCCATGGCGGTCGATGCCCTCGCCCTGTTCCCTCCCTCAGCGATGAAAAGCGCGCTCGAGCAGGTGGTCGCCTTCTGCCTGGCACGCTCCCATTGACGCTTCGGCTGGGTCCAGAGGGCAGTGGCGTGGTTTTCTGAGCAGCCCAAAGCCCCTGAAACGAACTTTTCAGCTCAGGCTTCCGGCATGCACCCACCATGAGGGCTGCGCCTGACGGATGGCGCGCGCCGCCGCTTCGGCCTCGCCCGCCTTGCCAAAGATGGCGAAACAGGTTGCTCCGGACCCCGACATGCGCGCCAGAAGGGCCCCCCTGCTCCGTCTGAGCGCCTCCAGGACCTCACCGATCACCGGCTGAATTGCGATCGCCGGTACCTCAAGGTCGTTGGCAATGCCCGCCAGATGGGCGATCCAATCGCTGAGCGCGGCGCGCTGTGGCCAGTCCTGCCGGTCCTCATCCACCTTGTGAAGCCTGCTGCCCTTTTCCAGACCGAGGGCCTGAAACACCGCTGCTGTGGGCACCGGAAGTCGCGGATTGACCATCACACAGGCCATCTCGGGCACATCCAGAGGCACAATCCGCTCGCCGATTCCCCGCATGACCGAGCCCCGCGACAACAGGCAGACCGGGACATCGGCCCCGCTCCTGAGCGCCACCTCCTGCAGCCGTGGATCCTCAAGAGACAGGCCGTTGAGGCGCGCCAGAAGCCGCAAGGCGGCCGCGGCATCGGCCGAACCACCGCCAATGCCCGCCGCCACCGGCAGCACTTTCTCCAGCGCGAAGCTCCCGACGCGCAGGTCCGGCACCGCCTCGGCAAGAAGCCGTGCCGCCTTCAGCACCAGATTGTCCGCCACCTCGCCGCAGGCCGCGGCCAGCGCTCCGGTAATCCGCAACCCGGGTTCCGCTCCCGCCTCCAGCGTCAGCCGGTCGGCACAGTCGGCAAAGGCCACCACGCTTTCAAGATCATGATAGCCGTCGCTGCGGCGGCCCCGCACCCGAAGGCTGAGATTGACTTTCGCCCGCGCGCGTTCCGTCAGCACGTCATGCTCCTTCCAGCTCCGAAACAGGGCGTGAGGACAATCGGCCCCACGACGATCCGCCAAAGATGCCTAACCACCCTTGTCGCCATCCTTTCTGCCGCCATCCTTCTTGTCGTCGATCTTCTTGTCATCGATCTTCTTGTCGTCGACCTTCTTGTCATCGATCTTCTTGTCGTCGACCTTCTTGTCATCGACCTTCTTGTCGTCGACCTTCTTGTCGTCGACCTTCTTGTCGTCGACCTTCTTGTCATCCACCTTCTTGTCGTCGACCTTCTTCTTTTCGCCCGCCTTCCTGTCCTCGGCCTTCTGGTCGTCCGCTTTCTTCCCGGCCGGCACTGCGGTCGGGTTTGAAGCCTCATCCAGCCCGCCTGCGAGCTTGGCCTCGATCTTCGGCAGATCCTCGGGCTCGGGCTTGAGATCGCGCGCATGGGCCCACTGGAAGCGGGCCTCGAGCTGTCGCCCCACCCGCCAATAGGCATCGCCAAGATGATCGTTGATGGTAGGATCCTCGGGCTTCAGTTCGATGGCGCGCTCGAGATTCTTGACCGCCTCCTCGTAGTTGCCGATGCGGTAATAGGCCCAGCCCAGCGAATCGACGATATAGCCGTCGTCCGGACGCTGCTCGACCGCACTCCGGATCAGCTTCATGCCCTCTTCGAGATGGATGCCCTGGTCGATCCAGGAATAGCCAAGATAGTTCATGATCTGCGGCTGGTCAGGCTGCAGTTCAAGCGCCTTCTTCATGTCGGCTTCGGCCTTTGACCACTCTTTCGACCGCTCTTCACAGATGCCGCGATAATAGTACCAGTTGCTGTTGATCTTGTCCTCACCGGGACGCAGCAGGGCAATGCCGAGCGAATACGTGGCGCCGCATTCCGAAAACTTCTTGCGGACGCGCTCGATATTGCCCTGCGCCATGATCGCTTCCTGATCCTTGGGATCCTCGGCGATGACCCGCTTGAGAATGGCCAGCGCCTGATCGGTCTGGTCGGCGGCATCCAGATTGAGCGCCATCTGGATCTGGGCGTTGCGCTTCAGGGGCGAAGATGCCGGCACGCGATCGAAAGCCTTGATCGCCATCTGCGGGCGTTTCACCGATTCGTAGAAATCACCCAGTGCCAGCAGACCCAGCGCGTGGTTGGGCTGAAGATGCAGAGCCAGTTGCACGAAGATCAGCCCCTGCTGCCCCATCTCCTCGCCGCCGCGGCGGGTCAAGGTGGCACCGATGCTGTAGAGCACTTCGGCCGCACCGGCCTGCGGCGAATCCACCAGTGGCGCCAGTTTCCTGCCGGCGCGAAGTTCGCGCAATCCCTCCTGAATCAGGGGATAACGCGGCAGCTTCTTGTCGAAGGCTTCATAGATCTCGATCGCCGCCCCGATGTCCTTGTTGCGTGACAGCCAGCGTCCATAGGATTCGGCGATGCGCAGCGCCGAATCGTCGATCTTGTAGGCTCGCTCAAAACGGGCACCCGCCTCCTTGTCCTTGCCCGCCAGTTCAAGAATCATGCCCGCATGCAGATCCTTGAACAGCGAATAGCCTTCCGGGCCCGTCACCTTGTCGATCGCCGCCAGCGCGTTCTTCACGTCGCCGGTGCCGAAAGCAGCCCAGCCGCTGAGCAGCGCCGTCAGGAGATCGCCCGGCGGGTCGACCAGCGCCTGAGCGAGATGGCTCTGCGCCTGGGCGTATTTCCTGAGCTTGAGGTCGTGGACACCAAGCACCAGATGGGGCAGGCGTTTCGATTTGTCGATCGCCAGCACCCGTTCCGAAAGCCTGACCGCTTCCTCGATGTCGCCATCGACGAGGGCAGAAATAAAAGCGCGATCCAGCAGTTCCGGGTTCCTGGGATCGGTGCGCAGCACCGAACGATAGAAGGCCGCCGCCGAGCTGGCGTCACGCTCGATCTTGTCGGCATGACGGGCGGCGAGATAGCCGCCGGCCGCGGTCAGCGATTTCAGCTCGCTGTGGCTGGGAAAGGCCTCCACCGCCTTCTCCGAGGTCGGGGCCGGAGCGGAAGGGGTGTCGGCAGGCGGGGTCTGCGACGCTGGCGGCGGAGCGGTCTGGGCCTCAACGCGCCTCACCCCGTCTGGTGCCGCCACGATGATGGAACCGGCAAAGACCAGGGCAGCAAGTTTCCACCTGGAACGATTTGACAACATCAGGACCCGCCTTGAGTTGGGAGAGATGTGACGCCTGAGACCGCGACACACGGGCTCACGCGAGTGAAGACAAGGGCTGGCGCCCTCCCGGCGCGGCAAAGCGCGCGCCCTGCCCCCTTATCGCCGGGGACAATGCCGTTTTTGACCTGCAACCGCAAGGATCTGCAACCGTGCGGTCGCCACCGGAGACCTTACGGATTGGCAATATCATCAAGGATCCCCAACGGCTTGGAGGTCTGCAACGGCAATTTATCCCTGAAACCCGCTCCCGGGGACGTGATCGGCCCTGGCCGGCCCCTTCGCCAAATCCGGCAAAGTCCAGGTCGGTCAAAGTCCAGGTCGGTCAAAGTCCGGTCGGGGCCGGCCGATTCGGTCCCCCGCGCCCGCGCCCCCCAAAGAACCGGCCCGCGTCTTCGCTTTACCCGGCCGGCGGCCGTCGACTACATCGCCTCGTAGTTCGGCCCCCCGCCGCCCTCCGGCGGAACCCAGGTGATGTTGCCGTTGGGGTCCTTCGCATCGCAGCTCTTGCAGTGCAGACAGTTCTGGGCGTTGATGACGTAACGCAGAGTACCCCCCTCCTCGGTCCACTCATAGACCCCCGCCGGGCAATAGCGGTTCGAGGGCCCGGCATAGACCCCATGTTCCGAGACCCGCTGCAGCTCCAGGTCTGCGATCCTGAGATGGACCGGCTGATCCTCTTCGTGATTGGTGTTGGAGAGGAAAACCGAGGACAGACGGTCAAAGGAGATCCGGCCATCGGGCCTGGGATAGGCGATCGGCGTCGCCGCGCGTGCCGGCTTGAGGGTCTCCCGCTCGGCCTTGCCATGCGACAGAGTGCCGAACAGCGAGCGCCCGAACAGCGTGTTCACCCACATGTCGAAGCCGCCAAGACCGACTCCGATGACAGTACCGAACTTCGACCACAATGGCTTGACGTTACGCACCAGGAACAGGTCTTTGCCGACCACCGATTCCCGCCAGCTCTGTTCATAGCTCGCGACCTCGTCATTGCTGCGGCCCTGGCGGAGCGCGGCGTTGATCTCTTCGGCGGCCAGGATGGCGCTGCCCATGGCATTATGCACACCCTTGATGCGCGGCACATTGACGAAGCCTGCGGCACAGCCGATCAGCACGCCGCCGGGGAAGCTCAGACGGGGCACCGACTGGTAACCGCCCTCGGTGATGGCGCGCGCGCCATAGGCCAGCCGCTTGCCGCCTTCCAGGACCGCACGGACTGCAGGATGGGTCTTGGCCCTCTGAAACTCCTCATAGGGCGAGAGATACGGATTGGTGTAGTTGAGATGCACCACATAGCCGACCGCAACCAGATTCTCATCATAGTGATAGAGAAACAGCCCGCCTCCCGTGCTGCCGTCGAGCGGCCAGCCGAAGCCATGCTGGACCAGGCCCTTCTGATGCCGGGCCGGATCAATCTCCCACACCTCTTTGAGGCCGATGCCGAATTTCGGGGGCTCGCGATCCTTGTCGAGCCCGAATTTCCCGATCAGCTGTTTGGTCAGGCTGCCTCGGGCGCCCTCGGCAAAGAGCGTGTATCTGCCGCAGAGTTCCATGCCGCGGGTGAAAGACGATTTCGGCGTGCCGTCCTTCGCCACCCCCATGTCGCCGGTGGCGACGCCGCGCACCGCTCCCCTGTCATCATAGAGCACCTCGCTGGCGGCAAAACCCGGATAGATCTCGACCCCCAGCGCCTCGGCCCGAGCGGCCAGCCAGCGGCACAGACGGCCCAGCGAGCCGACATAGCAGCCGTGATTATTCATCAGAGGCGGCATGGTGAAATTCGGCAGCTTGATGGCGCGGTTCCGGGTGAGCCAGAAGAAGTCGTCTTTGACCACCTCTGTCTTCAGCGGACATTGGCTGTCCTGACGCCAGTCCGGCACCAGCACGTCCAGTCCCCTGGGATCAATCATCGCCCCGACAGAATATGCGCACCCACCTCGGACCCCTTCTCCACCACGACGATGGTGAGATCCGCGTTGAGCTGTTTCAGCCGGATCGCAGCCGACAGGCCGGACGGGCCGGCACCGACGATCACGACATCGAATTCCATCGATTCGCGCGGAGGAAGTTCTTCTCTGCTCATGATTTCAGCCCTTGATGGAGGTTCCGCCTGCCGCTTTTTGCCATCGCGTTCCGGCGCGCGGGGGTCCCTGACGTTTGCGATCCTGCAGCTGTCCGGCTTCGCGCCCGGGCTCACGTCTCGAACGCCGGGCTCGAAATCGGCAGCGATTATTCTCTTAAAGGGTCCTTGAGTCCTGCCTTGGGAATCATCGCCCTGGTCATCTCCATCGCGTACAAATCCTGGCGGTTGCAAGGATTGCCCGCGAACAAGGCCTGAAGGAACCCGCCGTCCGTCCGTTCCGGAAGGGAACAGGGATAGAAACCCGATTTTTCCACACAGGACAACCTCAGAAATGCTATTGGCGCGGAGCAATCCGTCGGCCGCCGCCGCGGCCCCCATGGCCGCTCCCCCAATCAGCTTTTCCCTTTGAGATCAAAGGCCTTTCAGATCCAGTCGCCTTTCGTTCGAGGACCGGCCCAGATGCTCGCCCCCCAGACCCTCCGTCACCTGCTCGGCTTCTATATCGATGCCGGCGTGGACTGTGCGCTCAGCGACGAGCCGACCGATCGTCTCAACGAACGTGAGCCCGCAGCCGCCCCCGTGCCGACGCTCCGGCACCCGCCCGGATCGCTTCCTGCGCCGCCCCAGGCTCCGCTTCCGGCCCCACCCCGGCCCCCCTCCGCACCGCTGCCATTCCCGCACCCGCCAGCCACTGCTGCTCTGCGCCACAGCGCCGCCCCCGACATCGCTATTGCTGCGGCCCAGCATGCGGCGCGCGAAGCCGCAACCTGCGCTGCGCTGCGGGAAGCAATGGCGCATTTTGACGGCTGCACGCTCGCCCATACCGCGGCTGGCCTGGTCTTCGCCGACGGCAATCCCCGTGCCCGCATCATGTTCGTGGGCGGCATCCCCGAGCGCGAGGATGATCTCGCCGCCCGTCCCTTCGCCGGGCGCGATGGTGCGCTGCTCGACCGCATGATCGCTGCGATCGGACTCGACCGCAGCCGCGCCTATTTCGCCACCGTGATCCCGTGGAAGCCGCCGGGCAGCCGGCCGCCGACGCTGCAGGAAACCGAAATCTGCCTGCCCTTCATCCGTCGCCATGTTGATTTCATCGATCCCGATCTCCTGATCGTGCTCGGCGACCTCGCGGCGCAGACGCTGTTGTCAACCCGCGATCCCATCACCCGGATCCACGGCCGCTGGATCGATTATGCCACCGGCCAGCGCCAGATCCGCGCGCTGCCGAGCTTCCATCCGGCCCAGCTGCTCAAAAGCCCGGCTCTCAAACGTCTGGCCTGGGCCGATCTCCAGATCGTCGCCGGCGCGCTCGCCGGGCTTGCCGACAACCCGCGCCCCTGACCACCGGGGGCACCGGCCATCCGCGCGCCTTGAAAGACAGCCCGCTACAGCAGGCCGCCGTCTGCCCCCGCGGAACCCAGGTCTTCCTCCGTGCAACACCGGCTCCGCCAGGCCTCAACGTCAAGCCTCAACGTCAAGCCTCAACGTCAAGCCTCAACGCCACTCCGAAAACAGATCCCGGGCGGCCGCCACTGGAGCGAAGGAGTTGCGGTGGTGTAGCGTTGGCCCGAAGCGACGCAGCGCCTCAAGATGGCTTGCCACGCCATAACCCTTGTGCCGCTCAAAACCATAATCCGGATATTCCTGCGCCAAAGCGCACATCAGACGGTCGCGCGTCACCTTGGCAATGATCGAAGCGGCCGCAATTGACAACACCAGGCCATCGCCGCCGATCACCGCCTCACAGAGACAATCCACTTTGAGCCGGTCACGGCCATCGACAAAGACATGGCCCGGTTTCACCGCCAGCCCTTCGACCGCTCGCCGGAGCGCCCACAGCGAAGCCTGCAGGATGTTGTCACGATCGATGCGCGCCGGCGGTGCCACCGCCACCGCCACCGCAGCGCTCTCGCAGATGGCATCGAACAGCCGCTCCCGCTGCAGTGCCGTCAGTCGTTTCGAGTCATTGATCCCTGGTGGAATCCGATCGGGATCAAGAATCACAGCGGCGGCAACCACCGGCCCCGCCAGCGGCCCGCGACCGGCCTCGTCACAGCCCGCCACCGGCCACACTCCGGCCTCAAGCAGAGCGCCTTCCCGACCGAAAGTCAGATCTCCTGTACCGCCCTTTTTGCCTGCCGCAGTGCCTCTCCTGGCACCCGCTCTCACCCCTGTCCCCGTCCTGCTCCGACTCATGCGTCGATCCCCGTTTACCCATCCCCTAACCGAAACGGGCTCTGCGGACAAGGAACCCGCCCTCTGTTCGCACCCGGCGCGACCACACACACGCGATCACCGGCCAGACGTGCCGCCAATCCACCGATGCGCAAACGCCGCCACCGTGGAACCGGCCATGTTCTCCAATGTTCGCCAGTCCTCACTGCAACGACTGGCCGATTTTCGCAATCCCTCGCAGTTTCGCCGCGCTTCGAGCGCTTCTGCCCCTGATGTGCCGAGCAGGCGGCTTACGTTGGTCGGAATCACCCCTCAATGCGAGGTTCCATATGGGTTCCACGGATCACACTGCAGGTTCCCTGGCACAGAGTTCGGGAATGATCCTGCGCATGAAACAGGAATAATGACATCAAAATAGCGCAATCGATCCGATTCCAATCCGGCATAGTTGTACTCATTGTCTCCAACATGCACAGGTGGTGTCATTTCAGCACCGTGCCTGCCACGGTTCCCGCCCGATGGAACCGGATCGACAACGCTTCGATCCGCCTTTTTCGCGCAGCATCTGCCTGAACCTGCTTGCCACGGCCCGTTTAAATCACTATGATTCCTAATTATTGCTGTCGGCTGTCGACCTCGTCATCAGCCCTGACGACCACGACGCGCCTTCCGCAGGGGATCAAGGCTCTTCGTCCAGGAAACCAGACCTGAAAGCGCTTACGTCCTGGACGATCTCTTAAGGTTCCCGGCAGTCTGCCTGACCGGCAGATTAATGGATGGCATCGCCATTCGACCTCGATAGTGAGGCAGATGGAGCCCTCTGATCGCCTGGCCCACGGCGTAGTTGACGGGCCAAGCCGATCCGGCACTGTATTTAAGAGGCAGAATTTCTAGTGGAGGCGTAAATGGCGACGACGAACGTGCAGGAAACCCAGAATCCCTCGTCAGGTGAAGCAGAGGCGACAGATCTCTCCCTGTCCATGGATGCCAGGATCTTCATGCTGCTCGGCAAGCTTGACGAGCGCACGAAGACCGTCGTCGACAGCCTCGGCAGTCTCTCTGGAAAAATTGATGACACAAACACCAAGATCGACAACCTGGACAAGGAACTCTCCGGCAAGATTGATGCCACAAACACCAGAATTGATACCACAAACACCAGAATTGATGAAACAAACACCAGGATCGACAACCTGGACAAGGAGCTCTCCGGCAAGATTGATGAAACAAACACCAGGATCGACAACCTGGACAAGGAGCTCTCCGGCAAGATTGACGCCACAAACACCAAGGTGAGCGAACTAAACAAGGAACTCTCCGGCAAAATTGATGCCACAAACACCAAGGTGAGCGAACTAAACAAGGAACTCTCCGGCAA
>WQYW01000032.1 GCA_009781045.1 Alphaproteobacteria bacterium
CGAATAAAGTTCACGCATTCCTCATCACTGATCTCCCGAATCGTTTTGCGAATAGTTCTCACTATCGATTTCTTGGTTTTGTCCATTGCTTTTCGTAGATGCGACTTCATCTTGCTGAAAAACCAAGGCCAGCAAGACCGCGGTCAATGTGAGTTCGCGCGTCAGCGCGGTCATGTTGGCGGCTGAACATTCGGGTCTGCTTGGCGAAAAGCGGGCGCGGATCGCCGGGTGCATCAGCCCTGAGCTGATTCGGCGAGCGAAGCAGCAGACCGGGATCACGACAGATACGGATCTCATCGAATTTGCGCTCGCCAGCCTCGCCCTTGAGGACAATTTCGGCGGGATCTTCCGGAAGACGATGGGTTCGGTCGACCCGGATCTGAAGCTTGGGTTCTGAAATGGCGTAATTCGACTTTGCGGCGGCGCTTCGCTGGGCACGCTTCGATCCCGGGACGACATTGGTTCGACGACCCGATGACGAATTTTCGCTCGTTGGTGATGCTGCCACCACCGGGCAGGAACTTTTGCTCGACACTTGTGTCTGCATTGACGGTCTGCAGGCCCGTGCGCCGAGCGTTGTCGCTGACTTTCCTTTCAGCGTAACAACCTATCCACGTTCCTTGATCACAGTGGGTCTGCAGCAATGGCGGACAAGTTGTATTCCCAGAAGGCGCATCAACGGTGCCGAAAACGGTGTGGACATCCGTCCCGGTGCAGCGAAAGGTCAATGACGGCGGCGTGCCGAGGGGGACCTGAAGGTTTGTGGGACGGCTTTTGGCCTTTGTCACAATGAGAGGGAGACGAAAGGCTTGACGGGAGCAAGTCTATGGTCGCGAAGGATTCTGAGGAAATTGCCTGCGGCCTGGGTCGCAAGCCTGAAGGCTGAGCGCTCCTTCGATCCGGAAGGGGCAACAGAGGAGGTGCCGATGTTTTTCACCACGGACGTGCGAGCCGGATACATGGAGATCATGGTTGAGGGGGATATCGGGGTGGAGGATTACGAGAACGCCGTTCGAGCGAACGAAGAGGTCCTGGCCAGCAACGACCGGGTCAATGTTGTCGCAGTGGTCCAGCGCGTCGGGACCATACCTCTGAAGCTGTGGTTCCGGGATCTGAAATACGTTATGTCCCGTCTGAGCAGGTTCGGGCGCTGCGCCATGGTGACCGACAAGGGATGGATCAGTCCAGTTGCGAAGATTTTCTCCGCTCTCACCTCCGTGGAAATGCGAACCTTCCCGCTGGTGGATCTTGAGGCGGGCAGGGCCTGGGCGAGGGGAAACCAGACACAAGCCTGAAAGTCCGGATTTCCGACCTCTGGCGCCTTGGGTTGAGCGCATGTTTGCGCGGGGCACGTGAAGCGCCGCCGACCAATGACGGGCCTTGGTGCAACGATGCCGCGCTTTCGGCAGGTGGAGTGCGATTCAGGCGGCCTTCTGCCATTCCATAACCAGGAAAAACGGTGCACGCCGATAGAGAGCTGTCTCTGCTTCATCGGCACCGACCGGCTCGGGCTCGGAGAAGTGCCGCAACTCGAAACCAGCCTCAAGCAGGGCTCCCATATACGCGCCAAGCGGGCGGTGCCAGTTCTGGACGCGAATGCCTCGCCATGACACAAACTGGACGCGCTCATCCAGGTAATGGTCGATCGGGAATCTTTGCGAGCCATCGGCTTCCCGGGTCCAGCCCGTCGGCGGTCCCGCCGTGTTGAAGCTCTGAAGATTGGCGATCAGAAAAGTGCCGCCGGCTTTGAGAACACGATGTATTTCGGCGATCGCCCTGCGAAAATCGGGAATGTCGATCAGCGAGAGATAACAGACGGCAAGGTCAAAGGAGGCGTCGGCGCCAGGCAGTGCTTCGGCCCGGCCAATGCAATAGTCTCCGCTCGGGTCGAGCTGGCGAGCCTGTTTGATCAACGCTGCCGTCGGATCGACGCCAACGGTCCGAATATGGTGGCGCTGCATCATGCGGCAGAAGCGTCCCTCGCCACAGCCGACGTCAATGGCGCTGGTGAAACCGCGATCGGCGATTCGCGCAATCATGGGTGCATCCAGCACAAAGCGCCGTGACCAGTCGCCCTGCGTTCCGTTATCGTCAATCCATGCCTGTGCCGACTCTTCCCAACCGTCCGACACCATCACCTCCTTATCCATTTTGCAAGTCAACGAGTTCCAAGCCTTGCTTTTGACCCGCCTCGACAGTGTGCCCAGCTTTTTTTTAGAGCGGGCGGCGCCTCGAGACCGCCCGCCATCATTTCCTTGAGAATCGAGAAGACGCGGGCAGCGGCGGCCTTGTCGGGCGTTGCAATCGCAAGGTCAGCCATGGCCATTGCCGACATGCGGCCGAGACCGACAGTGCGCCAGGAATCGACCTGTGCCAGCGCTGCCCGGAGGGGCTCAACCTTTGACGCCGCCTCCGGAAACTGACTGGCAGCGGTGTAGACCGTCAAGGCATCGCGCAATGCACTGGCACGATCCCAGGGGGCCGCGGGCAGAAATGCATCGAGCTTCGCCTGTAGCCTTGCCGCCTCATCGGCTCGGCCGAGGAAGCCCCACTGGTGACGTGCGTCGACCAACAGCTTCTGTTCCTCCGTGCTTCCGGGGGCCACCGTAGCAAGCTTCTCCGCCAATTCCTTGCGCAGGTATTCGGCCCCGGCCTCAAAATCCCCGATTTCCTCGCATGTGCCGATCTTGTCCGTCTCATCTTCCCAGCGGTCAGGAAAAGCGGATCGCTGGTGCGTCCACCATTTGTCGACATCGGCCTGAGCGGGTGCAGGCAGGAATCGATCGCGCGCGGGATGATCCGATGCGGCGAGCACTGCCAAGGTCCGCTCGACTCCACAACAATAGATCGCCTCGCGGTCGATCACGATGCCGGTGTCGAAATTGGCGAATTTCGCGGACATGATCCGCCACAAGATGGAGGGATCGCCGAGTTCGGCCGCGAAGAAGACGACTGCCTGCAGGCTGCTGCCGCAGCCACCGCTGCCTTGACGGGCGCAGATTTCCTGGTCGAGCAGATACAGGATCAGGTCACGATCCTCCGGGCATCGGTCAAACTGGAGACCAAGCAGGCAGGCGCGCCGCGCCGGCCAGTTTACTTCGTCGGAGTGTGGCAGCATTTTTTTGTAGGCGAGCTCCTGCCGCACCGCCCGGTCGGTGCGCATCCGTGACAGAAAGAGCGGAATATCGGTGAGCTTCATGTGCAGTTCGTTACCGGTTTGAGTGGCGTGTTCCGAGGCGGAGGGCTGAACGTCGATCTGCCTGCTTGAACGCCTGAGATACAGAGCGACCCCGTCTGAGTGGCCGCAGTTTGTTCAGAAAATACGCAAGTCATGATGATCTGAACTCCGATTCCAATCGATTGTGCTCAGTCGTTGCAATTCATTGTGTCCGCAGGTTCCGACCCGGATCATCCAGGGTGAAGGGGGAAGATGCCGTGGAACTGGAGTTGCTGGTGTCAGTGTCTGATGTCAAGGTATCGGCCGGGGTGAGGGGGGCCTGAGACCGTCCCCAAAGGCCAGGGCCCCCCCAGGATTCGCGAGGGCGTGTCGCCGAGTGGCGAGGAGCCGGGCCGGCAAGAGGCATCGCTGCGGATCCACAGCCGGGTACCGAAAGTGATGCTCACTGCGAGCCTGGTTGCGAACGATGCCGTCCTGTTTCCGGCCATTGGGTGCGCCTGCCGTGGCGATGTCGGTCGGCCCCCTGAAGGCTTCCCTCGGCCAACCGGTGCCGGAACGCACGGCGCCTGGCGAAAGGCGGGTGGCGAAGATCGGTGACGATGGCATCGTGCGGCGGGCCCTCCATTTCTTCGATGAATTTGATGCCGCAGGCCTCCATCGCACCGCGCCCGACGAAGTTGCGGAATTGCGTCGTGTTTTCAACTCCTTCCTGCAATTCATGGAAGCGAGCAGGGCCACTCACAGTGGCATCGTCTGCGCGACGATCCCTCAAGGCTTCTCAATCACGCGCGCCTCCGGCACCCTGATCAGGGGTTGGAGTTCGACGTGCCGACGGATCACCAGATTCGCAGGCTGATTGCCGTCGATCTCAGGCCGGCAAAGAAATGAGTGTAGGGGATCAGCCAGGCGGCGGGAGGGCCTTGAGGCAGCCGGAGTTCGTTGGGGCGACCGACGTGGCGGCGAAGACGGCCATTCTGGACCAGGGCAATGACCTGGAGGCGGAAAGTCATTTGCGACCCTCCAGGACCGCCACTCCATGCGAGCCGCGTTTTCTCAGGCCAAAGTCGGGTGGCGGGATGGCGTCCCGATCCGACTATCCCCACATGGAGATCACGCGAACTCAACCTTGCGCCCGGATGACGCCGGCGCTGCCAGCGACGACGAGCGGGGATCGCAAGCCTGAGGGCGGCGAACTGAACCTTCCGATTCGGAAGGGGCAATACAGGAGCGGGCAATGTTGATCACGACGGATCTGGCAGAAGGCTACATGGAGGTCACGGTTGACGGGGATATCGGGGTAGAGGATTTCGAGAACGCGGTTCGAGCGATCGACGAGGTCCTCGCCAGACACGATCGGCTCAATGTCGTCGAGGTGGTTCGGCGCGTCGGCACCATCCCTCCGAAGCTGTGGTTCCGGGACCTGAGATACGTCCTGTCCCGGCTGAAGAGGTTCGGGCGCTGCGCGGTGGTGACCGACAAGGGATGGATCGGCCCGGTGGGAAAGATTTTCTCGGCGCTCACCTCCGTGGAAATCCGGACTTTCCCGCTGAGCGAGCTTGAGCCCGCCAGAGCCTGGGTGAGGGGAAACCAGGTGCCCACCTGAAAGGCCGGACCAATTTCCGGGCGCACCGTGCATCCGGCATCTGGCCGAATGTTCGGGCTTGCCGGGAAAGTGCCGGTACGGCACGGGATTGACAGTCGTCGGCAGCGGCCGGAGAGTGGCTGCTGCCAAAATCGGATTCTGGTTCACCGGCGCGGGGGGCCGCGCCAGGGCTTGGCCAATCTCTGCAGACCCCGGTTCTGCAGCAGGATCCCTGTTTCTGCGTTGCGGACCAGGCGCAGGCAATCGGACGCAAGCGGATCCATAACATAAATCGTCACCTCGCACCGAGGAGCCGGCCTTTCACCGCTCGCTCCACCCGCAGAGTTGCAGCGATCGTGTGACGTGGAGACCAGCCCTTTCGCGGTATGCGGCTTCCGCAGCGCCCCCCGCCACCTCTTTGCCAAGGCTCGGAAAGCTGCGGAGCGCCTGCTCCAGCTCGAACATTACAAGTGTGGTATCCGATCCTCAGCAGACGTCCGTGACGCGTAGCCTCACGGATTCTGCACTCTCGTCCATGGCCTTCGCACTGTGGAGCGGCTACATCTGTTCGGTACCTTCCGGCAGCCCACAGGCTGTCTGCATCCCGGACTCTCAGGTTTTGCGATGAGCACACCCGTTCGAATTTCCGTCATCGTCGGAGCAGCCTTCATTTCAATTCTTGTCGGTTCCTGGTCGGTCCCGTTCGCAGGTGGGGGTGCGTCCTGGGTTGTCAGTTTCGGGGTGTTCATTTTTCTGCTCTGGGTGGCTGATTCCTGGTCTCAACAACAGACACGAGTGCGACCTCCTGCGCCCACCATGCTGGACGGACTGATGGCGCTGATGGATCAAGACGGGCGTGCACCGAAAAATGCCAATCTTGGCGAATCGTCCCTCATGGCATATGAAGATCTCCTTCTCAGGAACGTGAGTGCATCCGACGTGTCAGGTTGTGCCAGGGGTCTATATGAGGGACCTATGTCTTACTCGACACATGATCTTGCGGTGGCTGTCGCCATGCGTTTCTTCAAGGACCCGGACTATTCCGATCGCCTTGAGGATGCGCAGTTGAACGCCCGGGAGCTGGTGGCGGAGTGGGCTGAACAGGGAATTGTTGCACCCCTCCTGGCGGAAACCTTCGATCAGATTCTGGAAAGACGTTATGGCGGCGTGCTTCCTGCGGTCCCATCCAGGGATCCAGGCGTCCTCTCCAGAGAGCCTCGAAAGATCCAGGAAGACCCCGCAGTTGCGCACGCCAGGTCTGCTCTCTGCGCAGAGTTCCTAAAGCACCTCATCGAGTTCAAAGACCTGCATCCTGTAATTCGTCGCGCCTTGCTTTGCGAGGCGGTGGCTTTCGGACGCATCGAAAGAACAGTGGAGATGTTTTTCGAAACTGAATCCGCCATTCAGAAGAAACGCGGCACCGAAGCTCAGAAGGAACAGATGCTCGTGGACGTGTGGGAGATGCGTGGGAAGTTGTTTGGCGATTTCCCGATTCAGGGTTGAAGGTTGAAGGCAGTTCGCAATTCACGGCAAGGCAAACGCCTCATCAGGGTATTGAACTTGTTTCACCACAACACACAAGTGATGCGTTGACACCAGAGTCAATGGCGATGCACGTGGTCGTCTTCGGACTCCCACCCAATCGGCGCTGTCGAGAGTCGAGAGAGTATCTTCTCTGCCCCCAAGGTCCCCAAGGTGGGCGCAGGGAAAGTCACACGAAACACCCCCAATTCTGGAGGGGTCACGTCGGAAATTGGCGGAGGCCGATCCTGCTTCACGAGAGCCACTCTTTCGCCCTCCGCTCACACGGGTCCGACCAAATAGATGACGACCGTCAAATGTTCTGCGGCAAGCCAGCCCCATCGGTGGTGTGTAGCCGGATCCGGCTTGATGGTGTGGATTCGAAGGCGCGTTGGTCCCTGATCCTGGGATGCGATGCGCGTCAAAGGCACGGAGGGCTGGGGCATTGACGATCGCATTTGCCTGGCAGCAATGTCTGCTGTGTGTCGAGGTTCGTGAATTTGGAGTGTCAGCGGCGATCATAGATGCTGATATCGCTTGATGTGGTAACAACAAGGCTGCAACCGGAATAGGAAAAGCCGCAGGCGCGAAGTTCAAGCTCAGTGGCAATCTTGTGAAAGCGACTGGGCTTCCCGTGGAACGAGTCGTAGAGGGAGGCAAAGGGTTCAAGAAACAGGGTTTGGCAGGCAGGCCAGTCGAGTGTGACGGTCTCGAGCGACCAGCCGTCGTCAGTGCCCGGGGGGGAGGCCGCCGCCGTGTAATCCGGAGACGCGCAGAGTCCTGCCTTGCAGCGGGCCGATGCCGGTGGCTTCAAGGTAACTGTCCTCGCCGTATTCGTCTTCGTTCCGTGCGACTTTCTGCCCGGATTGGCAGTCTATGACTCCCCGGCCAGTCGAGGAAAGAACGAGCAGAAGCTCGGATTGGCGATCGAGCCCGATGGATTGCAGGCCGCCGACCCCAAAGATTTCAACCTTCCGCCAAGGCGGAGGAGGGAGTGTCGTTGGCAGCGCTCGGAGTTCTTTGCGCAGAGGGTCCAGGTGACGGGTGTTTGGAGTTGTCATGGAAGGAATCTGCGTGTTCCAAAAATGGGAAGGAGCCCTCAGCCGATTTTGTGGCACGGAATCCTCGGCGGGGGGAACGGGGATTCAATTATTCTCGCCTCCAGCTGCTCGGTGCGCCGACAGAAACCTGCGCATGCAGGGCAGTTGAAACGTTCCTGAGCGTGTCGCTGGGGCAGATGTTCAGTTTTCGCAGAGGCGCGGGACGCGACAGGTGCAGTTCAGGGGATTTGGCGGCGGCTTTCGATATTGCGTCCGGCAATCGCAGCGATGGTCTGTTCAGCGGATGCGAGGGCTCTGGCGCGATGATCGGCGGAGATATCGACACCTTCGGCGCGAACGATGTCGATCTCGGTGATGCCGAGCAGGGAGAAAACCGCGCGCAGATAGGGCTCGACGAAATCGGCTTCCGGCCCATGGAAGCCGCCACTTGCATAGGCGATAACCATCCTCCGGCCCCCGGCAAGGCCCTGCGGCCGTCCGTCCGAGGTGTAACTGAAGGTTTTGCCCGGAACCACGATGGCATCAATCCAGGACTTGAGCCGCGCCGGTATGCCGAGATTATACATCGGTGCGCCAAGAACGATGGTGTCGGAAGCAAGGAACTGGTCCACAGAAGAGGTTCGGTTCAGTTCGGGCGTTTCGACCGAAAGGTCGCGGTAGAGGACCCGGTCGTTGGCGTGCGCCGTCAGTGTGGCGACAATGGCGGCGGTGAGGTGGCGGGAGATCGAGCGCTCTGCCTGAATGCTGGAATCGATATGCAGGATGGTCATCGGCCTGGTTCTTTCGCTGTGGCAGCCGCGATGGCAGTGGCGGCAGAACAAAACTAGACGGAAGCGAAAAAGCAGGTTATCGGGTACATTCCAAAAAGTGTCGAATTCGGGCCAGGTGCAATGATTGCGCGTGCCAATGTCCGCGTTGAGACGCACGCGTTGCACGTCGCCTCGCCACATGCCCATGACCGGGGTCAGTTCACTTTCGTCGAGCAGGGGGCGTGCAGCCTTGAGGCCGGTGGACGGGTCTGGGCGGTGCCTGCGGGCAAGTTGTACTGGATCCCGGCCGGCGTCATCCACGCCGCGGTGCCTCGTGGTCCGGTTCGTGGTTGGCTGGCGGTGGTGCCGCAGGCGCTGGTGTCGCATCTGCCGGATGATGTCTGCGTGCTGAAAGCGTCGCCATTATTGCTTGCCGCTCTTGAGCGGATGCGTTCGCTTGCGCCAGAGGATGCGTTGATTGTGCCTCTCACTGAGATTGTCGCGCTGGAGATTGCCTCTATCGGCCCGGACGCCCCGGGACTGACCCTTCCACACGCATCAAAAATGCGCGACTGGGCGCTGCGCTTTCTTGCCAGCCCGAATGCGAGGGCTGGAATTGATGAAGCGGCTGCCGCGGCTGCAATGTCGCGCCGTTCGTTCACCCGGCACTTTGAGCAGGAAGTCGGGCTGTCGTTTGCGCAGTGGAAGCGGGCGGCGATCGTGCACTATGCCATCGCGAGGCTGGCCGAAGGGAGAAGCGTGGGCGACATCGCCGATGAAGTCGGCTACGAAAACGCCAGTGCTTTCATCGCGATGTTCAAGGCATGCTGCGGCAGTTCACCACGCGCTTTTCAGAAGAGCCAGGAGCTTCGTCAGCATTGACGAAAGCAGCAGGATGGCACATCTCGCGGGATCAGGCGATGGCGGCCTTTAAAAATGAGGCCCCGACGAGCCCGGCAGGAGCGGACCGTCAATATCTGCCAGCGATCAGCGATCAGCGATCTCCGGGCGGTTTGCAGGTTGCATGCGAGGGCGGTGATGTGTTCGCTCCCTCCGACAGGTCTGAACCCTGACCGTTCACACTGCAATCGGGGACAGGGTGGCGGGGTGGCGAACCGCCGGGCAAAGCCGGTTCAGGGTTCAAACGGTCGGATGCGGTGGTTTCCGGTATTGTGGAAGCGGACCGGTTATGCGATGGCAGTCGTCAATCGGATGTGGAGAGATGCCCGCTGCGGCATTTCGGGTTGCCCGATCGCACGGCAAGGAACAGACCTCGCTCGGATGTTCGATCCCAGCCGCTTCCTCCCGACCTTGCCGCGATTGCGGCTGGCTGTGAATTTCAATTCCTTTTTCCTTCTGCTTCGGGTTCGTTCAGGAATGGCTCATTGGTATACGGCAGATCCCCATTTCGGGCACGACAACGTCATCCGGTTCTGCAACCGGCCGTTCCGGTCGGCAAGCGAGATGGACGCGGTGATCCGCGCTAATTATCTGAGCTGCGTTGGTCCCGAGGACGATTTCTGGATCCTTGGTGATTTCAGCTTTGGACGGTCCTCGTCGCGGGAGGGATACGTTGAGCAGCTGTTTCGCAGCCTGCCTGGCCGCAAACATCTGGTCCTGGGCAATCACGATAATGAACGCGTGGTCAGCCTGCCCTGGGCTTCGGTCCATGAACTGGTCGAGCTGCGGGACGGCGACCATCGTTTCGTATTGTGCCATTACCCGATGCTGACCTGGAACGGGGCACGCCGTGGCGCCATCCAGCTGTTCGGTCACGTCCACCAGAACTGGCAGGGCAGCAGCAACAGCGTCAATCTTGGCGTCGACGTCTGGAACTTCATGCCGGTCTGTGCCCGGGACATCGTCAGGAGAGCGGGAACGTTGCCGGTCAACGTCTATTGGGAGAAGGTGGAACCGAGATCGTGAGGGTCGTTGCGGCCCTCGTCATCCTGCGTGTTTTGCGGACGGCGGACGGGAGAGGCATGGGAGCGCTCCTGCCGGCTTCAGCGCCGCCGGGAGGGGGCGAGCAGCCGCCCTGGGGTTCAGGGGAAGCCGGCTTGCCGGGGGAATCCGGGCCAACGCGGTTGCAGAGGTAGCGGCTTCCCGCCCGTGACCAGTTGACATTGCGGTTGAGGCAGGTTGCCGCCAGCGGCACCCGACGACAGCTTGTGCCGGCCTGCGCCTGAAAACGCGATCGCTCCATCCATAATCCATTGTGGCCTGCCGGGCCGCTGGACTCACTTGTCTTTTCGCAAAATCCCGGCCAGAAGTGCGGCCATGTCCGCGGCAAGAGCGCCGGCATCGGCACCACTGCCGATAAGGGCGGGGTCGACGACCAAGGTGATGCCCGGGGCGACGGCGAAAGGCACGCCTTCCCTGGCCTGCAGAAGAAGTTTGATGGCTGCAGGCGGGAAGCCGAGTTCACGCAGGCGCGCGTAGCGTTGAATGGCGGCGACATGGTCCTCGCCATAGTCGGCATTGGACCGGCCGCCGCGTGGCGGCGGCATGAAGCCTTCGGTGATGAGGTAGCGGACCTGCCGCTCGGCAATGCCGGTGAGCGCAGTCAGTTCGGTCATGCGCATGGTGACACCATTCGACAATAGATATGTCGAATGGACCCGGAAGTCAAGAGTTTCAAGGCAGATTCCGCCAGGGCCGATTCTGGGCCGATGGCAATAGGGTCCACGGAGCGGCTCTCACTGTCGCAGCCGGTGGCGAATCATGCCGTTTCGGCAGGCCTCCGGACCATGTGTCAGGAGCTGCGAGGTGCTGGCCTGCGGTGGCTGTCGCTGCTGTCTGTCCGCGGCAGGGGGAGAAGCGCGAGGTCGTGGTGTGCCGAATCGGAAGGGGCGCTGTCTGCGGAAATCTGTGGTCTTTGCGGCAGGCGGTGATGTCGGACGCAGGCACCAGTGCATCAGGTGCGATCCTTGCGATGCGCCAGCGACAGGCAGGAAAAGCACGGGAGAGGACGGTGTGCGGTGATTTTCGTCGGCCGGATGGTTGATGGTTGGGGCGTGTCGGGCGAGGGCGCAGGCGTCATCAAAATGTTACATGAATCGGCTTTATCACGGTCATGTTGGAACATCCTGACCCTGATCCGCAACACAGCGTCGCGGCAGTTTTCGTCTCTGATCTGCATCTCGGCACCAAGTCGAGTCAGGATCGGCATTTCGTCGAGTTTCTCAAGACCTACGACATGAAGACGCTCTATCTCGTCGGTGACGTCATCGACGGCTGGCGTCTGAAACGCATCGGCTGGTATTGGCCGCAAGGCCATAATGACGTGCTGCAGAAGCTGTTGCGCAAGGCGCGCAAGGGCACCGAGATCGTCTATATCCCGGGCAACCATGACGAGTTCCTGCGCAACTTCCTCGGCCTCGCCTTCGGTGGTGTGAGGATTTTGGATCGCATTGTGCACACGGGTGTCGGCGGCAAACGCTTTCTTGTCCTGCACGGCGATCAGTTCGATATGGTGGTGCGTCACGCTGTCTGGCTCGCCTCGGTCGGATCGGTGCTCTACGATGTCATGCTCGTGCTCAACCGTCACGTCAACAATGTGCGCCGGCGTCTCGGTTTCCCCTACTGGTCCTTGTCGGCCTGGACCAAGCGCAAGGTGAAGGGTGCTGTGAACTTCATCGGCCGCTTTGAGGAAGTGCTGGTGGCGGAGGCAAGGCGGGAGGGGGTCGACGGTATCATCTGCGGCCACATCCATCATGCCGCGATCGAGCATTATGACGGCATCGACTATCTCAACAGCGGTGATTGGGTCGAAAGCTGCACGGCTCTGGTCGAGCATCTGGATGGGCGCTTCGAGATCGTGCGCTGGCTGGACGCAAAGCCGGAGGCGCCGTCGCTGGCGGCAAGCGAGCGGGCAACGGCCTTCGAAGCCGCCGCCTGAAGGGGCGTTATCCGGTGAGCCGCATTCTCATCGTTACCGATGCCTGGGCCCCTCAGGTCAATGGGGTGGTCCGGTCACTGGAAAATCTGTTGCGGGAGGCACCGCGACAGGGGGCTGAAATCCGCATGCTGACGCCGGCATCTTTTCGCACCGTTCCGCTGCCGACCTACCGGGAGCTGCGCATCGCGTTCACCCGACCCGGGGTGATTGCCGCGCGCATCCGGGAGGAGGCGCCGGATTATGTCCATATTGCAACCGAAGGGCCGCTTGGTATCTGTGCGCGGATGGCCTGCCTGCGTAGCGGTCGCCCCTTCACGACCAGCTACCATACGCGATTTCCGGAATATCTGGCGGCGCGCCACCTGGCACCACGGGATCTGACCTATGCCCTGATGCGGCGCTTCCACAATTCGAGCGCTGGCGTGATGGTGGCTACCGAAAGCGTCGAGCGCGAGCTTGCGGGCCGTGGCTTCAGACGCCTGATGCGCTGGTCGCGGGGCGTCGACGCCGATCTGTTTCGACCGCGCGAGAGAAGCGTTCTCGATTTGCCGCAGCCGATTTTTCTGACCTGCGGGCGGCTTGCGATCGAGAAGAATCTCGAAGCCTTTCTGTCGCTAGACCTGCCGGGTTCGAAAGTGGTGGTCGGAGACGGACCGGCGCGGAAGAGCCTTGAGGCCCGCTTTCCCAGGGCTCACTTTCTCGGCCTCTTACAGGGGGAGGCGCTGGCCTCGGCATACGCTGCGGCCGATGTCTTCGTCTTTCCAAGCCTCACCGACACATTCGGCATCGTGCTGCTTGAGGCCATGGCCTGTGGTGCACCGGTTGCAGCTTTCCCGGTCGCGGGCCCGCTTGACATCATTGGCGACAGCGGTGCCGGCGTGCTCGACCGCGATCTGGCGAAGGCGGCGCTTGCCGCTCTGGAGATCCCCCGGGACAGAGCGCGTGATCATGCCGTGACGTTCAGCTGGAGCGCCTGTGCGCGCCAGTTCATCGACAATGTCGAGCGCGCCCACGCAAGGGCCGCAGCCCAGTCTATGGGAGCGGCTCATCCCGCCCGTGTCTGATTTGCAGTCAAACCGGATTGCGCGGGGGGATGTGTAGGGGGAATGCCGCCTTCTGGCCGGTCGGAGCCGGATGAAGCCGGCCTGAGGATGTGCAAAATAGGAGACGTGCGCGGGGTGCGTGCGGGCAGACGAAACCTTCTGCCCGATCTGCCGACGGTGTCGCCGTCGGCGTTATGCCGGATCGGGCCGAAACGTCCAGTCGGCAAGGATCCGGAACCGATCATTGGCATCAAGCTGACGACACAGGGCAATTCGATCGATTGCGACGGTGCCGACAGAAATCGCGGCAAAGCGGTCGCGCAGCAGGTTGAGGGTGGCCTGACGCCGTTCCTCAGGAAGGCGCCCGGTCAGGGTCATATGGAAGCGGAATTCCTCCGCGACATAGGGGTAGCCCCAGCGCTCGAGATATTGAAGCTGGCGTGGCGTCAGCTCATCCGGTCGCCGACGCGCCCGATCCTCCGCGCTCAGAGCTTCACGAAAGCCGTCGAAGGCGGTGACGCAGTCGAACGCCAGCTGCTGGAGCTCGCATCCTGGCTGCTCCGGGGTCAGCGCAATGAAACCGGCGATCGCCGAGATCACAGGCCGGATCACGGGAATAGAGCGGCGGGTGTCGGCAAAGACATCACAGGCGGCGGCAAGCTCGGCCTCGCTTTTATCCGCTGCCAGTGTGAAGGGGGCCTTCAGCGTGGCGTGAAAGCCGTATTTGCGCGGATCTGCGGTCAGCTCCGGCCAATCCGGCGCGGCCGCAATCGCGAATTGCGGAAAGGCGCGGTCCTGGCCACTCCAGGCGTCATAGCCGAGCAGCCTGCTGCCGAACGAGGCGAGCTTTGATTCGCGCGCGGGAGCAAAATAGATGGCGTAGCGGGGCGATGGTTCCATGACGACGGACCTTAAGCCTGCCTCATTCGGCGGCAAGCGATTCGGATTGCGTGATTGCGCGTGGCGGCGCCTGTCGCATTATGCGGTCGGCGTCCGCCAGACAGACGAGCCGTCCAGCGGCGAGGACGGCAACGACGCGGGGACGGGGCCTGGCATCATCGACCAGTACAAGGTCGCCGCGGGCACCTGGGGCAAGGACACCGCGGTCGGAGAGGCCAGCGGCCCGTGCGGGGCCCGCGGAAACCAGGTCCCAGGCCTGTGGCAGCGGCAGGATGTCGTCGGCAAGCGCGAACGCGGCGATCAATGGCGAGGGATAATAATAGTCGGATGTGAGCGCGCAACAGTGCCCCTTCGCGACCATGTCAGAGGCCCTGGTGCATCCGGTGTGGCTGCCGCCGCGCAGGATATTGGGCGCCCCGAACAGGATGGTGTCGCCGGCCGCAGCGGCAGCGCGTGCGGTCTCCTCATTGACCGGAAATTCCGCGATCCGGACCCCCTGATCGCGAAAGGCCTGCCGCATCGCCGGACTTCTGTCATCATGGGAGAGCATTCGCACCCCCGCCGCAGTGGCGGCCTGGGCCAGGCGCGTGATTGAATCCGGCACCGCATAGGCGCGGGACAGGACCTCGGCCACCAGATCGTCGAAGGCGGCAGGGGAAAGTCCGCTCCGTTCAATCATGCGACGGCGCTTCTGCGGATGGTCGTGCCCGGCAACGGCGGCATCCATGTGATCGTTGAAGGCCAGCAGGTCAATGCGGCCCTCGGACAGCCAGCGCCGGATGCTGTCTTCGGCGTCAAGATTATAGGTCTCGTGACGGAGATGGAAACGGGTGTCGGCCCTGAGCTGTGGCCGCAGACGTTCGATCGCCTCGAGCAGCCGTGCGGCACTGTCGCCGCTGCGCAGACCCGGTTCCCAGGACCATGTGGCGGCGTGAAAGGCTGTGGTGATGCCGTTGCTGACGGCCTGGCGGTCGCTCTCAAGGAGCGCCACGTCGAGCGGGAAATCGACCCCCGGGCGCGGCATGATCTGTCGCTCAAAGGCGTCGCCATGGAGGTCGACAATGCCGGGCAGCACAAGCAGACGCCGCGCATCAATGGCCAGCGCGCTGCGCCCCGGGCCGGCGTCGATGCTCTGGATTTTCCCGTCGCCGATCCGTAGTGACGTCTCGGTGATGGTGCCGTCGAGGAGCGCCTGTCCCCCCTGGATAAAGATGTCGGTCATGTTTGAGCGCGCTCATGCAAAGCTTGAGGAGGGGATGATCGCGGGAGCCTGTTTAAAGACTTCCCGGACGGGTCTGAAGTGCGGCGGACAGGAAACAGGCGCTTTCCGAGCGGCAGAGTGCAGCTTTCGGCTTCTTGTCAATCGGGTGTGACAGTTCCATGACGCTTCGGTGACGGTGCGAAAATTCCGGCAGCGCCATGCCAATTCAGCGGACTGTCACATGACTGTCGAAATCGGTGGTTAAAGACCGTCCATTGGCCTCCGTTCCGAAGGACGTCCCATGCTGGTAGTTGATGGTCTGACGTGCCGTTTCGGCACTCGCACGGCGGTCGATAACGTCTCCTTTTCTGTGCGCGAGGGCGCTTTCGTTGGCGTGATCGGTCGCTCGGGCGCCGGCAAATCCACCCTGTTGCGGAGCATCAACCGGCTCGTGCCGGCGACCGGAGGGCGCATTCTTGCGAAAGGGGCCGACGTCACCGTGCTCCGCGGCAAACCGCTGCGGCAATGGCGCGCCCGTTCGGCCATGATCTTCCAGCAGTTCAATCTGGTCGGCCGCCTCGACGTTCTGACCAACGTCCTCATGGGCCGGCTGCCGTCGATCCCGTCCTGGCGCTCGCTGACCCAGCTGTGGCCGAAGCATGACGTGGCGGTGGCGATGTCGGCGCTTGAGCGTTTCGACATGGGGGCACTGGCGTCGGAGCGTGCCGACCGGCTGTCCGGTGGCCAGCAGCAGCGCGTGGCCATCGCCCGCGCTCTGGTGCAGGATCCCGATATCATTCTGGCCGATGAGCCGGTGGCCTCGCTCGATCCGCGGAACACCAAGGTGGTGATGGACGCGCTGCTCCGTATCAACAAGCATTTCGGGATCACGGTGCTCTGCAACCTGCATCACCTCGACCTGGCGCGCGACTATTGTGACCGCCTGATCGGGATGGCCGCGGGGCGGGTGGTTTTTGACGACGTGCCTGCGGCGCTGACCGAGGCCACGGCGCGTGATCTCTATGATCTTGACGGCCATGAGGTGAAGGAGGCGGTACAGGTGCGCGTGCCGCCTTCGTTTCTCCCCTCGCTTGGAGAGGCCGCTGCCGCAGCCTGACGGCGCCTCTTCCTGGGTCAAAACAAAGTCCGCCCTCTGTCAGGGCATCCCCTTTCATCAACCATGAGGTACAGGATGATTAGCCGTAGACTGATTCTGGCTGGCGTTGCAGCCGTGGCATTTGCCACTTCCGCATCGGCAGAGAGCTGGAAAGAGAAATATCCCGAGGTCACGTTTGCCGTGATCCCGGCGGAGAATGGGTCGGGCGTCACCGAGCGCTACGGACCCTTTGTCAGCTATCTGTCGAAAGAACTCGGCGTCAAGGTCAATCTGCGCATTGCCAACGACTATGCCGCCGTCATCGAAGGCCAGCGTGCCGGCAACATCCAGATCGGCTATTATGGTCCGGCGTCGTTCGCGCGCGCCCGCCTCACCGGCGTCAAGACCGATGCCTTCGTGATCGATGTCAACTCGGATGGCTCGACCGGATACTATTCGGTGCTCTATGTGCGCGCCGACAGCCCCTACCACAAGCTCGAAGACCTCAAGGGCAAAAATCTCGGGCTGGTCGATCCCAACTCGACCTCCGGCAACAACATGCCGCGCTACATGATGCACCAGATGGGGATCGATCCCGAGCACTATTTTTCGCGGGTGATCTTTACCGGCAGTCACGAAAATGCCGTGCTGGCGCTGGCGCAGGGCACGGTCGATGTCGCGGCCAACCTCTGGAATGCCGAGGATGATTCCAACCTGACGCGGATGCTGGCCAAGAACATGCTCAAGAATGGCGACGGCTCGCTGATGAAAAGGGAGGATTTCCGGATCATCGGGAAGTCCGACCTGATCATCAATACGCTCTACGCCTATCTCAACGAGTTGCCGGAGGACATGAAGGCCGCGATCAAACAGGCCTTCCTCGATGCGGCCACGAAGGATCCGGAAGCTTTCAGGAAGCTTTCCGACGGCAAGAATCAGCCCTGGAAGACGATCACCAACGATGACTACAACAAGACCATCGAGCTGATCAAATTTGTCGACGACCTGCGCAAAAAGGCGTCCTGATTCAACACTATTTGCGATGATGGGCCGGGTCGGGTGTGACCCGGCCCGTTCGTTTCGTGTGCATTCCTGTTGGCCGGTTTCCCCTGATGACAAGCGCCGTAACCCTTCTTCCGGACGACCAGCTTGCCGAACTCCATGCGCTCTACCGCAGGAGTGCCGCGCGGCGCCGTCTTGCTCTTGCAGGCGGGCTGACGCTTTTTACCGCGATGCTTTTGATCGCCGCGGTCGGTGCCGAGGTCAACCTGACCACGCTTTACAGGCATTTCGGCAATTTCGTCAGCTATTTCGTTCGCATTCTCCGGCTCGACACCGGTGCCTTTGTGTGGACCGATCCTGGGGAATGGTTCTGGGGCTGGCGCAAGTGGCTGCTGCTGCTCGGCGAGACGCTTCTGATCAGCTATGTCGGGACCCTGATCGGGACGGCATTTGCCTTTGCCCTGAATTTCCTGGCCGCGAAGAACACCGCGCCCAGTGCGGGCTTGCGCTTTCTGGTCCGGCGTGTGCTGGAATTCGCCCGCACCGTGCCATCGATTGTCTTTGCCCTGATCTTTGTCATTGCCTTCGGTCTCGGGCCGAGGGCGGGGGTGCTGGCGATCGCCATCCATTCCGCTGGAGCGCTTGGCAAGCTGTTCGCGGAGATCGTCGAGAATGTTGACATGAAACCGGTCGAAGGGATCCGCTCGACCGGAGCGAACTGGATGTCCTGCATGCGCTTTGCGGTGCTGCCGCAAGTGATCGCGGGTTATGCGAGCTATGCGCTGCTGCGCTTCGAGATCAATGTCCGCGAGGCCTCGGTAATGGGCTTTGTCGGTGCCGGCGGGATCGGGATGGAACTCGTGGTCGCGATCCGCAAGTTCTATTACGCCGATGTCAGCGCCATCCTCGTGACCATCATCGTGACCGTGTTTGCGATTGATATTGCGACCGGCTGGCTGCGGGGGCGCATGTTCGGCGGGGAGCACGTGCGATGAGCGAAATGCGCGGCGAGCCTGGCGTCCGAGGTTCCGCAGCTTTGAGCCGGTGCGGGCCGCCGCGGCTTGCCACTTCGGTGATGCTGCTGCTGGCGCTCGGCATTTTCGGCACCGGTCTGGTGGAATTCGATTTCTCGCCGGCGCGCATCGGGTCGGGGCTGCGTCAGCTCGGCTGGATCACGGTGATGATGCTGCCGCCCGATCCCGGCTCGTCGCTGCCGCTCTATCTCAAGGCGCTTGGCGAAACCCTGTCGATTGCGGTCCTTGGCACGACATTGGCGGCGGTGGTGGCGCTGCCGGTGAGCCTCGCAGCGGCGCGCAACATTGTGCCTTCCTTCCTGGTGCGCTTCCCGGTGCGGCGCCTGTTCGACACCATAAGGGGCATCGACACCCTGATCTGGGCATTGGTCTGGATCAACGTGGTCGGGCTCGGCCCCTTTGCCGGCGTGCTGGCGATCGCGGTGGCGGATTTCGGGGCGCTCGGCAAGCTGTTCTCGGAAGCCATCGAGGAAGCCGATCCGAAGCAGGTTGAGGCGGTACGGGCCTCGGGCGGAACGGCGCTGCATGAAATCCGCTTCGGCCTGTTGCCTCAGGTCATGCCGGTAATCGCGGGGCAGGTGCTCTACTTCATCGAATCCAATACACGCTCGGCGACGATCATCGGCATCGTCGGCGCCGGCGGTATCGGCCTGCAGCTCGCCGAGCAGATCCGGGTGCTGGAATGGCAGCATGTGTCCTTCCTGATCCTGATGATCCTGATCGCGGTTGCGGTGATCGACTGGGTTTCCGGGAAACTGCGTTTCGCCATCATCGGCAGGACGGCGGCGGCCTGATCCGGCATGCCCGGTGACGTTGCTCACGACAGGCGGCCTGGCTGTTGCAGGCGGCGTCCTTGCGTGCTGGATAGGAAGGGGCGCGCAAGGGGGAACAAGGGTGAATGCGCGCTTTCCCGTGTCAGGGATATCCGCGAGGGGAGCAAGGCGGGAGCTTCTCGGATTTTCCTGTCGCGGGCAGCGGGCGCGGCGGCGTGAGGAGTACGAATATCTGCTGCAAACGGGTTTGAGTGTGCTTCATGACAATCGCACCCGGTGAGGTCCATCTGAATTTTTGCGGGCGTGAGGAGGTTGCGTGCTCACAACGACCGATGGCGGATCTGGAAAGGCCTTGAAAGCCGCGCCTCTGTCATCAAACGGTCATGGGGCGCGTCTATCAGGTCGCTTCGTTTGATTGGAATCCTGCAAGGCCCGTTGTCGGGAGATCACGGAGGATCATGGTGAGCGGAAATCACAGCGAGAGCCGCGAATTTCGCACGTCGCATGAGACGGAGATTGCGCTGCGGAAGTCGTCGATGTCTGTGCTGTCGCATTGCGCGAGCAGCGAGATTTCGAGCCGCCTGGAAGAGATCGCGCTGCCGGCTTATGAGGAATTGCGGGAGGCGGAGCGTGGCCTGGTCATGGTGAGCGGGCGCATCGGCGGCGATGGCGCGGCGTTCAATCTTGGCGAAGCCACCGTGTCGCGTTCGGCGATCCGGCTTGCGACTGGCGAGGTCGGTTTCGGCTACGTGCTTGGCCGCGATACCGAGAAGGCGCGATTGATCGCGATCTGTGACGCGCTCGCGCAGGCGGAAGGCTTTGCGCCTGTTCTCGAAGAGAAAGTGGTTCTACCGTTGCTGGCGGCGCTGAACAGGTACCGTCGGGAGAAGGCGGCACAGGCGGCGGCGACGCGGGTTGATTTCTATACCATGGTCCGCGGGGAGGGCTGAAACGATGACGGTTGCCGAACTTCCGGCCGGGCTGACCGATCGCGTCGTCGGAGCCCAGCAGACTTTCTCCACAGTGATGGAGGCAATGGCGCGCCCCGGAAGCGTGCAGCGGGTGAGCGCGTCGGTCGGTGTGCCCTGGCGTCTGATGCGCGGTAGTGCTTTGATTGCGCTGACATTGTTTGATCATGACACCCCGGTCTGGCTCGATGAGGCTTTGTCGGAAAGCGCAGAGGTGGCGTCGTGGCTCAGGTTCCATTGTGGTGCGCCGGTCGTGACCGAGCCGTCGCGATGCAGTTTTGCGCTCGTCAGCGATGTGCTGCTGCTTCCCGGCCTTGATCGCTTTTGCCTTGGCACCACGGAATATCCGGACCGCTCGACGACGCTGATCATCCAGGTCGACAGCCTGCTATGTGGTGTCGACTATCGTTTGCGTGGGCCGGGAATCGAGGGGATGACGACGTTCTGTGCCTCGGTGCGGCTCAAGGGGCTGTTTGAGCGCCTGGCGATGAATGAGGCTCTGTTTCCGCGGGGTATCGACGTGGTGCTGGTCGAAGACGACCTGGTGGCCGCGATCCCCCGGACCACGCGGTTTGGAGACTGAATCATGTATGTTGCTGTAAAAGGGGGCGAACGCGCGATTGAGAACGCCCATCGCCTGCTGGCGCATGCGCGCCGGGGCGACGAGAAAGTGCCGGAAGTGACGTTGGCGCAAATCTCCGGCCAGCTTGCGCTCGCTGTCGACCGCGTCATGGCGGAGGGCTCGCTCTATGACCGGGAACTGGCGGCGCTGGCGATCAAACAGGCCCGCGGCGATCTGATCGAGGCCATCTTTCTGATCCGGGCGTTCCGCGCTACGCTGCCACGTTTCGGGGTCAGCGACCCCGTGGATACCGGGCGCATGCTGGTGGCGCGGCGGATTTCCTCGACCTTCAAGGATATTCCGGGCGGTCAGATCCTGGGGCCGACTTTTGACTACACCCACCGCCTTCTTGACCCTGTGCTTGGGGATGGCAGGACTGGCGAGGATGGCGATGGGGTGAGGCCGGCGACGGCCGAACCCGTTGATGCGGTGCCGCTGCGGGTCACCGATATTCTGAGCCGCGACGGGCTGATCGAAGCCTCGCCGCAAGGAGAAGCGGGGCAGGTCGCGGGCGATCTGACGCGCGATCCCCTGACTTTTCCGGCGGATCGCGATTTGCGATTGCAGAATCTGGCGCGTGGCGATGAAGGCTTTCTTCTGGCGCTGGGTTATTCGTCGCAGCGCGGCTATGGCCGCAATCATCCCTTTGCCGGCGAGATCCGCTTTGGCGAGGTCGAGGTCGAGTTTTTCGCTGAAGAGGTCGGCTTTGCCGTGCCGCTGGGCTCGGTCGAACTGACCGAATGCCAGATGGTCAACCAGTTCAAGGGCTCAACGAGCCAGGGGCCGTGTTTTACCCGTGGCTATGGGCTTGCCTTCGGCCAGAGCGAGCGCAAGGCGATGTCGATGGCGCTGGTGGACCGGTCGCTCCGTGCCCGCGAACTCGGTGAGGAAGTGACGGCACCAGCGCAGGATGAAGAATTCGTGCTGTCGCATTCGGACAACGTACAGGCAACCGGCTTCGTCGAGCATCTCAAGCTGCCGCATTATGTCGACTTCCAGTCGGAACTCGGCCTGTTGCGCCTGTTGCGGAAGGAATTCCTCGAAACAGAGGTCGAACCGACCCTGCAGGAGGCCGCCGAATGAATATGCCAGCCTATAATTTTGCCTATCTCGACGAGCAGACGAAGCGCATGATTCGGCGTGCCATTCTCAAGGCGATCGCGGTCCCAGGCTATCAGGTTCCCTTTGCCAGCCGCGAGATGCCGATGCCCTATGGCTGGGGCACCGGCGGCGTCCAGGTGACCGCCGCCATTCTCGGACCCGACGATGTCCTCAAGGTGATCGACCAGGGTTCGGACGACACCACCAACGCGATCTCGATCCGGAAGTTCTTTGCCAAAACCGCCGGGGTCAGGACCACGACCTCGACTGCGGAGGCCACCGTGATTCAGACGCGCCACCGCATCCCCGAAACCCCGCTCCATGTCGGGCAGGTCCTGGTCTACCAGGTGCCGATTCCGGAGCCGCTGCGCTTCCTCGAACCCCGGGAAACCGAAACCCGCCGGATGCATGCACTTGGCGAATACGGGCTGATGCATGTCAAGCTCTACGAAGACATCGCCCATTTTGGGCATATTTCGACCGCCTATGCCTATCCGGTGGTGGTGCACGGCCGTTATGTCATGGATCCGTCGCCGACGCCGAAATTCGACAATCCCAGGATGGACAACTGCGCGGCGCTGCAGCTCTTCGGAGCGGGCCGCGAAAAGCGCATTTATGCAGTGCCTCCCTTTACGTCCGTGGTCTCGCTGGATTTCGAGGACCATCCGTTCAGCCCCTACCGCTTTGACGCGCCCTGCGCGCTCTGCGGTGCCGAGGACAGTTTTCTCGACGAGATCGTGACCGATGATGAGGGCGGCCGCATGTTCGTGTGCTCGGATACCGACTATTGCGAGAGCCGCCAGGAGAGAGGCTTCTGCGGCACCGAGAGCGTCGCTCCGCACAAGGGGGCGGCCCATGGCTGAGGCAGATGACACTGGCATGAACGAGGCGCCGCTGCTGGTGGCTGATGCCATCGGCCGTAATTACGGCCGCCATGTGGGCTGCGCGGACGTGTCCTTTGCCCTCTATCCCGGGGAAGTCCTGGCCATCGTCGGCGAATCCGGATCGGGCAAGTCGACCTTGCTGCAGCTGCTGTCGGCGCAGCTGGCACCGAGCGCGGGGCGGGTCTGTTACCGCATGCGCGATGGCGTGACGCGGGATCTGGCTTTGCTTGGAGAAGCCGAGCGCCGTTTCCTGTTCCGCACCGACTGGGGCTATGTCCATCAGGATCCGGCCCATGGTCTGCGCATGACGGTGTCGGCCGGTGCCAATGTCGGCGAGCGGCTGATGGCGGTGGGCTGGAACAATTACGGCCGCATCCGCCAGGCCGCCACATCCTGGCTTGAGCGGGTCGAGATCGACACGGTGCGGATCGACGATGAGCCCCGGAACTATTCGGGGGGCATGCGCCAGCGCCTCCAGATCGCACGCAACCTGGTCACTGAGCCGCGCCTGGTATTCATGGACGAGCCGACCGGGGGGCTCGATGTCTCGGTGCAGGCACGTCTTTTGGATCTGCTCAGGAGCCTGGTGGCGGAACTCGGCCTTGCCGTGATCGTGGTCACCCATGATCTCGCGGTGGCCCGGCTGTTATCGCACCGGGTGATGGTGATGAAATCCGGTCGCGTCATCGAAACCGGTCTGACCGACCAGGTGCTGGATGATCCGCGCGAGCCCTATACCCAGCTCCTCGTTTCCTCGATCCTCCCACCTTAAAGAGCATCCCGATGCGACCGATGATCGTGATCAAGAATGCCGAGAAGACCTTCACCATGCATCTGCAGGGTGGGGTGCGACTGCCGGTGGTGCGCAATGTATCCTTTGAGGTCCGGGGGAGCGAATGTGTGGTGCTCTCGGGCCCTTCGGGAGCGGGAAAATCCTCGGTCATGAAAATGATCTTCGGCAATTACCGCTGTGATGCCGGCAGCATCGCAATCCGCCATGATGGCGAACTGATGGATATCGCAAGAGCGGAGCCGCGCCGGATCTTGAGCGTGCGCCGCGCCACGATCGGCTATGTCAGCCAGTTCCTGCGCGCGGTACCGCGGGTTGCGGCGATCGACGTGGTTGCCGAGCCCCTGGTAGTGAATGGGGTTGCCCGTCCGGCGGCGCGCGAGCAGGCCGCGGTGCTGCTGCGGCGCCTGAATATTCCGGAACGCCTGTGGTCGCTGCCGCCATCGACCTTCTCGGGCGGTGAGCAGCAGCGCGTCAATATCGCCCGCGGCTTCATCTCTGATCATCCGATCCTGCTGCTCGATGAGCCGACCGCCTCGCTCGACGCCGCCAACCGCGAAGTTGTCGTCGATCTGGTGAATGCCAAGAAGCGGGCGGGGGTTGCCATCGTTGCCATCGTTCATGACGACGAAGTCCGCCGTGCCATTGCCGACCGCCAGGTCGATGTCACAGGCTTTGCCGCTGTGGCATAAGAAAGAATTGAGAGCATGACAAATTCAGATGTGGTTCTGGGCAATGCCAGGATCGTGCTGGCCGATCGGGTGATCGAGCGGGGCTGGGTTGCACTTGCCGGTGCGCATATTGCCGAAGTCGGCGAGGGAGCGGTGCCGGGCGTGCATCAGGATGTGCATGGCGATCTGATCATGCCGGGCCTGATCGAGCTGCACACCGATCATCTTGAAGCGCATTATGTGCCGCGGCCGAAAGTGTTCTGGAATCCGGTTGCGGCCGTGATCTCCTATGACGGGCAGCTTGCCACCTCGGGCATCACCACGGTTCTGGATTCGCTCCGGGTGTGGCGGGAGGACGGTGCCGAAGAGGTCGACGGCCGTGCCGATGTGCTGGCGGGTGCCATCGCGGAGGCGCGCGAGGAAAATCTGCTGCGCGCCGATCATTTCCTGCATCTGCGCTGTGAAATTCCGATGCCGGGCGTGGTCGAAGAGGCGATGGAACTGATCGGGCGTTCCGACGTGCGGCTGATCTCGCTGATGGACCATACGCCCGGGCAGCGCCAGTTTCGCGACGAGAGCAAGATGCGCGACTATTATCGCGGCAAAGGGGGCGGCAGGAGCGATGCCGAACTCACTGCGCTGTTCGAGCGGCGCTGTGCCTACCAGAAGGCCTATGCGGCGGACAATACGCGCGCCATCGTGGCGCTCGCGCATCAACACGGGGTCCCGCTCGCCAGCCATGACGACACCACGGCAGAAAACGTCGCCGACGCCGTCAGGGATGGGGTGGCAGTGGCGGAATTCCCAACCACCATGGAGGCCGCCCGCGCCCTGCATGAGGCCGGCGTCGACATTCTGATGGGGGCGCCGAACGTGGTGCGGGGTGGCTCGCATTCCGGCAATATCGCCGCCGCCGACCTGGCGCGCGAAGGCATCCTGGACATCCTGTCATCCGATTATATCCCCTCCAGCCTGCTGCTGGCGGCGCTGCAGCTGCCGCGCCATGTGTCGGGCATCGATCTGGCGGCTGCGGTCCGCACCGTGACCAAAACGCCGGCGGAGGCCGTCGGTCTCACCGACCGCGGTGAAATCGCGCCCGGCAAGCGCGCCGATGTTATCCGCGTCCACATGGCGGGCGAACTCCCGGTGGTGCGCAGTGTGTGGAGCGCAGGTCATCGGGTGGCCTGATGGCACTGCCGGTTGCGGCTTCGATACGCCGCCCGTGCTCCAGATGCGGGCAGAAGTGACGATGCCTGCCTCGGGGAGAATACCGAAAGCCGGGGTGCGCGCATGGCGAGGCATGATTTGATGGCACGGGAAGGTTCAGGACCCGGGAACTCGCGGCCGGCGGCAATTCAGGTGCCGGTTTCGCCTGAACCGGCCGTGGTTGAGGCGAAGGCAGGGGCTGCGATCGGGCCTGGCCGGCTGATTGTGGTCGTCGGTCCAAGCGGTGCCGGCAAGGACACCTTGCTGGGTCTTGCCCGCACCGCCTGTGCCGATGAGAAGCGCATAATGTTTGCCCGCCGCGTCGTGACGCGGGAATCGTCGGATTTTGAAGATAACGTGTATCTTTCGCCACAAGCCTTCGCCGAGGCGCAGCAGGGGGGAGAGTTTGCTGTGCAATGGCAGGCCCATGGTCATCGCTATGGCTTGCCGCGTACGATCGACGATGTTCTTCGCGCGGGCCATAGCGTAGTAGCCAATGTATCGCGGACCGTGATTGAGCCGCTGCGGCGCGCCTATGAATGCGTTGATGTGGTGACGATCACGGCGCCACGAGAGGTGCTGGCGCTGCGTTTGGCTGCACGGGGACGGGTCAGCGACGGGGCACTCGACCAGCGCCTGCAGCGCAATGCGGCCTTTGGAGGGGTGTCGTGCCTGACCATCGTCAATGTCGGCAGTCCGCAATTCCATGCCGCTGAACTGGTCCGCTTCATCCGCGGGCGAATTGACGAAAGCGCCATTTTGACCGCGAAAACGAAGCCGGCGATTGCCACCGTCGAAGAGCTTGAGGCCATCTATGGCCCCGACCACAATGGGGCCACGGCAAAAGCCGCACGGTCAATCACTCCGTCTTTCCGGCGACTGATCGAGACCGCGCCCATCGTGATGCTTGCAACAGCCGGTGCCGAAGGGCTGGATTGCCTGCCGCGGGCGGATGAACCGGGCTTTGTGCGGATCCACGACGAAGCGACGCTGATGATACCCGATGGCGGCGGCGGTGACCGGATCGACACGCTGCGCAACATTGTCCGTGATCCCAGGGTGGCGCTGCTGTTCGTCATTCCGCGTTTCGGTGCGACAATAAGAGTGAACGGCAAGGCCCGGATCTTCGATGACAGGGAATTGCGGGCATCTTTCGATGTTGCCGGAACGCTTCCCCGGACCGTGATTGTCATGGCCGTGGAGGAAGTCTGGTTCCAGAGCGCCCCTGCAATCGCGCGCTCCGATCTCTGGAACGCCGACCGGCAGACGGATCCCCGGGCTGGCGGCGGCTGGAGAGACGAGAGACGCACCTTGAGGTGAAGCGGCAAAATTCGCGTTGCGCGGGTGAATGCGACAGCCGGCGCTGCCGGCCGGCAATCGCCTGACGTTCAACTTCAGGGGAGCGGGTGATGGTGTGCGCTCCACCGATCCGGTGGCCGGATCCGGAAAGTCTGGTTGACCCCCGGATCAGGACCCGGCGTCCCCTTTTCTGTGATCGCAGGCGATTGCGAGCGCGGAAAGCAGCAAGGCCGGGTTCGAACAGCTGGGCGAGAACAGGAGGGTCATTCCCAGCGGCGCGGATGCCGTGGCAGGCGCAGGGTTTTCAACATCTCCCATTGGTCGAGGCTCCGATCGGGACAGGTTTCGGCATCCATGCGAATGGCAAATCCTCTGTGGTCACCAGGGTTTCCTGCCGGATCCATGTGCATGGCGTGCTGCATGAGCACGACATTTCCGATTCCGGGTGAAGGGGGCGTGGCAGCCCGGCGCGTCGCAAGGTGGTGCTGTGCAAGGTCGACTGCGGCTGCGTGGGCCGCGTTCTGGCGGTTGTCAATGCGGTTTGTCGTCGAGCGGTGCAATGGCGGCACGACCAACCGGAAGAGCAGATTGCGCAGAGTGTCGACGACTGCGACAAACCGGATCTGGCGTCATCTGTGCCGCGACTACGCCAGAGCGATCCGCACCCCGCCGACAAATCTGTGCCCCGATCCCGGAAGCGATCTGGAATGTGCAGGAAGTTCCGTCAGGGAGCTGTCAGAGGCTCATATTGTTGTTTTCGGAAGCATTGATGGATTGCTGTCCCCAGTCCCTGGTTCGACCTCTGATCAGCCTGTCGAAAATGGAAAGGACGGTTTCTTTCAGGTCGGGCAATTTCCTGCCTCGTGGCAAAGGCTCCGGCGGTTTTTCAAACCGGAGCCTTGCCTTGCGGAGCGCGCGCGAGGAGATGTGGAGCGCCGCGTGGGAGAGAGAGGACAGCTGCTACCAGTTGCGCTGGGCCCGGAGCAACACCATCACGGTGTTTTGATCCTTCAGTTCGTAGGTGGCGCTCGGCTTGCCGATACCGGTACTGCCGGCATCGATGGTCCCGACCATCCGCTGATCGAGCATGGTATAGGTCGCTTCCGCCGAGAAGGTCAGATTCTTGACCGGGGTCCATTTGGTGATCAGACCGATCTGCCCGATGTTGTAATCCGGGTTGCAGGTTCTGGCCCCGCCGATGGGCTGAAGCTTGGCTCCGAAGGAACCGGCGGTGGTGCCGCAGACCAGGGCTTTCGCCTCTTTATCATAGGAAATGGCGGCATAGGCGCCGTAGAGGCTGGTGTTCCAGTAAGCGTCCCAGTTGTGGGTGAAGGAACCGCGCATGCCCCAGGTGGAGACCAGTTGTTGGGCGGTGGCCGAGCCGTTCCCGATCTGGCCGCCGAACACGGTGTCGGGGGCGTAGCCGTAGCCTACGCTCTGGAAGGCACCGGGAAGGCTGGTGCCGCCGTAAATCGTGGCGTTGCCGTTTGAGACGATCTGATCCTGGATGTTGTAGCGGGTGGCTCCGTTGGTATAGACGCCGGAGATTTTGAAGTCGTCGCCCGCCCCGGTGGCAAGATTCTTGACCTGCAGGGCGAGCTGACCGGCCCAGCCCCATTTGTCGGTCGGATGGCCGGTGTCTTCGGTGCCGCCATAATAGGCCGCGTGGTTATCATGCAGAGCGAGGGAGGCCTGGAACAGCCCCCAGGCCTGATCCACCCGGACCATGGCGACAATGTCGGGCGCCGCCGTGCCGGCGTAATTGCTGGTGCCGACCAGGCCGCCGGCGTTGAGGTTGTTGACCCCGGCCTGGAAATACTGGGTCTGATCCTGGGCCGAGATCGCCGCCGTGATGCCCTGGCCGAAGTCGGCGGTGTAGGTGAACTGGCTGACGCCGGTGTTCGAATTGCTGCCGCCGACCAGACCGTCCATGTTGTTGGCGGGATAGGCCATCCAGGGAGTGCTGAACTGTGACACCGCCTTGCCCATGGTGAAACCGGCGAACTGGATGAAGGCAAAATAGACACCGAGCGTGCCGTAGGCGACATTGCCCGTCCCGGCGTTGTTCGGTCCTTGCGCGCCGGCAAGGCTGGCGTAGGTCGAAGAGCCATTTGCGTTGGCGGTATAGCTGTCGGAGGTCCAGGTGAACACACCGTCGAAGAAAGTGCGGACGACACCATAGTCGGTCGCGGTGCGGGTGTCGATGTTGAAGTCGGCGCGGGAGCGCCAGGTATAGGCGTTGGTGTAGCGGTTCTGTGCACCGCCGGCACCGCCGATATTGCCGCCGAGGGAATTGGAATTGGCGAGAACGTCGACCCGCAAATAGCCGCCGAGCTTGAGGCAGGTATCGGTGCCCGGCATATAGTAGAATCCTGGCCCGTAAAGCGAGCAGACCTTCACATATTCGATTGCTTTTGCCTTCACCGGAATGTCGGCTGCGGTGGCTCCGCTGACGGCAAGCAGCGCTGCCGCAGAACCGAGGAAGAAACTCCTGAAACTCATTATTTTGCCCCCTGATTACGGGCAGAGGCGATCTTCGTCCTCCGCCTGGCGAAACCGCATAGGCGGTGTTTGCTACAGCGGGATGACATTGGAGTGAAAACAGGACGTGCGTGCGGACAGCTGCGGGATGTTGCGGTCTTGCCACAGCGGGTGTGAGTTCGTGGAATTACGTGGATAGGCACGGAGGTGGAATCCGTGAAGGACGTCGACGGCTGGGCTCCGATTGAAAACCTCGCCCCTCAAGGCGAAACGACAACAGTCGGGAGGAAGGGCAAAAAGGGGGAGGGCCGGTCAGCGACAGGCGGGACAGAAAGGAGCCGAGGCGGCGTGGCGTGCCGGGTGGGTCCGCAAAGGGCGAGCCGCTCCACCAGTGGTGGGCCTGGCGCAATGGCGGCAGCGACAAGCGGAATCGAGGCGGCGAATTGCGGATTGGGCAGCCGGATTGACTTTGGCAAAGCGCGCTTTTCGGGATGCGGGATTTCGGTCCGCGGTGACGTGCCGGGATGACGGCAGGAGTGCAAAGTTCGGCCGCTGCGGTGTCCGTGGAATTCGAAGAACCGGATCGCGATGTTGTGAGGTCGTTTACATGAGAGCGATTGCGGTGCTCGCGGCAGCCGGGGTGCAGGATTTATCTCAGAAAACAGAAATGGCATTTTCGCCGGTTTCCTTCTGTTCCATGAGAACGCGGAACAGGGCGAGAGGGAATTGCAGCGTCTGCTGCTCCTTCTTCATCGGGCATGCGACCCCTGCATGCAGATCAGGCGGTAGCGCCGGCACGGCCGGCAGCTGGAAATGATTCCTGCAAAGCCATGCTGCGAGCCGCGTTCCTGTGTGGATCGGCGGCGACCGGTGCTCCATGCCAACGCCTCAGGCGAATCCCTGCTGCAATCCGGCGACGGGGTTGGTCCGTCGGGCCGGCGCACTCGGGGCGTCATGGCCGCTTGAAGCTGTTCTCAAGCGATGGCTTGAACACACTCCACGCGAAGGCGTCGGGCAACGGCCTTGTCCTGGAACTGTTGCGCCTGGAGCGCTCCTGTTGGAAAGCCAGCGCTCGCTGTCATACCGATTCCCCAGCTGGCACCGCCTTTCCCGTCCCCGGTACTGCAGGATAATGCCGAACTTCTGCTGCGGGTGGCGGATCCGCTGTCCGAGCGCCTTGCGGCGATGGCGATGGTCGAGAAGGCGCTCGGTCTGAGGTCTGCGGAGGGGCGGGTGGCTGTAGGGGGCGGCGCAGGCCTCGCTGCACCGCAAGCTGCGGCGGTTCCGGGCCTGTCTCGGCTGACTTTGAAAGCCATCCTGCTCCGCCGTTTCGATAGATCGGCATTCATTCGCAGGCCGGGCTGGTCCGACTTTTTGCCGCACTGCGTTGCGATCCTTCAGGCGGCAGGCCGGATCGGCCGACACAGCCTGCCGCTGGCGCGCAGCGATCTGCGAAAAGGGATGGCGGGTCCGCCGGTATCGGAGCATGCCGCGATAGCGCTGGGGCGCGCGGTGATCGCGCAGGTTGCGCCAACAGCAGCTATTCGATCCCTGGTTGGCCGCGGAGTCAGGGTCGATTTGAGATTTGAGAGAGGTGAGCAAGGCGCTCACCATCACGTAAAGCAGGAGGGGGCGCGGGCTGTCGGACAGTATGTCGATGACCGCGCGGCAACGTGACCGGATTGGCGCGCCACGCCCGGAACGCAGGATCCGCAATTGCGACCATCGACCATCCGCTGGGACCTCACGGAAGGAGAGGCCGCCAGGAAGCCGGAACGATTTCGAAGCGTTCAGGCAGCGTCAGGTGCTGTAGCACAGCGGAGTTCCGATCAAGCTGAAAAGCTCAGCGCGATCCGGATATTCAACGACATTGCCAAGCACGGAGAGACGGACTGCGCGTGCATTGCACGATGCCGGCTTGGCGGAGACCGGCAATGGTGGTTCCAGCCTGCGGGGGTGCAGTTGAGCGCAAAGCTCAGACGGCAACAGGGCCTGTCGCATCCGGCGATGCGATTAGTCGCAACAAGCACTTATGCGTGTTGACAAAAGTCCGCTTGATGGTTGAACGCGTGGGGGGAGAAAGGGGCGAGGAACGCAAGCAAAGGCGGCGGATTTGGCAGTATGGTTGACGTGGCTTTGGCGCATGTGGGCCGCCGCCGGGGATTTCGAAAACGCCGCTCGGGATGTTGCGATGTCGTTGATGTACAAGACGATTGCAGTGTGCGGCAGCGAGGAGCGGGATCTGGCTCAGATTGCGGAGAACAGACAGCATTTTCGGGGTTTCTTTCCAGCGCCATGTGCTGTTTACCGGAATTGGCGAATCTGGAACATTGTGCCGTATCCGCGGTTGGTTGGCCGGCGATGGCTGGAGGGCAGACTGCGCAAAGGTGAAAAATGAGGCAGTGCCGTGCGCGAAAGTGAGGTGCTTGATCTCATTTATGGGGTCGTGGCAGACCCCGGTCGGTGGCCCGATGTTCTGACCGGGGTGTCCGATCGTGTCGGCGCAATCGGCGGAGTGATCGCCAATAGCGCGGTCAGCGGGAAGAGCTTCCTGACGCTGGGTCGTCTGTCGGCTGAATTCGGCGATTTGTACCAGCAGCGACATACTTCAAATTGCTGGTGCGCCGGAGCGCGGTATTCTCCACCGGGACAGGTCGTCATTGCAAATTCCCTGGTCGATGAACAGGCTCTGCGCAGGACGGAATTCTATGCCGATATTCTGGTGCCGCAGGGGATCGTCAACGCGCTGGGTGCGAACCATGCCACAATGATGGAAAATGGCGGTGTCGGCGGTTTTGCTTTCATGCTCTCGGAGCGGGGCAACGAGAAAGCGGAACAGCGACGGAAGGAATTACAGCATCTGCTGCCCCATCTTCATCGGGCCTTCGATGCCTGCATGCAGATCGGGCATTACCGTCATCACGGTCCGCAGCTCGAAATGATTCTTGAAGCTATGCCGCAAGCCGCTTTCCTGCTGGATCGGCGGGCACGGATGCTCCACGCCAACACTTCAGGCGAAGCCCTGCTGCAATCCGGCGAGGGGTTGTTCTATCAGAACGGGGAACTCGCGGCGGCACCCCCCTTTAATACCGTCCTCAAGCGTTGGCTTGAAGTGGGGCAGGACACTGCAGAAAGCGCACTGCTCTGGGAGCCGCTGCGCCTGGAGCGGCCTTCAGGAAAGCCGGCGTTGATCGTCATGCTGGTTCCCCTGCCGGCACCGCCTTTCCCGTTCTGGGCGCTGCAGGATAATGCCCAGCTTCTGCTGCTGGTGGCCGATCCGGTGTCCGAGCGTCTGGCGGCGATGGCAACGGTCGAGAAGGCGTTCGGTCTGACTTCTGCGCAGGCGCGGGTGGCTGTATTGGTGGGCGCGGGCTTTACCGCGCCGCAAGCTGCTGCGGCTCTGGGCCTGTCTCTTCCGACCGTGAAAAGCCATCTTGCACGCAGCTTCGAAAAGATCGGCGTCAATTCGCAGGCCGGGCTGGTCAGAGCCTTTGCCTCACTGCCCTGCGATCCTCAGGGCAGATGGCCAGGTCGGCAGCGACCGCGTTCCGCCACGGTGTTGCCAGTTACGGAAGGAACGACTGGGTCTGCGGCAACCGCAAAAATCCGCACATGTCGACACCCCGGGCAGCGATAGGGTCAATTTTGCCCGGCTTGCGATGGCCGGGCACCGATCATGGCCTGCCTGGCCGGTTTGTGCGGCAGGCAGGACAAGGCCAGCAGAACGGCGGCAACGCCGAGAAACGTCCAGTAGTCGAGGGGGGCCGGTCCCAGCCATTTGATGTGCCAGGGAACATCAGCGGGCGTGAATTTGCTCAGGCCAAAAGCGGGGTTGAGGACAAACCAGATGAAATCCTCGACGATCCAGAAGATCTGAATGCAGGCGATGATCCGGGCTTCCGCACGCCAGGAAAACTGCCCCATGAACAGCAGCGGGAAATGAAAGAACAGGGCGACGCAGGGGAAGACCCAGGCGTGATAACCGGTGAGGGGGCGCCCGCCCCAGAAGATGTCCAGCAGCCAGTGACTTTCGATCCGCCAGGTCGGCAGGTTTCCGGCCCAGCCGGCAGCCCCTTCGATCTGGATCTCGACATTGGCGAAAAGCCAGGCCAGGGCCAGGACCCCGATGAGCGTCAGGATGAGGATCTGGGGGCGTCGCAACAGACGATCAATGTTCATGGCGCTGGCCCAGGACAATGCGGAGCACGTCGCGCGCCGCCTCGGGGCGGCCGATCGCAGCGGCATGGCGGCGCATGGATTCGAGCAGCTCCGGGTCGCCCAACAGGCGACGCACGCGCCAGGTCAGGGCAAATTCATCGGCGGCCTTCAGGGCGGCTCCGTGTTCGAGCAGATAATCGGCGTTACGCTCCTCCTGACCGGGAATGGGGCTGTTGAGGATCATCGGCACCCCCACCGCCAGGCATTCGGAGGTGCTCAAGCCGCCAGGCTTGGTGATGACGAAACTGGCGCAGGCCATCAGGCAATGGACCTCGCTGGTGAAGCCCAAGGCAATGAGGCGACCGGGATACTGCGCGGCGAGTGGCTGGAGGGCGTCAAGGGTCTTCTGGTTCTTTCCAGCAAGGACAACAAGCTGGAAATCCCGCTCAATGGCGAGCAGCGCGCGTGCCACATCGTCGAGCCCACCCATGCCGGCACCGCCGCCCATCAGCAACACCATTGGCCGGGCAGGTTCGAGTCCGCAGCGCTGGCGGATCAACGCCTGATCGGAGGTCGCGCCAAACTCCGGCATCACCGGGATGCCGGTGCTGTGGATCTGTGTCGGCGGCGCGATCACCTGGCGCATGCGTGCGGCGATCTCGGGATTGCCGGCGAAATATCCTGCCATGTTGGGCATGACCCACATCCGGTGCAGGTCGAAATCGGTCACCTGCACCCATACCGGGACATTGAGCTGGTCGCGCCCGATCTGGTGCATGAGCAGCTCGGCAGGGAGGAAATGGGTGCAGACCACTGCGGTCGGCTGAAAGTCCTTCAGGGCGCGCAGCAGGGCCTTGGTGTTGAGCCGCTCGGTGATGCGGCGCAACCGCTGCAGCGGCCCGCGCGGGTTGGCATCATCGGTGATTTCGTAGAGCAGGCGCCACATCGTGGGGCTGGCGCTGACAAACTTCACATACCAGTCGGTATAGATCTTGCGGAAGGCGGTCGTGACATATTGCATGACATCGAGATGCAGCGTCTCAACGCCGGGAAACTGCAGCTCGGCGCAACGTCGCAGTGCCTCGGCGGCGCGTACGTGACCGGCACCGGCAGAAACGCTGAGGAGAAGAATTTTCGCTTCACTCATGGTGTGGAGGGCTCAGGGTGTGTGGGTTCCTGCCAGTCCCCTGCGCCGGATGTCAGGACCGACACGCGAGGAGGCAAGACTGCGCGTGGAGGGAAAGCAGGAAGTGCTGGACCATATCAGGGGCGGATTCCCTTCGCAAGGAACCGGCGGCGGATGCGGGCGGTTCGCGAAGGACGCAGGTACGGTTCGATGTTCAACGACTTTGCGGAGGACGCCATTCTCTCACCCCTTGCAGCCAGGGGTGCAAGTACCTCTCCTGAACCGGTCGGCGCAGCAGATCCGGATCTTCCGTCTTTCTCAATGTCGGGTATGATTTGCCCGGTGTCAGGCGATGGGCAGCAATGTGCGTCTGTCTGGTCGAGGGTTGCGCGGCGGCACTGGACCCCCATGCTGGACGATGCTGCACTCCGGCAGTATATGGGAGCCGTTCCGGTTCCCGGGATTTTTACTGCGGGAGGCAGACGATCTGGAGCGGCATGCCGGCCGACAAAGCGGTGCCTTGAGAACGTGGAGGGGATGCACGTGCTCGCCTGGGGTTGCGCAAGTGGGAGCGGCAGCGGCAAGAGCGTCGGGACGGCTCCCCTGATTTGGGACGTGGCGGATGAATCTGCGCAATATTCCTGGTGATATGGACAGCGGAAAGGTCGCGCGGATCGACGCCATGCTCGACGGTGTCGCCCGGGAGCATCGGGTCTTTCTGCCGCTCGCGGTTGAGAGCGGGAGCCGGGCATGGGGGTTTCCCTCGCTCGACAGTGATTACGACTGCCGCTTTGTCTTTGTGCGTCGGGCGGTCGACCATTTCACGCCATGGCTGGGGCGCGACGTTATTGAGCTTCCGATTGAAGGAGACCTCGACGCCAACGGATGGGATTTGCGAAAGGCCTTGCGGCTGATGGTGAAAGGCAATGCCGTGATCGTGGAGTGGCTCCGTTCTCCGGTTATCTACCGAGGCCGGGCGTGGTTCCGGGACGGCTTCCTGGAATTTGCACGCCAGGCGGCGAGCCGGGAGGCGACAATGCGTCACTATCTCTTGCTCGGTGAGCGCCAGAAAGAGCTCTATTTTGGCGATCGGAGCCGTGTGCCACAGAAGAAGATTTTCTATTGTCTGTGGCCAGCGGCGGCCTTGCGGTGGCTGGGGATGTATCCGGAGGAGGCGATCGCGCCGATGGATCTGCCGACCTTGATGGCGGAATGCGATCCTCCACCGCTGCTGGCGCAGGAAGTTCGTGAACGGACCGAACGCAAGGCGAAGACGCGAGAACTCGGTGTGGCGCCTTTGTCGGCTGCGGTGGGGGATTTCATCGACGGCGAATTCGAAATCGCCCGCGGTGTTGTCGAGAACGGTCGGCGGGAGACGCGAAAAGAGATGGTCGCGCTGGCGGAGCAATTCTACCGGGAGGTGGTGGAGCGGCTGGAGCGTGAAGAGGGAGGATCCTCGTGATTGCTTGCCGACGCTGGTTCCAGGTCGGAACGAGAGGGGCGAGGGAACTCAGTCTGTGACTGGCAGAGAAATCCCGCGCGCCAGCTGGTCGACCCGCTTGAGGATGGTGGGGAGGCGATGGGGCCCGGCCATGGCGGCGACGGATGCTGCTGCTACAGCCGGATCAATGCCGATGGAAGTGACATAGAGGGGATGGGTGCTGAACCCCCGGGTTACCTGGATGGCACAGTCGTTGCCTCGGAATGCGGTCTTTGCGACCCCGACGACCGGAACCCGGCCGGCGAGCCGGTTGTAGAGATGCGCACCCAGCCCGGGGCGATCCTTTGCCAGCCAGACATAGCCGTCGACGACGATCACCCCGACCTCTGTGAAGGGGGCAAGAATGTCAATGATGCAGGGCATTTCGCGCGAGGATAGAATGCGCCGGGAACATAGGGCGCTGCGGGTGAAGAGGTTCGCGCGAGGCGCTCGAGGAACGGAGCGGCGTCGCTGCGAGGAGCGAATGCCAACGCTGCGCTGTGACAGCCTCGTCGATGCGATAGTGAACGTCCACCCATGCGATCATGGCTGCCTCGATCATCATGCAATTCTCTTTGCTCGAATCAGAAGCCGAGGCACGGAGTCACTGGAAATGCACAGGGCATTCAGAAGCTTCCAGAACCAATAGCAGCGTTTCGGGTTTCGTGAAGAGCGTCCTGGCGTCTCGCGGCATGGGGAGTGTCTCGAACTTGCGGAACAGTCGGCGCAATGGGGAGGATCGTGTCGGGGGCCAGTGCGCGACGGGAGCCTTCCTGTTGGCGCGGGATCCGCAGTTTCTGCACCGAAGAGCGCCAACCAGGCTTCGACACGTCTGTCCGCATTCCGCGTCAGAAAGCTGTCGGCGTAGCGATGGGAGCCTGAGGGCACTGGCAGCAACCCCGTCAGCCCTACCTTGCTACCGTCGCTGATTGGCACCATGGCGTTTCGAACATGCTCATTCGGATTTCTGTTGCCACAGGAGACCAATGTTTTCGTCGCCATTGTCTGTGCCGGGCCGTTGAGCGGGCCGATTTCAGCCTGTCTCCGATCCGGCGGCTGCTTTCGCTCACGGTTTCGTGAAGGTGGTACCGATCCGCAAATGGAAACCGAATCTCCTTGAAATATAATTCTTTTTCCGCCAATCTCCGGAACCGGACGGTCAAAGTATGACGATTGTGGTGGCCGACAAGGTGGGGCGCGTGCGGTTCGATCCTCTCCCTCGTCGCGTAGCGGGAGACGAATAGAGCATGGCGAAGAATATCGTGGTCTTTGCAGACGGCACTTGCCAGGATGGCGGTGCCCGCCCCGAGCAGCGGGCCAGCAACATCTACAAAATGTACCAGATCTCGCGGGACCATTCCGGCTCCGGCATTGATCCGTCGCGGCAGGTCGCCTTCTACGATGCGGGGCTTGGCAGCGATATCGGTGCCACGGCCCTTGCCGCCCCGATTCGCTTTGTCCAGAAGCTGATGGGGTCGCTGACCGGGGCCGGCATCAAGCGCAACATCGCGGACTGCTACGAATTCATTATCAATCATTACGAGGATGGCGACAGGATTTTCCTGTTCGGGTTCAGCCGCGGCGGCTACACGGTGCGCAGCCTTGCCTGCCTTCTGATGCTCTGCGGCATACCTGCAAAGACGCCCGACGGGCCGTTGAAGCGATACGGGAAGGCCGCGAGGGACATCGCGCGAGAGGCTGTCGAGACCGTGCTGGAGCACGGCGCCGGGCATCCGAGAAAAAAGTTCGAAAAGGAACGTCTCGAACTGGCGAGGCGTTTCCGGAATGACTACGGATCGGGCAGCGATACCGTCTCCAACGTGGCACCGTATTTTGTCGGCGTGTTTGACGCGGTCACGGCCCTTGAGGCCAGGGGCCTGCGCCGTTTCTTCATCCAGGCCGGCCTTGCGGTGGGCATCGCTGCTGCGGCGATTGTCCTTGGATTTGTGCCGTCGCTGCTGGTGGCATGGCCAATTTCTGAACTGCTCAACTCCGGTTTCATGCTGACCGGCTTCTTCACACAGCTTGTTGTGATTGCGGGTGCATTGGGCTGGTTCTGGGGCTGGCAGAACAGGGCCGTGACGAGGACGATCTCCGATTTTCCGGATTCCGATGGGACGCGTTCCCACAAGGCGGTATGGAAGGGCCAGAACTTTGATCGCCTGCTGAGTCGACGCATCGCATTTGCGCGTTCTGCCAATGCGATCGATGAGACGCGCAAGGACTTCGATCGTGTCGTATGGGCAGGAAGCGAGGAAAGCGTACCGCAATGCGAGGGAATTGACCGGCTCAAACAATGGTGGTTTGCCGGCAATCACTGCGATGTCGGTGGCTGTTACCCCGAGTCTGAATCCCGCTTGTCGGATATCGCCCTGGAGTGGATGTGTCGCGAAGCGGTGTCGGTTCCCGATGGCCTGCTCACCGGTCCGATCTATGTCAACGGAAAAAAGATGGAGCGAACCGGCGACATGGGCGAGGGCCTGTACATCTACCCGCAGGCAGGTGGCGTGCAGCATTGCGAGGTCTTCGGCCTGCGTGATGCCGTGGACGCAATTGCCGGCGAGCTTCCGGAATGGACGTGGATCGAGAACCTTGTCAGCCGGCTCAAGTGGAAGGTCAAGATCCGCGAAATCCCTACGGACGCCATTTTCCATCCGACGGTTGGCCGGCGTTTCGAACTGCCGGCGGTTGTCCAGTGCGCCACAGGAACGGCTCCTTACCGCCCCGAAGCGCTCGCGGGTCACGCTCAATTCGGGCGATACTATCCGAGCAGGGCGAAGCCGGCAGAATTCGGGACGGAAATCCCGGACTCTGCGGGCGAGGTCAGCCCGGCAAAAAGAAGGACGTTAATTCCTGACGTCCTTCCTCCGGAGGTGACCCGGATCGTTTCCGGATCCGGTGATGCCCACTTCGATTATCGCTCAAATGAGCCGCATGACGGGTCAGATGAGCCAGCAGAGGGGGATCGTGCCGAAGGTCAAGACGCGAAGACCGAAGCGTGACCCCTGCGGTTTTCCGGCGCGTTCTCCTGGGCTGAGGGCGAAAGTGCCCCTGGATCTGCAAATTGCACGCGCTGGATCGCATCCGGCGCATGGGATCACACCCCTCGCTCAGCGCCTCAAGCGATGCACCGATACAGCGAAAGATGACGAGAGCCCTCGTGTTTGCACAATTTACGGAGGTGGTATCCGGGTTACGGGTCCGGAGCGATCAGGCTTACTCTACTAACCATCTTGCACACTCATTCTTCGGATTGTCCTGCCCGGAACAAGGTTCTTTTCGAGCGCACGAGATCTCATTGCCGCCATACAGCAGAAGTTTTACATCGTCTTTGCCGTCACTTGACCTGCCGGTCAGATTGATACCGAAGCCGCCGCTATCGGGTGATACCGAAATACTGTCAGTGCCGAAAGATGCGCCCGAAAAACACTTCTCTGGTACTACGATCCACCTTCCATTGAACTCAATCCG
>WQYW01000033.1 GCA_009781045.1 Alphaproteobacteria bacterium
AAGACTCTGACCGATCTCGAGATCGACGCGGTGGCCGCCAAAATCATCGGCGAAATCACGCGCAAGACCGGCGGCAGCCTGCGGTCGTGATCTTCGCCCGCACGTGCTTGCGGGTTGCTCACACGGCACAGGCGTTGCCCCGTTGTGCCCTGTGCGCGAGACCTGCTTCCTTTGCGCAGGATTGAGCAATTGGCGAACAGGTCCAAGGCGACAGCGCGCAACCAGGTGCGGTTTGCCGCCCATCGACCGGAATCGTGATCGACGTCGCGGTTGATCTGCGACGTCGATCACGGTTGCCCCCGGCTTGATCCAGTCGCCGCGCACCACAAGCCGGTTTGTCCACCGCGGCATAGCCTGCGCGGGTGCTGTCACCCAGGGTCCCATGGATTGACTACTGACGCACCCGTATCCTCGAAGTCTCTCTTGTTGCGCGTCACAAGAGTAAGGTCGTGAACCATCGCTGTTGCTGCAATCAAACCGTCTCTATCGCCACGTGGCCTGATTGCAGCGATCCGGCCAGGAGCAAAGGGACCGGGGATTGATCACGGAAACATCCGTATCCTCGAAGTCCTGTTGCGCCTCACAAGAGTTAAATCGTGAACAAGCGCTGTTGTAGCAGGCAGGCCATCGATATCGGCACGTGGCCTGATTGCACCGATCCGGCCCCCTTCGACCGAAGTCGCCAGCCGAGACCCGGAGCATCTGGTCGGCATGGTCCTAACGCAGCCTGCTCACCGATTGCGGCAGGTGACCCACGGATATCGGATCTTGCTCCGTTTCAGAGCAATCCCGCGCCTGATTTCGCCGCGTATCAGCATGCTCGGTCAGACGCTGCCAGCGACCACGCCCCGCAACGAGGGCACTGTCTTCTCGCAATTGCGTCGAGCCTCGGCGAGCATATCGGTGTCAACCGGCTGGATCGGAACACGCCATCCCGGCCGGGCACGCTGGCCCGCGCCCCCTCCGCCTCGGCAAAGTGCAAAGTCGTCCTCCCGACGCCACCCGCCAGGGTATAGTGGTGCCCATGGCGACGGGCGTGGCCTCGAAAGACCAACACCTTAAATACGAATGGCGGCGGGCCGGTGCCCGACGGCACACGGACCATCACCGGCAGCTCCATCGAGGCTTCACCGGGCTGCGGTCGGGGACGGCCGAGGCGCTGGACGTCTCTGGCGACAGTTCAGGCGAAGTCGGTCAATTCCTCTATGTCGGAGCCGGACAATGGCGGTTGTCTCCGGTTTTCGACGTGAACCCGGCCCTGGACCGAAATCTCCATCTTGAAACTGCGATCCTGGATGGCGGTGCGCACGACCGTTCCATATCCCTCGCACTCGCTGCGTGTGAGTTTTTCGAGATCCCTGCCGAGGAGGCACGACGGATGGTTCGGGACACGGCTCGCTGCATATCGGAGGGCTGGCGCGAAGCTCTGCGGCAGGTCGGCGTGTCAGGTGCGTTGGCGCGGGACTACGAGCCAGCCTTCGCACACGCCAAAACCGAGGTCGCGCGGCGCATTTCGTAAAATCTGACGGGTAGCGCCTTCCGTGCTGGTCAAATCGCGCCATGAAGGCCCTGTGGCCTCCCCTTTGCTTCCAACCATCCATTTTGTCTTTCTGTCGGGATCGTCGGAACGAAAGGCAGGGACTTTCAGGCCGCACCAGACCAGAGACTTTTCAGCTCGCTCATGCCTCCTGGCGCAGGTAACCGATCCATCTTCCTCTCACAGATCTGGTGTAATCTGCGGAAAGCACATCGAGGCTCAGGCACACGTGAAGCGGGTTCGATGGATACACGCCAAATGCATCCGCGATACCATCGGCGGTGAGACTTCCCTTGTCTCCAGCTCATAAGCCATAGCGTTTTATGATGTGCTGATGGCGCTCGGTGTCGCCTCCCGCCGCGCGTGCGAGATCCAGCCAGGCCCAGGGATGGGCAAATCCGCCCGTGAGGTCGCGCAGCCGGGCATCAATCTGTGCCGCCGGTGTGGTGGCCGGCGTGGCGAGAAAGAGGCAGATGCCGGGCAGTGTCGCTCCCTCCCGTTCGGGGTCCGCAACCGCGTAGTCGTCACTGCTCACCCGCCGCAGCAACCATTCGTCGGCCTCCAGGGCAGTGCGCAGCCTGGCAAGAGACTCTTTGCCAGGATCGGCACCGTCCAGCAGCCAGGAGACACAGCCACCCGCACGGCTGACATGGACGACCCGGAATGGCGGCAGCCAGCTCTCCCGCTCCTCCTCGTCCTCCGGAACCGGCTCCAGTAATGCTGCGTCAAATACGACCTCATCATGGACATGCTGCGCGACGCCCGGGCGAGCGATCTCGACCACCTGGGCCGTCACCGGACCGGTGCGCTGCGCCACGTAAAGACGGCTGCGCCCTTCGTCCTCGAAGGCCACCCGGATCCATCCCCACTCCTCCCGCACCGGGCCTTCGGCGTCGGTAAGTTTCATGCCGAGACGGGCGGCACTCCAGCGCACCATATCCCAGTCGCCGAGCGCGCTCGCAGCCGTCAACAGATCCCAGTCGGCGGCACCCGGCTGATCGCTATGTTCTGCCAGTACTCTGCGCAGCAGCGCCGCGCGTGCGAGATCGCCCTCTTCCATCGCCGCCCGGGCGGCCAGCCCATGCACGGCGGCAAATTCGAAATCCGGCGCCAGCGCCATGATCTCCGCGGTGCGCTGCGCCACCTCGCGCCATCGCCCCTTTTCCTGGGCCAGTCGGACAAGGCACCATCTTGCGATCTGTTCCTGGGAGGCCTCAACGAAGCCAGCAAGGCGGGTGACTTCCATGTCGGCGTTGCCATGGCCCAAAGACAGGTCCAGCAGACGGAGCGCCACGGAGGTGGATTGCGGATGTTTCTCCAGGAACGCCCACAACAGCTCATGGCCCGACGTGGGCGCGCCACAGGCCTCACTTGCCAGCGACGCCGCCAGCACCAGATCCTCGTCGTCGGGGCGCTCGCGACAGGAGAGGGCCAGCAGCTCAATATCGTGTTCGGGATTGCGCTCCGGGATAGTCTGCAGATGCGCCAGGAGTTCCCCGGCCGGTACCGGCAGTCTGCCTGCGGGCTCCGCCGCAATCCGCTGCTCAAGTTCAAGGATGGCTTCTGCTGCCCCGCCATCGCGCCGCAGCTGCGGCAGCTGGCGGCGCGCCGCATCCAGCGCCCGCCGCGCCGTCCACAGCGATCCGCGCGTCAGAGCCAGCCGCGCATGCTGGAGCGCGATGGTGAGACAGTTGCGATGGGCGCCTTTGCCCTCGAGTTCGCCAATTGCGGTCGCCAGCTGTCGGCCGAGCTGCCAGTTGTTGCGTTCCGGCGCGGCCGCCACGATGGCATCGACCGCCTGCCCCCATGCCCGATAATGTCCGCCGGCAAGATCGCTGAAGGCGGGCAGCGCCGCTATGGCATCCGTCACTCGCCCGACACTGGCGAGGCACTGCGCCCGCAGAAGATCGCTGTCCAGTGCGAAATGGTCATCCGCCGGGTCTTCGCCCTGTTCCAGCCGCTCCAGCGCATGGGCAGGACCCCGGGTGTGCAGGAACGAGCGCACCAGGATATTTCTGAAACCAAAATCGGAATCCCCACCCGCCTCGCGCAGGCGCAGTCCCTGCGCCTCCAGAAAGGCCTGCGCCTCGTCATGACGGCCCTGATCGATCAGGGCGTCGGCATATTCGCCGCTGATGCAGTCAAAGCACACGCATGAAGGCTCCACGCGTTCGAGCGTTTCCGCGGCCAGGCTGATGCGCTCTTCGGCCCAGCCTAGTCCGTCGACATTGGCATAGCAGCACAGCAGGTCATGTGCGGTGCAGACCGATTGCGGGCAACCGATGGTGTCGTCGCGATGGGCGAATTCAAGCAGCTCGACCGCTTCGCGCAGTGCGCGTGTTCCCTCGCCACCGCGGGCGATACGCGCCTGCAGCCCCCAGTGACGGAAAAAGACCTCCAGCCAGCTGTGCCTGAGGCTGCGTGCCGCTGCCAGTGCTTCCGGCAGCATGGCCTCGGCTTCTTCAACTTCCGCACCCGGGATCCGGTCGATCAGATCCGCGATGCGCGAACGGCCGTCATCGCGCAGCTCCTCTTCCAGTTCCGATACCCACTGCCAGATATCCGTCATCCCCGGTCTCCCTGCCCCATCAGCGCCAGCGCCGCCTCACCTATTGTGCTGAGCGCCACACGCAGGTCGGGCTGTTCGTCGCGATCCTGCGCGGTATTGAGAAGCTGTTTGATGGCCTTCAGCAGTGCGCCGGCCCGGCCCGCCGCTTCCCCCTCCCCCGCCGCAAGCAGCGCGGCAATGGCGGGATTGTCGAGATTGACATAGAGGCGCGAGCGCACCGAGCCGTCGATGCCGGCCGTGAAATTCCGTACCAGTCGCAGCGCCGTCATCGAGATCCGCTTGTCGGCCTCGTCACTCTCGAGCCGGCGTTTCAGTTCCGCCTCGCGATCCGGCACCACCACAAGCGGCAACTCCACGGGCAGGAAGCGCGCGGCGATCACCTGTTCGCCGTCACCCAGCAGCCGCGTCAGAAGTTCAAGCCTGGCGGGCGCAATCGCCTCTTCGCTGAAAAGAACACGATTGCCTTTTTCGGTGCCGATCTCAATCACGCGCGTGTTATGCCGGCTCGCCCATTGGCGCAGGAAAGGAAGAACCGCATAGCGATCGCCGTCCGCCACCGCAACGCCCAGCATGCGAAACAGCATGTCCTCGAAACCACCGGTGGAGAAACCGACATGGACCATGCCGTCATGGCGCAGCAGGCGCGCGCGCAGATCGCCCTGGGAACTCGGAATCCGCACCTCATCGGCGAGCAGCTCAAACAGGCGGTCATCACAAAGCGCGGCGCCCAGCAGCGCCTCGTTGTGGCGCTCCAGGATCCGGCGCCAGACCTCGGGCTCTGAGCGCGCGATGGCGGCCAGACCCGACACTGCGGCTTCGCCGATGGCATGCCGGGCGGCGCGATAGGCATCGTTGCGCTGCAGGGCCTCGCGGCTCGCAGTCGGCAGCAGGCGGTCGGATTCAACCACGCCGCCCATGAACCCGGCCCAGCCCGGCAGGAGATCGCGGGCATCGTCGTCGAGCAACATGCCGCGCAGGAAAACCGAGAGATTGCGGTTGTCGCTGTTGCCGTAGCTGCCGCCGTCCTGGACCCAGAGCAGCCCGCGGAGGTCATCCCCCTCCACCGGCATGGTGCAGAGCGGCGTGAAGCGCTGCTCAAAGCGCGCGGCAAATTCGAGCCGCCGCTTGCGCGCCTGGAGGGGATGTGCTGCCGGTTGAGACGGGTCGGCCTGCCAGGGCGGGCGTTCCGCGTTCAGCGGTGTGGTTCGCGCACCGACAAAGACCGGGACCCTCAGCAGGGCGCAGTAGCGTCCGAGGACGCGGGCCAGATAATCGTCGCCGGAAAGCTTGCCGAATTCCTCGCGCAGATCCAGTTCAACCGTGGTCCCGACCGCGCCCGGCGCCACTTCGGTGACGACATATTGCTGGGCGTTGTTGGACTGGTAGCACCAGCCTTTCTCCGGCTCCTGATAGGAGCAGGTGGTTAGCGTGACCGAGCGGGCGATCCCGAAAGCCGACAGGAAGCCGAGGCCGAACATGCCGATCAGCTCATCGCGGGCACCTTCGCGCTGACGCAGAAGGCGGGTATAGCCGACACCGACGGTGGCGAGATAGTCGTGGATTTCGCGCTCCGTCAGCCCGCTGCCGGTATCGGTGATGGTCACGATCTGCCGGGCGATATCGGCGCTGACGCGGATTGACGCCCCCTCGGCGCTGAAGGCGGGGTCATCCAGCCGCCGGCGCAGGATGGAATCATGGGCGTTCTGCACCAGTTCGCGCAGCGCCACCAGCGGGGTGGAGTAGAGGTGCTCGCCCAGGACCGTCATCAGACCAGCGAGATTGACGTTCGATGTATGCAGGGTGGGGGACAGGTTCATCACGCTGACAGCATCAGGAATGGAATCCGAAGGGAGGAACTGAGCTAAAGGAGGAATGTGGCTCAACTGTTGCGGAGATGACAGAAAACGTAACGGGCCGCACCGCGGCCCGGCTTTTTGCGGAACAATGCAGATTGCTAATCGGCCAGCGCCCCGATTCTCCGCAACGCTGCCTCGGCCGCGGCAAGGCCGCTCTCCCATGCCCCCTCGACGGTGCCCCAGAGGGTTTCATGGGTGGCCTCGCCGGCGAGAAACAGATTGCCGAGCGGCTCCGTCAGGATCCGTCGCGACATCTGCCCTCCCGGGGTGGCGGCCGACATTGCGCCCTTGACATAGGGCGCGGCGTTCCAGCGCGTCGCTGCCACCGACTTCACGGCGCGTCCCGCAGCACCGCCGAACAGTCGGGAGATCCATTCCCTGGCGAAATCCGCCATGGCCTGTTCGCCCTGGGCCGAGAGATCCCGGCCGAAACTGCCGCCGACATCCAGCGAGCACAGCGAGGTGCCCTCGATATTGGCAAACAAAAGCCCGGTCCGGGTCGAGTCGCTCTGCTCGATCAGCAGGTCGTTGGGGGCCAGACCAAGCGGATTTCCGCTCAATTGCAGCATGATGTGATCATAGGAGCCAAGCCCCAGTTTTGCTGCGGCATCAAGCGTGCGTCTGGGCAGTTCAGGTGAAAACCGGATGTCACCGCTGGTCAGCACATTGGTCGACACCGTGACGATGGCGGCACGGGCCGCGATCCGCCCGGTCGGCGTCTCCACCGCAACCTCGCGGCCGCTCCAGTTGATCCGGCTCACCGGAGCCGACAGCGTGACCGGAATCTGCTCGCCGAAGCGGGCGATCAGAGTGCCCAGTCCCTGCGGGCAGCCCAGCGCGATATTGCGGTCCTGCGCCCGCGCCTTGTCGATCGCCGACAATTCCTTGAGGTCCTTGCCGGCATAGGCCGCCCCGAGGCTGAATTCGACCGTGCCCAGAAAATCGCCGAGGTCTTTGGCGACGTCTTTTGCCGCCAGCACCGTGGCGCAGGAACTGTCGAGCTTGCCCCGCGCCGCCTCTTCAATGGCCCGGTTGGCGCGGCCGACTGCCGCGAGGTATTTCTCGATCTCGCGGCCACGGGCATCGCGCCGGCCGATGCGGAGCCTCTGTCCGAGCGGCAGCGCCGCGACCTCCAGACCGATACTGGGTACGAGCTGGGCTATGGTACCGTCGGGATTGTGGAGCCAGCGCGCGCCACGATCGAAAGCGACATCCAGAGTGCCCTGATCGGTGATGCAGCGCCCGCCGATCTGCGGTCCGGCCTCCACCACCACGACCTTGCGGTTGGCCCCCATGATGCGGCGCGCCGCAGCGATACCGGCGGCTCCGGCGCCGACCACAACGATGTCGGCGTCCCGGGAGCGGGCCAGAGGCGCGCCATGGGACGACACCGGCAGCGCCGCAAGCCCGGCGGCCGCGCTCAGAAAGCCACGTCGCGTCAGCATCGCCCGGTGACGATGCCAGGCTTCGTTCACCTTCCCTGCCTCAGGATCCATTTTCATCTCGTCACGCCCCGGCATCCTCAACCTGCAACTGCTCGGCCATCAGCCGGCTCAGCATCTCAAGCGCCCTCAGCGGTCGCACCATGGTCCGGAAACGGGTGATGCGGCCATCCTCATCGAAGCCGATGATCTCCACACCATTGATCCGGATCCCGTCGATCACGCTCTCGAATTCCAGCACCGCCCCAGCCTGGGCCCTCCATTGCCCGATATAGCCGAAGCCGGGCCCGCAAAGCACGCGCATGCTGCAGAGGAGATATGTCCGGACCTGGTCCCGGCCACGCCGCGGCGGATAGAAGAACGGGGTCTCCAGGACGACATCGGGATGGAGCAGATCGCCGAGCAGCGCGCCATCGCGCGAAGAGATGAAGCCGACCCATCTCTCGATATCCGCCATCACAGCCACCCCCGGCTTCCCGGCCTATGGCGCGAAACCGCGCACAGAACCGGCCCCGGCCTCTCGAATCCATGTCCCGGCGGGCCACGATCTGGCGCACCGCACCATCCGCAGTCTGGCACCAGGAACGCCTGCAAGGCAAGAGTCCAGACAAAATTAAAGCAAAATCATGCTCTTGCTGGATTGCCGGCACCCCCAGCCCCGGCGTCTGCACCGCATCCCCGGCCCGCCTCAAGGTTTCGCTGGTGAAGCGAAAACGGGCGGATCTTTATAGCCAACCCCAGGGGATTGCGACTTTGCGGCCCAGCCTGGCGCCACTGCACAGAACTGGCTCGAAAGCCCCCGGCCACGGCTCAGGACCGCCCTGTTCAACAATTTCCTTTTTGTTGAACAGACCCCCGCAGCCGACCAGCAAGATCCGGCGCTGCAGACAAACCCGGAAATGAGACGATGATCGGGTTTTGCACGCCGTCCCTCAAGGGGCGCGGAGGATCTTCGGCCTCTCCGCGCGCCTGGCCTGCATGCCCGGTCGCTTCGCGATCTCAACGATCTGAAAGCCGAGCCAGTTCCTGCCCCAGTCGCCTGTCGCTCTGGTGTTCTGGTGCAAATCCCCCGGCCTGAGCGTTTTGCAATCCACAAGCTGATCGTCGCCAATCGGCATCGCAAAGATCCGGACGGGTTCAAAGCGGCAAAGGACCGTCTTCGACGGCCTGAAGCTGCGTCATCCGGTCGATCAGCGGGCAGAACGTTGATGAGAAATGCCGCCTGAAGGCACTGCCCAAAGGCCGACGCTGACGCGAGCGAATTCCTGCCTCCGTGAAAAAGGAACGCCGGCACGTGAGGAAACTCCGGGGTGCTGTTTGCGATAAGTGAGCCGCTTGGGACCGGTCCGGCGACAGTTCGGCAATTTCCACTCCCGTGAATGAAACCCGGCTTGGGGGCGGCGCCACGCCGGCAGTTGGTGCCATTTTCTTTCCTGGCGAACTCGAAAACCGAAAACCAGACCGCCGCCCGGAGCGGATCGGCGTGATCCATCCGGCTTCCAGCGACGACGTGACGCCAGCCTGAACGAAATCGCAGCGTTGGCATGTGTCCGCTGAGACCAGGCTCCGTCTCCTCGCCGCGCAAGTCATCACCCGCAGTCTCCCGGGCTGGTCGCCGTCGACCTCACAAACAAATTTCGACAGGCGGTGTTCATGGGTGATTGTCCCAGGCTTTCGCCGCCGCTATCGGCACTATCGTACCGATCCAGCGCTGCGAGACTTACGGATAACAGATAATCAGCGGAGTCCTCCTCAACCCTCACAAAATCACCGCATTTGGCGGGATAACGCTGTCCCACGCGAAAAGGCACGACACTTTTGATGCGAGTTGGACATGGCAAGCCTGCTTGACCGCGCCGAGACGGCGATCGGACGCTACCTCTCCCGGGAGAACCGGGTCTACAAGCCCTTCACCCCGAGCAACCCCGAATATCTCAAAGAAGCCATCCGGCCCGGTGACGTGCTTCTGGTTGAGGGCTCGAGCCGGCTTTCGGGTATGATCAAATATCTCACCCAGTCGACCTGGTCGCACGCCGCACTCTATGTCGGGCCGATCGATGGCAGATGCGAGGCCGACGGCGAACCCCATGTCCTGGTCGAAGCCAACATCGGAGCAGGCGTGGTCTCAACCGCGCTCTCAGGATATTACACCTACCATACAAGGCTGTGCCGGCCGATCGCCCTGTCCGATCCGGACCGCGACCTTCTGTGCCGCTACGCCATCGACCGCATCGGCCTTGCCTATGACACCCGCAATCTTCTTGATCTGGCCCGCTATCTCCTGCCCTTCCCGGTGCCGCAACGCTGGCGCCGGCGCATGATCGCGCTGGGTTCCGGCGACCCGACCCGGACGATCTGCTCGACCCTGATCGCCCAGGCCTTCAACAGCGTGCGCTACCCCATCCTGCCCCGGATCCTCACGGTGCGCAGTGCCCACGCCCGGCACGAGATTCTGCATATCCGTGATTCGTCGCTCTATATGCCGCGCGACTTCGACATCTCGCCTTTTTTCGAAATCGTCAAACCCACCCTCGCCCATGGCTTCGACTACACCACGCTCGACTGGGACGACGATGACGTGCCGCGCCATCCGGTGCCCGAGCTGTCGCCTCCAGCCCCTTCGCAGGCGTAAACGCAGATTCTCCTGTGCCGGAGGCCTGGAGAGGCGAAGCCTTCCCGTCGCCGCTGCCTCCACTGCCTGCTTCCACCCCCCACTGACAGCGTCATCAGCACAGCGTCTGTGAAATTCCTCAACCCTGCCCTCATCGAGGCCGCTGAAGACCTCGGCCAGCGGCCGAGACCTCGCTTCCTTCCGCCTTTCGGACAGACCGCACGCCAATCTCCACCCGGCTCAGCAACAGTCCCCGTTGCCCGGCCGCTCTGTCGAAAACATCCCGGCCCTGCGGAAAAATTTCGCTGAAAGCGCCATCTGGGAGTCCGGCCCGGAGCCGAAATTCCGTATTCGCGATATGTTGCCACTGAATTGTCCGATTTCCGGACAGTCGCCCGATCGGCTCAAAGACGCGGCAAAATCGCCCGGTCGCGCGCCAGCCGTGACCGCCCCTTGCGCGCTCTCCCCGAACCGAAGGCAACCTGCGGCGCTGTGCGCGCTCTCCCGCGTTGCGGGCAGATTTCCTGCCACCGAAGCCGTGTCATCCGCTCCCGGGGGAGGCTCTGGCGGAGGCTGCCCCCCGCCTTGCTCCCTGGAACCTCCGAGGAACCAGAACCCACCCTTCACGCACCCATGTCGAGATGGCCGCTGTTGATGCTGAGACTGCGCCCCGGCCCCATCGGGCTGAAGGTTCTGAGCGGCGGCAGATCATATTTTCGCCAGGTCTCATACCAGGAGATATCGACCTCGATGAAGTAATCAAGCGGCACCACCGGCTGATCATACTGGCCGAGCAGCGATGTCGGCTCAATCACCCAGCTCGAACTCCGCGGCGTGACGCCATGGGACATCAGATAGTCCCAGCCCTCGGCCATGGAGCGGGCTGCATCTTCCCATTTCTCGAAACCCCAGGGTCGCGCCATCTCGGTGCCGCAGACGAAGGTCGGGCAGACCCCGCCCTCCCCGAAGATCTCCACCGAATCGCAGACCCGTTTGATCCATTCGTCCCGGCCGACGTGCTTGGCCTTGGCCGGGGCGTAGATCTCGAACTTCTCCTTGTCCCACACCTCAATATTGGCATGGTGCGAATCGACCCCGGCCTCTTTGAGGATTTTGCATTCCTCCTTTGTCAGTGCCGTGGTCTGAAGGTGAATGGTCCAGCGATGACCGATCCTTTCCCGGATGGCGCGGATATAGTCGGCATAGAAGTCCACATTGCGCTTGCCCGAGAACGGCTTGATCAGCGCCCCACCGGTAAGCACAATCTGGTGATTGATCGGTTCCCGCTCCTTGTTGAAGATGGTGTCGAGCACCGTCACCACGTCGTCGATCTTCTTATAGAGCATGAAGGGGCGGCCGGTCTTCGACTGCTTGCGCGCGTTGGTGTTGATATCACAGAAGATGCACTCCTCCTTGGCGCCCCAATACTGACAGCTGCGCAGAATGGTGCAGAAGGTTGAATAGCCCCAGAACACCGAACTGGCGATATCGGAATAGGGCGTGCCGTCCGGGAGCTTATAGCGGTAATAGGGCGGCTTTTCCCGAAGTTCCACATCCGCCAGATAATTGTTCTGCCAGAACAGCTGAAGCTTGCCGTCAACAAGATCAATCTTGTACGGCGTATTTGCTTCCTTATCCATGCAGGTCTTGTTGTTCGATGGCCGCAACCCATACGGCCCGCCCTTGAACTTGAATTCCTCCGGTGCCTTGAGAAATTCATTCCGGCTCATTTCCTCGACGTCGTGATGATCGTAGGAGAAGAGATAGTAGGATTTCGTTGTGAAGTTTGACGACTCCTCGAGCGCCGCATCGGTCAGGTAGACCCCGAGCCGCAGCAGATCTTCCTTGATGATGACTTCTTTCGGCACCGCCGAATATTTATGGAAATAGCGTTCAAGATCATACTTCTCGTATGGAAGCTTTCCCGGCATGTTTCATCTCCCTGTGACGCGTTGATCCTGGTCGCACCAGCCATCTCGACGCGCGTGGCCGGTGCCAGACATTGATTCCGATTCGCCGCGCGCGCGGTTCGCGGCGGCTCGAGGGTCCAGGCCGCCGATGCGCCTTTTCCGGGACCTTGCGAGGGGCGGAAATTCGCGCGGATCCGGTTCCCTTGTCCCCGGCGCTGTAGAACAGGAGCACGGCCTGCCGCCACCGATCACGGCAGGGGGCGGTTTGACGGTACATCAAACCGGGCACAGCGAACTGAGCAGGCTGCGGTCCATGGCGCTCCTCCGATGCGACCTTTCGGGCAACATTGCACCCCGTTGGCAGGTCGGCCTTTTATCTGACGTCTGGTTTGACGACATGGTGAACCCAAACAGCCACATACACTATCCGGATTGCGCTCAATTCCATCCATATTGTGCAGGATGCGATTGACGGCTGAGAGCCCCCCCGATGCAGCCTCGCCTCCAAAGAGGCGCAGGACCCGCCCAGTGCCACCGGTTTCGCGCTCCTTGAACGCCGGCTCAAGGCGCCCCGCCGCCGACACGCTGTCCCTCGCGCCGCCACCCGATTCGCAAAGCCGCAATCTCAGGATAGATGCATACCAGGCCCCGTCGACAGCCTCCGCGCTTCGAAATGCGCAGCCGATCCGCAAGGCACGGCACGCCGGCTTCGCAGGCAGCTTCAAGCCTCGCCTGCCACGCTTCCCGCTCCCGTCCCCAACACCTCGTCGCTTCCCGGATCCCCGGCTCCTGCAAAGACAGCCGGCCATTTGCGCAAATTCTGTCAATTCTTCCTCACAGCCAGCCTGGCGCTATGCGCTATGCCGGCCCGCAAGGCGCCCTCACCCATGGCCTCCATCAAGGGGGCTCAAGCCTGCCACACGAAAGCACCGTCGGGCATTTCACGCGGACTTCGCAGCTCCCCGACCTCTGCGCGATCTGGATAATGGCGAGCGCCATCTGGATAGAAACGGCCTCTCCTTCACCCGATCATGATGCCCGGCGTGTCTGATTTCGGCGAGGCGGCGGTTGTGGAGGGATTAAGGCTTTCGCGCTGTCATCCCTGCTTCCCGCGCCAGCCGGGGTTTTCCAGCAATCACTGCACAAAGCGGGTCTCCCCGGGACCCGCTCAGGGGCGGCTTTGGCTCCGTCGCTGCCTCCGTGATCGGATCTGAGTAGTTCCTCTCATCGATTTCGCAGAAATCTCTTGACCGGCTCCCATCGGCTCGCCTAGCTTTCGGCCCGGATAGTTGACAGTTCGGACCCCTGCAAGGGGCCGACGATAAGTTCGACATCCGCGAAACGGAGGAGTGACGCACCATGGCCGGGACAGTCCGCGCCGACTTTTCTGGGCTGCCGGGTTTTGCAGTGGCGGCGCGCCGGGATCCGGCGAATTCTGCCGGATCCGGCCCGGGCCGCCACAAGCCTGGCGCCGTCGCCTCTCCCATTATGCGACCCCCATCCACCCGAATTCGCTCCCGTTCCCGAAAGTGCCGATGCCTCCCTCGCGCCCGGCGCCATTGCCGCGCGGGAGGGACTCGTTCGCCACGGCGTCACGGGGCGGGTCCGGACTTGCGATCACAATGACACGGTTTTGAGGCGGGAGAAACAATCCATGAGAGTCGGCGTCGACGTTGGCGGCACCTTTACGGACTACCTGATCAAAGACAACGATGGCAGCGCCCGGATCTATAAGACGTCGACGACGCCGCACGATCCGACCATCGGCCTGATCAACGGCCTGAACAAGGCGGCGAAGGATGCCGGTCTGCCGCTTGAGGAGTGGCTTGGGAAGGTTGAGACCATCGTCCACGGCACCACCATCACCACCAACGCGGTTCTCACCGGCGAAGGTGCACGGACCGGCTTTATCACCACCGCCGGCTTTCGCGATCTCCTCAACATGCAGCGCGGCATCAAGGAGAAACAGTTCGAAATCTATGCCCCGCCGCAGCCGCTGGTGGAGCGCTGCAATATTGCCGTGGTCCGGGAGCGGGTCACGGTCGATGGCGAGGCGGTGACGCCGCTCAATGAAGACGACGTGCGGGAGGCCGCGCGCCTGTTCCGGACACAGGGCGTCGAAGCGGTCGCGGTGTCCTATCTGTGGTCGTTCCGCAACGAAAGCCATGAGCGCAGGACCAAGGAGATCCTCGACCAGGAACTACCCGGGGTCTATGTCTCCCTTTCCACCGACATCCTGCCCCAGATCCGGGTCTATGAGCGCCACAGCACCACCGCGCTCAATTCCTATGTCGGCCCGGTTCTGACGCGCTATCTGTCGCGTCTGCAGCACCGCCTGCAGGAACTCGGCTTCCGCGGCAGCCTTCTGATCATGCAGTCCAACGGCGGGGTGATGTCGCCGGATGTGGCGCAGCGTTTTGCCTCCAACACCCTGCTTTCCGGCCCCGCCGGTGCACCGCAGGCCGGACTTCATTACGGTGCGGTCCACCATTTCCGCAATTTCATCACCGTCGACATGGGGGGCACGTCCTTCGATGTCGCGCTCGTCCGTGACGGGGCCCCTTCCATGACCACCGAGGGGATTATCGGCGGCCATCGTATTGCGTCGCCCATCCTCGACATCCATACGGTGGGATCGGGGGGCGGCTCAATCGCCTGGATTGACGCCGGGGGCCTCCTCAATGTCGGCCCGAAAAGCGCCGGGGCCTCTCCGGGCCCGGCCTGCTATGGCCGTGGCGGCACGCTGCCGACCGTCACCGACGCCAATCATGTGCTGGGCTATCTCGATTTTGCCGGCGGCGAACTGACGCTTGACGGCGACGCCGCCCATGCGGCGATCAAGCGCCACGTCGCCGAACCGCTCGGCATCGACTTGCTGGAAGCCGCCTATGGCGTCTATCAGGTGGTCAATGCCGACATGGCGGCGGCGATCGCGGTGGTCTCGGTGCAGCGCGGCTATGATCCGCGCGAGTTTGTGCTGGTCGTCGCCGGCGGAGCCGGTCCGCTGCACGCCGGACCGATCGCGCGTGATCTCGGCATTCCGCTCGTCCAGATCCCGCGCGAATCCTCGGTGTTCTGCGCCGCCGGAATGCTGATCTCCGATCTCAAGCACGACTATGTCCATACCTACGCCGAGGAATTCAATACCCTCGACATTCATGCCATCGCCGCGATCTACCAGGACATCGTTGCCAGGGCGATGGAGACCCTGAAAACCGAGAACGTGTCGGCCGAACGCGCCGTCATCGACTATTCCGCGGACCTGCGCTATGTCGGCCAGTTCAACGAGGTCGAAGTCCCGGCCTTCGCCCACGGCAACTTCTCCCATGAGGCGCTTTCCCATCTCGCCCTGGCCTTCCACCACAAGCATGACGAACTTTACGGCTACGCCACGCCCGCGGCTCCGATCGAGCTGATCAATCTCCGGGTCACCGTGCGCGGGGTCACCGACAAGCCCAATGTCGAAACCCACCCCCTCCATGGCCACGATCCTTCCGCGGCACGGACCGGCTGGCGCGAGGCCTGGTTCGACGGGGCCTATGTCTCGACCGCGGTCTATGACGGCCTCAAACTCTTCAACGGCAACGTGGTCGGAGGGCCCGCGATCGTGGTCCAGCCCACCACCACCATCCTGGTGCCGGATGATTTCGAACTGACCTGCGATGCCGGCAACAATTATCTCATGTACCGCAAGGGTGCCAATGTGGGCGAACTGATCCGCAAGCTGAACGGGGAGTCGAAATAATGCGAATGAGTTCAAGAGCAACCGAGAGCGATCCGATCCTGGTCTCGGTGATCGGCAACCGCCTCTATGCCATCTCCGACGAAATCGGTCAGACCATGCTGCGCACCTCGCGCTCACCGATCTTTTCCGAGGCTCGCGATTTCGTTACCGGGATTTTCGATCACCGTCTGCGCCTGCTCGCCCAGACCGCCTATATCCCGGTCCTGATGGGCACCCTGCCCTCGGCGCTGCGCAGCATCGTCGATGAATTCACCGGCGACATTGCCGAAGGCGATGTCTTCATTCTCAACGACCCCTACCGCGGCAACAACCATCCGCCCGACATCACCGTGGCCAAGCCGGTTTTCGTCGATGGCGCCATCCAGTTCTGGGCGGTGTCCAAGGGACATCACGCCGATGTCGGAGGCGGCGGCGTGGTCGGCTACAACCCGACCGCGCGCACGGTATGGGAGGAATGCCTGCGCATCCCGCCGGCCAAGCTGATGGTGAAGGGCAAGCGCAACCGGACCCTGTGGGACATGGTGCTCATCAATGTGCGCATGCCCTGGCTGGTCGAGGCCGATCTGGAGTGCCAGATCGGGGCCTGCACGGTCGGAGAGAGGAGTCTCCGGGCGCTGATCGACAAATATGGCGTCGCCGTGCTCGACGATGTCGCCGACAGCATTCTCGACGCTTCCGACCGGCAGATGCGCGCAGCCTTGCGCAAAATTCCGAACGGCATCTACGAGGCCGAGCGCCATATCGACAATGACGGCATCGATACCGACCGCATGATCGCGCTCCGCCTCAAACTCACGGTCCATGAGGAATCGCTGCATTTCGACTGGTCGGGCAGCGATCCCCAGGCGGCCGGATATGTCAACAGTACGCTCACCAATACGATTTCGGCCTCCTACCAGGCCATCTTCATGACCGTCTGTTCGGGCGTGCGCTACAACGAAGGCGCCTTGCGCTCGCTCAGCGTTCAGGCGCCCGCCGGAACCGTGGTCAACGCCCTGGAGCCGGCTCCGGTCACCGCCTGCACCGTGGTGGCCTCCCAGACCATTGTTGAGACGGTGTGGCTGGCTCTGTCACAGGTGGCGCCGGAGCGGGTCTATGCCTCCTGGGGACGCTGGCTCGCACCGGCGACCATGGGCTTCAACCCGCGAACCGGCCGCCCCTTCGGCGACATCCACTTCATGGGCAAGTCCGGCACCGGTGCTGCGAAAGGTTTCGACGGCTGGGATCACCGCGGTGCCGTCATCACCGCCGGTGGTCTGCGCGCCCCCGACCCCGAACTCCACGAACTGGTCAATCCCTACCGGGTGCTGCGGTACGAATACTGGCCCGACAGTGCCGGGGCCGGGCAGTGGCGCGGCGGCATGGGCACGATCTATCGCTGGCGATCGGAGACCGATGGCGTCATGGCGGCCAATTTCGGCGGCGGCGTGCGCGAGGAGACCCGACCCTTTGGACTGATGGGAGGCCAGGCCGGCCCGATCGCCACACTGACACTCTACAACAAGGACGGCGAGCATGTGATCGGGACCGAGGCGTTCTTCGCCATGAACAAAGGCGACGAGGTCGAGATCCATGCCGCCGGCGGTGGCGGCTATGGCGATCCACAGCTGCGCGATCCGGCCCTGATCGCGAAGGATGTCGCCAACGGTCTGGTCAGCCCGGCGCAGGCCCGCGCGCTCTATGGCGCCGAACTTCCCGGCTGACCTTGCGCCAATGATCCCGTGGGTTGCGCCGGTAGCGGCGCAACCCACGCCCGCTTCGACGATGGCTCTGCCTCGCAGCTCGCTGCTCCAGCTTCTCTTCGCGTGTTGCCGGCGGAAGGCCGCAGGTCCGGCCGCTTGCGCAGATTCCAAAGTCTGGAGAGCCCGACACCGGCTGGAGCCTTTCGCTGTTTTGCCAGGCTGCGAACGACACGAGGCCGCCTCCCCCCGCCAGGATATGCGAAGGAAACCCGTATCATGCACCGCATCCGAATGATCGTACCCGTCCCGGTTCCTGATGAAGCGCTGCGCCTCTTTGCCGCCCAGTTGCCAGCCGGACTGGTGCGCGACGACATCCAGGTCGATTTCGTCGCCAGCGGCGTCAGGCCGATCACACTCGACTCGCTCTATGAGATGACCATCGCCGATGCAGCGGTGCTGGAGGCCGGGCTGTCCGCGCAGAAAGAGGGCTATAGCGCGGTCTGCGTCAATTCGATGAGCGATTCGGGCGTTGCCGGGCTTCGTTCCGCTCTGACCATTCCCGTGGTTGGACCGTGCCAGGCCACCATGCTGGCAGCCTGTCTGCTGGGAAAACGCTTTTCTATCCTGACCATGTGGGAGCGCTGGCGCCCGCTCTACGACAAGGTCGCAACCGAGCAGGGCCTCAACCATCGCATGGCTTCGGTGCGTTCGATCGACGTGCCGCCGGATACCAGCGAACTGCTCTCCGGCAAGGAAGACAGCGTCTTTCCTCTGCTCGAGCGCGAGGCCCGCCTCGCCCTCGAACAGGATGGTGCCGACGTGCTGATCCTGGGGTCGACCACGATGTACCAGTCGCACCGTTTTCTCGCCGGGCGCTTCCCGGTTCCCGTGCTCAATCCCGGCATCATCTCCTACAAGGCCTGTGAGGCTCTCATTGATCTCGGCCTGTCGCACAGCAAGGCCGCTTACGTTCCGCCGCGCTCGATGCTGTAAGCCGGGCAGAGGCTTCGCACCAGCCGCCCGTCAGACGAAAAAAGCGACACGCTGCCCCGAAGTCCCCGATTCGGCGGCGGACCGACCTTGCTTGAAGGAGATCGACAAGACCCGGCTCATGCCTTCAGCGCCGCCTGCGCAAGGTCTGCGACGGGGTTTCGCCATAGCGTCTGTGATAGGCGATCGCGGCTCGCCCGAGATGGCCGAGCCCGGCGCTGAGCGCGCAGTCGGTGACGCTGCGCCGGTCCTCCGACGCGATCAGGCAGGTCCGGAACGCATCCAGCCGGATGGCCTCGATCATTTCGGTCAGCGTCGTGCCGCGCTCGCGGCGAAGCATGTTCTGCAGGGATCTGAGACTCGACGCCCCGCTCGCCGCAGCGATTTCGGCAACGCTGAAGGGCCCGGAGATATTCGCCCGGATCCACTCTTCGGCTCGGGCAATCGCCCCGGCGTGAGCCGATTGCCCGGCGCGGTCGAGCTGGCCGCTCTGGTCATGGGCAAAGGAGGCCAGCACCAGCTGCATCAGGCATTCCGCCAGACCTCTGCGATAACGCGAGGAAATTCCAGCGCTCTCAAAACCCTCAAACATCTGGCGGACATGGTTGATCAGCACACGGCCGGCCGTGCCTGCGGTATCTACCGCAGGCGCGAAACAGATCGCTTGAGGCGGACGATCGATCATCGACGCCCATTGACGCTCCATGGCCTCGCGCTCCAGCAGCACCACCACGGTTTCACAGTCCGCCGACCATTGGATGCGGACCGGGAGCGTCGGCGAGAGAATTGCCGCGGTCCCTCCCGGAGCCAGCAGCATTTCGTCCCGGCCGCAGCGAATCCTGCCGCTTCCCGCAATCGGGAACAGGAGCAGGAAACAGCGCGACAATTCGCCTGGATCGATGTCGACCTCGCAGCCATAGCGGATCAGGTTGAGCGAAAAGAAATCCTGGCGCACGGAACGGAGCTGCGCATGAAAAGCGGGTGCCCCGGCCTCGCGGGGCGAAAGGAAATGTGGGGTGAAAATCCGCCCGATCTGGTGGCGGGCTTCTTCGGCGCTGCGCGTATCAACCACGGTGTGATGCGCCAGGAACTGTTGAGAGACAATGCTGTTCATCCGGCCTCCGTCAAAGGATCGCCGTTTCAGCTTACACGATGTCAGTCCGGTTTCGGAACCTGAGAATTGGTTGTGTGCAGCGCACACCTGCCAATCCCGCGCCGCAACCACATGGTACGGCGCGACGCTCCTGGCAAACTCTTCACAGAACTGCCTTCACCCCCACAACGCGGCTCGGAGATCCGCACGCGGTCCGACTCGCGGATCCGCTTCTGTTCCGGCCAGCCCCTGCCGTGAGGATCTCCGCTGGCAGCACCATCCTCCCTTCCTCACCCGATGTTGATGAGTGCGGGAGGAACGACGGCGATTGCAGGTACCCGCGAGAGCCGGCCCGATCGGGCGTGGTCTCCGATTCGCCATCTTCGACGAAAATCTGTAGTTGGCAGCTTGTTTGTCGAGGAAGGCAGAGTTCGTTTCCTGCACATTGTCGGTCGCGGACTTCCTCCTGCCGCGAACCCTCACTGCGGACTCCAAGGGGCCTCGTCATGCCGCGGGTCTGTTCTGCGCAGTTGTTCCCCGGACCTCCTCGCTGCCGCGGTCGGGCAGATCCTCTCACATCACAACCGAAGCCGACGTTCCTCCGAACCGAGTGGGCCATCCTGATGTTGTCGAACCCTGTGCGGGGCGTCAGCGCGCCCTTGTCGCGTCCTGGACCCGATCTTTACACTGTTTCTGTACGTGGACAGAGTTCGATCCGCAGCATCCGGTCAACTGCGTTTGCTGCCCTCGACAATGTACTGAGGGTGACGGAGGGATTCTCAGGGTCAAGCAGGCGATCCAGCTGCCGACGATTCGTCTGCATCCGCTTCGCCATGACGGTCTTTGTCATGCCCTCGTCCTTCATCGCCTGGGCAATCTGCCAGGCGAGAACCCGCTTTATTGCCACCTCCTGCGCGTCCTGGAGCAACCCCTGACTGCTCAGGAAATCGTCGAAGGTTTCTTCGCTGATCCGACCCTTATTCCGTGTTTTCATGACAAAATTTCCTTCTGACGCGTTCTCGCAAGACCGATGTCCTTTTGCGGCGTCTTCTGTGTCTTCTTAATAAACCCGTGCAGCAAAACCATCCTGCCGTTCACAACGCAGAAAATGATCCGCGCAATTGTCCCATCGGTCAGATTGCAGCGCACTTCCCAAAGGCCGTCGCCAAGCGGCCGGCAGAGGGGCATACCCATGGGCTAACCAAACTCCACGGTCTGCAGATCGGCACCGAGAGCTTTCCGGTTATCGACGGCCATGTCCAGCAACCACTCCCGAAACGGGTTTCCGCCCGGTTGCCGTCTCGTAAAAATGGGCTTGAAGCTTTTTGACCCGATTTATCCTCGGGGACAGGATGCGTCAAAAATGACACACCGTCAAGAACCTTCTCAAGCTCTTTATCGCGCGGCACACTTGGACGGAATAGCACGGCAGGAAAATCACCCCTCGCCAACAACTCTCTCTTGTGCGACCTCCTGCCAAACAGCAATGGCCGCACCTGCCGATTGCGGCATTGGACAGTTTCCCCAACCCATGCTCACGGTCCTCATCCGCAGCCACGCGCTTCCCTTCATGCGGTTGCGCGTGCCAAGGCCCGATCACGATTGGCTAAGTCGTAATCAAATCGCATGATGCAGCGAAAAATGAATTCGACCGGGGCATGCCCGCAACATTCATGCTCCCTCATTGCGCTCTGGCGATTTCTGTCGATTTCCATTCTTGCCTCTTGCGGCACTCTCCACCACGCCAGAGAAACGAGGCACAATTGTGCCAATCGCGGGAGGTATCCGCCTGGAAAGCAAGGAGGCTGTAAATCATATCCGCCCTCCGGGAATCCAAGCTTGGCTAATTTATAGACCCTCGCAACATCGTCCGCGATCTTGATCCGGTGCCGCGGCCGATCAGGCATGAGCCAACCACCACCGCGCGGCAGGCCGACCTCCGCCGCAACGCGCTGTCGTCGAGCCGCAACGCGGCTCCGACGCCTCCACATGCTATCGCGATTCTACGCCAAAGCGTCAACAAACCACAAAACGCTGCTTGCAAAGCACCATGGGCGCCACGCCCAATCACCTGAACCCAGAGCCGTTCTCTGCCAACACACCGTGGCAGCTCCTTCAACAACGATCTGGTCTCATGGATTTCGTTCCTCCTACTCGAAGCCCGGAGCGCTGCCCCCTGCGCGCCGCCCGCCCGCATGCTGCGACGAAAGCGCTCACTGCCAGTTTGCGGCCCTGTCAGCCAGGCGTCATGTATACGTTTTTCTCCTTGGGCCAGTGCATGCGCCAGGCAAAGCCGATCTCCTTGACCGCCGCCGGTTTGACCTCGAAAGCCCATTCCAGCACTCCGCGTTTGTCCTTCACATTGGTTCGGGTCGGCGGAGTCGTCGAAGGCAGCATCTCGACCACGACATCCTCCTGCTCGCTGACCGGCAGGCGATCCTCGATCACGACGTTGACCGGGAAGTCATGCCCATTGCGCACGCTGGTCTTGAAAGCACGCTCGTCGACTTTCGACGTCAGGATGATGCCGGCCGAACCCTCATTGCGATTGAGCATCACGCGCTCAATCCGGACCTGGTCGTCGGCACCGAAGCCAAGCCGTATCGTTCCATCCTTGTCGGCGCGACCGAGCGTGGCACCACCAATGGCGACACCGTCGAGATAGGCCGTGACCCTTCCTGGCAGCAGCGGCGCATTTTCTTCCACGCGGAAGCTCGCCTCAAGATAGGCAGTGGCATCGACAACCGGTGCCGCCCGGACCACGATGTCAGGAGCCAGCGTCGCAGCCGAGATCCGAAGATTCCTTGTCGCCTCATTTGCAGCCAGGCTGACCCTCCCGCCAATCGCAAAACGGGTCTGAAAATTTCCGAGCGCCGGAGCCGCCTCTTTCTCCTCAGCAGGCTCGTATCGTGCCTGTACGTGAGGCGGGAAGGCAGGGGCGCTCTCGGGAACCGGGGCCAGGTCAGCGCTGACCATTCGCTGCCCACGCGTCAGGGGCGCAGCCTGCCGGGGCGCGGGCTGCGAGGCATCGATTCTCGGTTCCCAGGAACGGACGATCAGGGAGCCGAGTTCCGGCGCCACGGCGCCACCCCGGGCGCGTGCCGTCGACAGCACCATGGCGACATTCGACCAGTCCTCGCCGGTAGCCTGCTGCACTTCGGCGCGTCGTACCAGTTCAAGTGCCGGCTTGTGATCGCGCCCACCGGTATCAAGCCGGGCGTCATAGAGCGGTGTCCAGTGCGCCCCGGCAATCGCATAGCTCACCCGCAACGTGGCCGAGGTCGGGGCTGAAGACCCGACCTCGATCCGCACTTCGAGCCTGTTCGGCGGTTTGGCTTCCCGCTCCGCCTCCAGTGCCGCCACTTTGCGATCAATGACGCGCTGTTTGCGTTCGGCATCGCGAATCGCTTTGTTGGCGCTTGCGATCTCCGCACCCACGGCGGAAAAGGCCGCCTGCCAGTCCCCAACCGAGCGCCCCGGGGCCTTGTCGCCGATCGTCGCCGAGGGCGAGAATTCGGCCAGGCGCTCGGCGAATTTCCGTCGGCCCTCTGCGGCGGCGCTGGCGTCCTGCAGATCGGAATGTTCATCTTTGAGGGCCTCAATCCGCTTGTCGATCTCGGGCAGATTGACCGGCTCCATTGCCTTCGGCTTGCGCGCATCAACCGCGCCAATCACGAGTTTCGCGCCCGCCTCCGCTTCCACCCGCAACGAGGTCGCATCAAGACCAAGGGGGAAGTCGGCGAGGCGTATTGTGCTGTCTCCGGCCGGCAGATCGACCCTGATCAGCCGCGTCACCCGGGCGCCGTCCGGGTAAACCACGACGGCGTCAATGGATGAGGGTGCAGCGATTTCGCCAGCCCGCACCGCGGGCAATGCCGCCACCGTCACCAAAGCCATGGCAGCAAGGCCCACGCTGTTCCGAAATCTGTTTCCGCTTCCACGCATCGGCAGGGTACCCCTTGAGACTCAAAAATCCACATCCGGCTCGCGACAGGACGCCAAGTGCGGCTTCTGTTTTCGACGATCCGGCCAGCCTGTTCCTTTGCCATATCGGCAGGGAAAATTCCCGCCCTCACGAGAATTTGCGCCCTGGTGCGTGCGCGCATTCGCCAGCGCCGGGATCGCACACAATCGCACATCAAGTTGCCGAATCCCGAAATCCGGAAGGTGAGTGCGGGGCAATCCGCAGACCGCGGAACCGGGCTCGCTGCCAAGAAAGCTGCCAAGAAACATGCGTCGCGAAGATAATTTCAGGGACGCTCAAGGGCAGTACCGGGACGTTTGCGCAGCAGTAAATCCGAAATATGGGCCGCCGAAACCCGATAAACCCCGGATCCGCAGGTGGCCGGCATCCGGACGAATTGACTGTCCGTGCCGGTGCCGCTCAGGGCAGGCACAACAGCCGCAGCAGCCAGCATAGCGCGGCAAGCAGAGCCCGTCGCCCCCATGCCGATCCGTCAACACGCTGAAGAAGACAGACGCAACCCGTTCGACCCGGCCGGGCATGACCTCCAGAAACGGACTTGTGCCGGCGGACCCCGGCTTTAAGAATCGATGATGTCACAGGGCAGGCCGATGGCAATGCCGGGGTGCCGGCAGCAGAGTCAGAACGAGAGCCAGTTCTCTCGGGCTCCTCCGCCATTTCCGGTAATCAGGGATCCACCTTGCGCACAGGATAGGGTGTCACCGCCGCGGGACCAGCAAAACTCGCCGGGCGCTGTGCCACGCCCCGTCCGGACATGGATGACCGCCAAGCTCCTGCGAAAACGAAAGAATCCATTAACCCCGCGCGGCCCGCCCGCCGTGCACCGCGATTTCGCGGCAGCCCGCAGGCTGGATGGGCCACCACGGACGCCTTGCCGAACCCGGCTGCCATATTTACCTGTGCCGGCGCTGGTCTGGTCAGGAGGTCCGTCATGCTGGAAAATGCCATCAAAGCGCTGACACAGATCCTGTCGCCGCCGATGCGCTCCATCCTGTGGCGTTCCATCGGCCTGGCGCTGCTCCTGGTGTTCGGCGTGGCAATCGCGCTGCAGCGGCTGTTGAGCTTCTTCGCCAATTCAGGGGAAACGTGGCTGGAGACCACGCTCGGTCCCAATTCCCACACCTCGCTTGAGGCCCTGTCCTGGGTGCTGTCGATCAGCAGCCTGTTCGGCATCCTGTTCGGCGGCTTCCTCCTGATGCCCGCCATCACCTCGCTGGTGGCCAGTTTTTTCGTCGATGAGGTGGCCCAGCATGTCGAGAGCGATCGTTATCCGACCGACCCGCCTGGTACTGCGCTGCCCTTCCTTCGCGCCATCACCGAAGGCAGCCGCACCGCGCTGCTCGCGGTTCTGGTCTATCTCTTCGCATCCCCCTTCGTGCTGTTTGCGGGTGCCGGTTTCCTGATCTTCTTTCTTGCCACGGCATGGCTGCTCGGCCGCGAATATTTTCTGCTTGCCGCCATGCGCTTCCGCCTCCCCGGCGACGCCAGGGCACTGCGCAAGGAAAACGCTTCCACGATCTTTGCCGCAGGCGCCCTGATCGCAGGCTTCTGCTCGATCCCCATCGTCAACCTCGCCACCCCGATCTTCGGCATGGCCTTCATGGTTCACATGCACAAGCAGCTGTCGGCACCCCCGAGCCGCACTGCGATCCAGCCTGCAGGATTTCTCGAGGGAAGGTAACCGACCTCTTCCCTTCCCGCCTTTCGGCAGGCTGGCTCGAAATTGGCAGCGTCCGAGAGTTTCGACACGTCGGCGTGTGCGGAAATGGCGGGAAAGCCAGTTCTGTCTCTCGGACCGGAAGGCGTCCCGGCGACCAGCTGAGGGTAACGGCGCTGGCCATGACAGGATCAGAAGGCCACTTCCATTGCTCGACCCTCTTCTGCCGGATCCGCGCGGCACATTTCTCGCAACCGAACAGCGCCCGGTCGACAGGGCGCGCCTGAACCCGGGCGGATTTCGCGGCAATTGGGCGTGTCGGATCCTTCGATGGTGAACGCTGAATGGCACTTAACTCAACGCTTCCTGGCCTTCAGTCAACGATCATGCCCCTTTAGTCAACGCTCCCGGCAGGTGCCAGACAGCCGCTGTTGAGGAGCATGGGGGATGCGAAGGGATCGCGGATATGACCGCACAGGGTTCAGGTTCCGTTTCAGGAACCCTATGATGCAGCGCTATGTGATCATCCAGGGCATTGAGAACGGGCTGATTCCCGAAGATGCAAGGACTGGTCTGCTCCGTCGACGCCAGGACGACCAGTCGCCTGTTTCACTGAAATGATGGGTAAAACTTCTGCTATTCGACAAGAGAATCGTCGGTTGTGAATCGTCGATTTGCTCCTCACTTGGCACCTTTTGCGATCTTCCTGTCACGCCGCGTCCCTGATCAACATAGGCTTATCGGGGATACACACCCAGGCTGCCGGCAAAGTTGATGAAGAAGCGTGCATTTCTACCCACGTTGAGGTTCCCCGCCGTCGGGTGAGACTGCCTCCAGCGATTCGTATCACGAGGGGACATCATATGAAGAGAGACGACGTCGTTGGAACTTCTCGAAGTGATCGGGGTCAGGGAGCGACACGCGGTGCCATTCCGAGGCCAGCAAGCGCCGGTGGATGGTGGATGCCTTGTCAACGTCTGCCTGCATTGGCGGCCCGTCATGGAGCAACCATACCTCGCGCAAGCGGTCCGCAGGTTCCGTCGGCGGCTTGCGCCATGGAGCGTCCGGGGCGCGATCCGGAGCCCAGCAGCGCGGGGTGCGGGAGGTTGCTTGGGAATTCATTTCCGCCAGGATCTGTGGCTCAGGGGTGCGCGCCGAGAGGCCGGGAATCGGGGAATAGACGCCGGCGGTGGCTCGGTCCCCGGTGGCGCCAAGGCTGAATTTGCGTTGCTCGCGGATTTCGGACTGTACCGTCGGTCACCTGGCCCTGGAACGGCAAACGGCAACGGAACGATATTGCTGCGCGATGAAAGGTCTGTGCTGCCCGTTCACGGGTTTCTGAGGATACTCTGGGGTCCGAGGCTGGTATCAACGCTTGCTTTCGGATCTTTGAAGGTCAAGGGCGAGAGCAGCCGAGCGCTTGACTTCGCTGCCGCTTTTCCCGCATTGCGGCAACCGGGAGTGTCTCAACCAAAGGGGAGAGAGACGATGGGTGTCGGTGTTGCACTGGCATTGGCGATCATGGCGCTGGTTTCCGGTGAGGCCTTGGTTTCCGGGGCGGCCTTGGCGGCTGGGCAGGAAGGGGCTCGCGGGGCGGGAGCGTTATCGGCAGCCGAGGAGAGCGCGCTGAAACCGAAGGATGTGTTCAGGGAATGCGACAAGGGCTGCCCTGAGATGGTCGTGGTCCCAGCGGGGACGTTCACGATGGGTTCTCCTGAGAGTGAGGAGGCTCGGGAAGATGACGAGGGCCCGCAGCATATTGTGACCATCAAACGGCCCTTTGCGGTGGGCCGTTTTGCCGTGACGTTTGACGAGTGGGATGCTTGCGTTGCTGATGGCGGCTGCGGCGGCTACCGGCCGGAAGATGAGGGCTGGGGCCGCGGCCGGCGCCCGGTGATCAATGTATCATGGGATGATGCGAAGACCTATGTGTCCTGGCTGTCGAAGCAGACCGGGAAAGCCTATCGCCTGGTGAGCGAGGCGGAGCGGGAATATGTGATGCGTGCGGGAACGACGACACCGTTCTGGTGGGGCCGGAGCATTTCGTCAAACCAGGCGAATTACAACGGGGATTTTACCTATGGCAGCGGCGGCAAAGGGCAATACCGGAAACAGACTGTGCCGGTGGATTCGTTTGAGGCGAACCCGTTTGGTCTCTATCAGGTTCACGGCAACGTGTTGGAATGGACCGAAGATTGCTATCACGACAGCTACAGTGGCGCGCCTACTACGGACGGCTCGGCCTGGACCAGCTATGTGTGCAGTCGCCGGGTGCTCCGCGGCGGTTGCTGGATCTACTATCCGTGGGACCTCCGCGCCGCCAACCGCTACAGGTTCACCTCCGACTACCGGTTCAACAGGCTCGGATTCCGGGTCGCCAGGATGCTGACCCCTTGAATCTTTACTTCTTCATTTCTTTTCCCCCTTTTCTTTCGGGGTCCAGGGTCGGAGCCTAGTCGGCTGGAATCGGTGTATTCAAGGTATGATATGACTGATCAGACGAAATGCAGGGGCTGCTGCGGAGGAAGCGTAGTCTGACGCCGGAGCAAACGCGAGACAGGGCTTGCGCCGAGAAGCGGAGTGGGAGATCGATGGTGTTGCTGGAGGCGCTGATTTCGTGGCGGCGTCGGTATTGCGGTAGTCGGCATCGCGGTTGGTAGTATCGGAGAGCGGCGCCCGCTCCAGGACTGCAGTCACCATTCACCACCTTTTGGAAAACAGGCGCGCACGGTCACCCTCAAAACCCTCAGAAGCCCCCGATAGCCCTTTCGACGGTTTTGAGGGTTCCTCCCCTGGTGGTTTTTCGAATTTTCTGCGGATGGACGATGGCGTGTCGGCGGGCGTGGGTGAGAAACCGAGCCTGCCGGCTTTGCCTATGCCAACGGCTGGGGTGTGGCGCAGGACCATGCGCAGGCTGCCGCCTGGTACCGTAAGGCCGCGGAGCAGGGCTACGCCGCGGCGCAGTCCAATCTCGGCGTCGCCTACGCCAACGGCCAGGGTGTGACGCAGGACCATGTGCAGGCGGCCGTCTGGTTGCGCAAGGCTGCAGAGCAGGGACTTGCCCAAGCGCAACACAATCTCGGCTTTGCCTACGCCAACGGTGTGGGTGTGACACAGGACCATGCGCAGGCGACCGCCTGGTACCGCAAGGCTGCGGATCAGGGCTATGCCGGGGCGCAGTTTAATCTTGGCGAAGCGTACCACGAGGGCATTGGCGTTCCGAAGGACTATGCGCAGGCCGCCGCCTGGTATCGCAAGGCCGCGGAGCAGGGCCACGCCAAAGCGCAATACGCTCTGAGCTTCGCTTACGGCAAGGGCGAGGGCCTCACGCAAGACTATGCGTTGGCTGCCGCCTGGTGCCGCAAGGCGGCGGCCCAGGGGCTCGCGACAGCGGAAAGCAAACTGGGCATGGCCTACTACAACGGTGATGGCGTTCCGCAGAACCATGTGCAGGCCGCCGTTTGGTGGCGCAAGGCTGCTGACCAAGGATACGCCGAGGCGCAGTACAATCTTGGCTTCGCCTACCACAAGGGCGATGGCGTTCCGCAGGATCATAGGCAGGCGGCTGCCTGGTACCGCAAGGCCGCCGACCAAGGGTACGCGTATGCGCAACTCAATCTGGGCTTCGCTTACACCAACGGCGATGGCGTTCCGCAGGATCATAGGCAGGCAGCTGCCTGGTATCGCAAAGCCGCAGACCAGGGGCTCGCCGAGGCGCAGTACAACCTGGGTCGTTCGTACCACGACAGCCAGGGTGTGGCGCGGGACGATGGGCAGGCGATCGCCTGGTTGCGCAAGGCCGCTGAACAGGGCAATGCCAATGCGCAAATTAGTCTGGGCGTAGCCTACGCCAACGGCGAGGGTGCGGCGCAGGACCATGCGCAGGCCGCCGCCTGGTGGCGCAAGGCGGCGGACCAGGGCGATGCCATGGCGCAATACAATCTGGGCGTCGCCTACGCCAAAGGCGAGGGTGTTCCGCCGGACCATGCGCAGGCGGCCGCCTGGTTTCGTAAAGCCGCAGAGCAGGGCTATGCCGAGGCACAAGTCAATCTCGGCGTCGCCTACGAAAACGGGGAGGGCGTGCCGAAAGACCGCGGGGAGGCGGACCGTTGGTTCCGGAAAGCGGGCCGTCGTTTCCTGGACTCGTCGTCGCCACGAGATGTCACCAAATAGGGCTTGTCTGACGGCACAGATCCGTGCTTGCAGCTGGGTTATCGGCGCGCTGGATCAGTCGTTGATGACGCAGCCGGCCCACACTTTCTTGGCCATACCATCGTATCCTGCACGTCCGCTCCCCAGTGCCCGTTTGTCCACCTCAAGTGCGCGGTTCAATCCAAATCCCGCCTCGCGTTACGCCGTCTTGTCGCCAAAGCCGCAGAGATCGGCGATCAGGCAGAGCTGGCAGCGTGGCTTGCGCGCCAGGCAGGTGTAGCGACCATGCAGGATCAGCCAGTGATGGGCATGGAGCATGAAACGGGCGGGAATCGCCTTTTCGAGGGCAAGCTCGACGTCAAGCACAGTCTTGCCGGGTGCCAGTCCGGTGCGGTTGGCAACGCGGAAGACATGGGTGTCGACCGCCATGGTCGGCTGCCCGAAGGCGATGTTGAGCACCACATTGGCGGTCTTGCGGCCGGCTCCAGGCAGGGACTCGATGTCGGCGCGATTGCCCGGCACCTCGCCACCGAAGACCGTGATCAGCCTTTCCGACAGCGCAATGACGTGGCGCGCCTTGGCGCGGTAGAGACCGATGGTCCTGATATATTCACAGAGTTTTTCCTCGCCCAGCGCCAGCATCTTCTGCGGCGTATCGGCGACCTCAAACAGGGCACGCGTGGCCTTGTTGACACCGGAATCGGTAGCCTGCGCCGAGAGCACCACGGCGACCAGTAAAGTGAAGGGGTTGTGATGCTCAAGCTCGCCTTTGGGCTCGGGGTTGGCCTTCTGGAAGCGCTTGAAGGCCTCGACGACCGTGGAACCTGACCACGGTTCCGCTGCCGCCTCCGGTGCCTCTGCCACTTTCTTCGCCTTTTTCCCGGCGCTTGCGCTTCTGCCCACAGGCTTGCCAATGTTTCGTGCCATGATCTCGGGTATAGGGATGACAGAGGGCAGCTGGCAACGACTTTGACGGGCGCAGATCTGTGATGACGAAGGATCCCGACAGCTCTGGCGACGACAGCCCCGCCTGGGGCGATTATGACCGCCTGGAACGCGCCATCGGCTTCATCTCCAGAAACCCCTCACCAACACCCGGGCTCACCGCCGTCGCCGCCGCCGCCGGGCTCAAAGCCGATGAATGGCGGCAATTGTTGCAACGCTTTGCCCGCCTCACACCGGACGCCTTCCTCGCCGCTTTGAGTCCCGATCATGCCCGCAGCCTTTTGGAAGGCTCCGTCACGCTGTTCGATGACAACGCTCCTTTCCGCTCTCCTTTCGTCCGCCATCGCCTCCTCTGCCAGGAAACGCGGCTGCGGCGCCACGCCCGCGCTGGTGAAGCTCTCTGTTACGGCTTTCACGACTGCCCTTTCGGCATCGCTGTCGTGATCGCGGGCGACGGCGGGCTTTGCGGCCTCGGTTTTGCCGACCCCGAGCGCCGACAAGCGGTACTGATCGACCTGCAACAGCACTGGCCACAGGCGAGATTCAGCCCCGATCCCTCCGCCACCGCAGACCTCACCCGACGCATCTTCGATGTCTCCGCCTCACCGTGCGATCCAGCCCTGCCTATCGTCCTTGACGGCACCGGGTTTGAACTCCGGGTGTGGGAGGCGCTGCTCAAGGTCCCGCTGGGGCGGGCCGTAACCTATTCCGATCTCGCGAACGCCATCCACCGACCCGGCGCCGCCCGCGCAGTCGGTGCCGCGGTGGGGCGCAATCCGATCTCCTTCGTCGTGCCCTGCCACCGTGTGCTCGGCAAGGCCGGCAGTCTCACCGGCTATCACTGGGGACTGGCCCGCAAACACGCCATACTGGCCTGGGAAGCGGGATGTCTGGCCTCGGTGAAATGAGCGCAGCCGTTCCTGCCGCTTGTCCACCACGGGATCCTGACCGCTGATGGGCGATGGCGTCCGGCGACAGCGCCAGGTCACTGTCCCCTCCATTCCGGCTGGAATTCAATCGAAACCGGCTTCCACTTGCCGAAACGGCGGCGCTTGCCGGTTGGCCACCCGGTCCTTGATCCAAGTTAAGACGACCGTGCTTCCCAAATTCAGTTCATCAGGCAACTTCTGTCACGCAAATTTCAATGTGAAAGGCCAGCCGCCGCCGCGATGTTCACAAGCGCATCAAGCGAGAACCTATCCGGCGTGCCGCAGGTCAGGTCGTTGAGGCGTGGCCGCGTGATGCCAAGCCGCACGGCTGCATCCCCTTCGCACCACACCCCAGGCTTTCACACGGTTGCGAAGTGCCGTCAGAAGATCCGCACGGGCCTTGAGATTCGCAGCTTGCTCTGGCGTGTCGGCCAGCGCATCAAATACATCTGCGAAGGTTTCAGCTTTCACTGTTCTGCTCTCCAGTCCTTAAACCGTTTCGTGGCAAGTTCATTGAGGACAGCGTCGGCGCAATCGAAAGCATCACAGGGGTATTTCCTGGCGACCGTTCTTCGTGCCAGGCGAGCATTGTCATATGCTGTCAGGCCGCACCTTCGCCGCCGCAATGAGCCTGGCATTGGGTGGCGGCGGATCCTCCGGCAGTTCGAGGATGCGCCGATAATCGCGTTCGCAGACCTTGATGACATCGGCTTCCCGGATGACCGTTTCGGCTTCGCGCAAAGAAGCCTCTGTGACAAAGCTGGTCACGTCGGTCTGACGTAGTTCAGCGGCACGCACGAGTTTTGCTTTGATCTCCCGAGAAATCCGCAGGTTCAGTCTCTCGTTGGTATCGACGGCTACTCGCCGCATGGCGACCCGACTCCTGTACGTATTGAAATCGTACAGTGTCCGGGTCCAACTGCCAAGGTTGGGATATTGGAATCCGTTGCGATTCTTTCTCAGGTATGGCGCCACCAGCGCAATCGGTGCCTTCACCCTGACCTGGGCGACGCGGCGGCGACGGACCAGCAGAGCAGCAGGCAGGACAGATCGCCATTTCGAGAGCAGCTCACAAAGGGGTCAGACAACCCGATGTGAAGAAACGGAAGACGGCTTGCCCCGGGCCGCAACTCCGGCGGCGCTGCGAAAGGCGCAGTCGCCGGTTCTTCCCGCCAAGGGACTCGTGCAAGGGACTCGTGCAAGGGACTGGTGCAAGGGGACTGGCGGATCCCCATTCCCAGATGGGCGAACCTTGCCGTTCGGCCCGCCCGCGCTGGTCTGATCTAGTCCGCCAAGTCCAGCGAAGAGGCGACCGTGGCATCGGCATTGAGGCGGTAGATGATCGGCACGCCGGTCGCCAGTTCCCGTTTGAGGATGCCTTCGGGCGACAGTTTTTCCAGGACCATGATCAGGGCCCGGAGCGAGTTGCCGTGGGCGGCCACCAGTGTGCGCTGACCGCGCAGCACGCAGGGCAGGATCTCCTGGACATAATAGGGCAGCGCGCGCGCCAGCGTGTCCTTGAGGCTCTCGCCGCCGGGCGGCGGCACATCAAAGGAGCGGCGCCAGATCAGAACCTGATCCTCGCCCCAGCGCTTGCGGGCGTCGTCCTTGTTGAGCCCCGAGAGTTCACCATAGTCGCGCTCGTTCAGCGCCAGATTCCTCGTGACTGGAAGCCCGGTCTGGCCGAGTTCGTTGAGGATGAGGTCAAGCGTGCGCTGGGCGCGGGTCAGCACCGAGGTGAAGGTAACGTCGAAGGTCAGGCTCTGGGCCTTGAGTTTGCGCCCGGCCTCGATGGCCTCGGCCACACCCTGCGCGGTGAGATCGGGATCCTTCCAGCCGGTAAACAGGTTCTTCAGGTTCCATTCGCTCTGGCCATGACGGACCAGGACAAGAAGACGTTCGCTCATCGATTCGATTCCGTTTTCCGGTGGTTTCATGAACTGCGTCCCGCGCACGCACGCCGACGACAGCGATGTCAGTCGGAGAGGCCGAGCACATCGGCCATGGTATAAAGTCCGGGCTGGGCGCCATGGGCCCAGAGCGCGGCTTTCAGCGCGCCATAGGCAAACAGCATGCGGTCCTCGGCGTGGTGCGAAAGGGTCAGCCGTTCTGCCGGACCGGCGAAGATGACGCTGTGATCCCCGACCACACTGCCACCACGCAAGGCGGCAAAACCGATATCGCCGCTTCTTCGCAGCCCCGTGATGCCATCGCGGCCCCGTGCGCAATGCTCTTCCAGGGCGACGCCGCGGCCACTGGCCGCCGCCTCGCCCAGCATCAGCGCGGTACCCGAGGGCGCGTCCACCTTGGCACGGTGATGCATCTCGACGATCTCGATGTCGAAATGCTCATCAAGCGCGCGCGCCACCTTTTTCACCAGCGATGCCAGCAGGTTGACACCGAGGCTCATATTGCCGGAGCGGACCACGATGGCGCGGCTGGAGGCGGCTTCGATCACCGCGTTGTCGCTCGCCGACAGGCCGGTGGTGCCGATGATGTGAACCAGACCATGTTCGGCGGCGATCGCCACATTGGCAATCGTTGCGGCGGGAACGGTAAAATCAAGGATGCCGTCGGCGATGGGGGCCAGCGCGGCAGGATCGTCGGTGATTTTCAGGGAGCCGAGACCAGCAGGCAGTCCGGCCTCGGAGCCGATGAGTTTCGATCCCGGGGCCTCCAGTGCCCCGACCGCAACGGCATTCCGGCTTTGCGCGATGGCGCGCAACAACGCCTGGCCCATCCGGCCACCGGCTCCTGCAACTATCAAACGCATGGCTGACATGACGCGACCCTTAAAGCTGGCCTTCGCTGGCCTGTTTTTACCCGAGTGAATAAGTTCGGACAATCGGCTGTAAGAAAGGCAGGGCCGGGAAGTCAGGCCCCGCCCCCTGTCCTGCACGCAAAATTGCTAACGAAATCCTTTTCAGACGCAGCGAGCCTCCGGCATGGTTCCGGTCGGCAGCGCCGCCGCCGCCTGGCGTCAGGGCGCCGCACTTCGTGCTTTGAGGGCGTCTTCGATCTCTGCCCGGATCGCCCAGGCTGCGGCTTCGGGGTCGGCGGCACCAAGCACGGGGCGTCCGACCACGAGATAATCGGCGCCGGCGGCCATGGCGCGCGCCGGTGTCATCACGCGCTTCTGTTCGCCGGGGTCGGCACCCGCCGGGCGGATGCCGGGGGTGACGAGGCACATGTGGTCTCCAGCAATGCGCCTTAATCGCCCCGCCTCCTCGGCCGAACAGACCACCCCGTCGATGCCGAGCATTGCGGCCTGGCGCGCCCGGCGCTCGACCAGGTCCCCCACACCGAAAGCATAGCCCGCCGCTTCGAGGTCGTCGTCGTTCCAGGAGGTCAGTACCGTCACGGCGAGAATGCGCAGGTCCGTTCCCTCGCGTCCCTCAAGCGCCGCCTTCATCGTCTGCGGAAAGGCATGAACCGTGAGGAAAGTGGCGCCAAGCCGGGCCAGGCTCGCCACTCCGCGGGTGACGGTGTTGGCAATATCGTGCAGCTTGAGGTCGATGAAAACCTTCTTGCCCAGGCCAGTGAGAATCGGGACCAGCGCCAGGCCCCCGGAAAAAGCGAGCTGGTAACCGATCTTGTAGAAACCGACCGCGTCGCCGAGGCGCGCCACCATGTTTTGCGCGATTTCGGGGCTGTCGAGGTCGAGCGCCACGATCAGGCGGTCGGCAGGGGCGATCTCAACGGGTTCCATATTCACTCCATGGTTTGGAGAAGGCCGGCCTGAAAAGAATGACGGAGCAGGGAAATACCGGTCACCCGTTCGGAATTTCGAGGGGGGCCGACCCCGGGCGGCGGCTCGCGTTCCCACCCTGGCACGCCGTGCGCCGGGTTCTGCCCCGGGACAGCGCGTGCGGGATGTCACACCGCCTTGCGGTGCAGGCTCGAGACCTGACCTGAAACCTCGCCTGTGACGTCGCCTTCGACCTGGCAGTCTTCCCTGCGATAGACCCAGACCCGCGCTGGCGGCAGATTCATCCAGATCCGCTCGGAGGCTTCCGTCGATACCCCGGGCAGCGATTTCGGGATCGGCGGCACCACGGAATAGGTGAACTGGACGAAGGGCGCGCCGGGCGCCAGCGCAGCAAAAGCGTCGCGAACCAGCTTGATCCGGGTCAGCATCGGTTTGGTCACCAGCGGCAGGCCTGAGACCACGGCGGCAGCCTGCTCCGGCAGCACGTTGTGGAGCGTATCGCGCAGGCGATAGGCATCACCATGGACGATTTTGGCCTCCGGATAGCGTTCGCGCAGAAGGGCACAAAACCCGGGGTTGAATTCGACCAGAACCAGGCGGCGCTGATCGACACCGCGATCAATCAGGGCTGAGGTGATGGCCCCGGTTCCCGGACCGAGCTCAATCACCGGTGCGTCCGATTCAATATCGACGTAATGCGCCATGGTCCGGGCCAGCAGGCGCCCGGACGGCATCACCGCCCCCATGTGAAGGGGCTTTTCCATCCAGGAGCGGAGGAAACGGACCTCGTCATCAAGGCGAGGCTTTTTCGACACCCGGACTGACGAATGCAAAGGCATGGAATTACCGGACGGGCCACGTTGTGGGAACGTGTCAGAAACTCTGCCGCAAGAGGTATAGACCGCAAGTGGCGCGGTCAAGCTGTCTCACGTAGCGCGGGTGCCGAAGAAATCCTTTACTTTGGCGAAAAACCCGGCGGATTCGGGCTGGGTTACGCCTGAAGAAAGCTTTTCGAACTCGTTGAGCAGCTCCTGCTGCCGCTTGGTGAGATTCTGTGGCGTCTCAACCACAAGCTGAACATACATATCCCCGGTGCGCCGCGAATTCAGCACCGGCATGCCTTTGGACGCGATTTTGAGGCGCCGGCCGGACTGGGTTCCAACCGGAATCTTGATCCTGGTCTTGCCCTTCTCGATTGTCGGAACCTCGAATTCGCCGCCCAGCGCTGCGGTAACCATGGATATCGGCACCCGGCAATGAAGATCGGCACCCTCGCGCTGGAAGAACTGGTGCTGCCCCAGACTGAGAAAGATATAGAGATCGCCTGCCGGCCCACCGCGGACCCCGGCCTCACCCTCGCCAGCCAGCCTTATCCGGGTACCGTCCTCGACCCCCTGGGGGATCGGCACCGACAATGTGCGCTCCCGCGTCACCCTGCCCTGCCCCGAACACGAGGTGCAGTTTTCCTCGATCATCTGACCGCGGCCCTGACAGCCCGGACAGGTGCGCTCAAGGGTGAAAAAGCCCTGGGACTGCCGGATGCGCCCGGCACCACCGCAGGTGGCGCAGGCTTTGGGCTTGGTGCCGGCCTTGGCACCGGTGCCCGAACATTCCTCGCAGGTCACCGAAACCGGGATCTGGATCTGCGCCTCCTTGCCGTGGAAGGCCTCCTCCAGCGTGATCTTCATATTGTAGCGCAGATCGGCCCCGCGTTCGCGCCCGCCGCGGCTGCGCTGCCCGGCCATACCGAACAGGTCCTCGAAAATGTCCGAAAAGGACGAGGCGAAACCGGCACCGAAGCCGGCATTGGCGCCCCCGAAGCCGTTCTGTTCAAAGGCGGCATGACCATAGCGGTCATACGCGGCGCGTTTGTCCTTGTCCTTTAAGACCTCATAGGCCTCGTTGATTTCCTTGAAGCGGATTTCGCTATTGTGGTCCCCGGGATTGCGGTCGGGGTGGAATTTCATCGCCAGTTTGCGGAACGCTGCTTTCAGCCGGGTCTCATCCGCATCGCGTTCAACTTCCAGGGTTTCATAATAACAACGCTTGGTGGACATATTGAACCCGGTCTATCCAGTCGCAATTCGACACATCAGGAAATCGGCAGCATCCCGCCATCTCGGGGCTCGCCCGCGGCCATCACACCCCAGCGCACAGCGTCTGGAGCAACCAGGAGCCCCGAACGCCAACAGATCCGCCTCCCTCAAGAGGAGGCGGATCAGTGCCGGCAGGGTTCGGGTGGTCCGCATTCATTCCCTCTCAGGGGTCTCAGGCAGACTTCTTGTCCTCGTCGACCTCGGTGAATTCGGCGTCGACCACGTCATCCTTGGCGCCTTCCTTGGCGTCGGCCTGCTTATACATGGCCTCGCCGAGTTTCATCGACACCTGCTCCAGCGCGTTGGTCTTTTCGCGGATGGCCTGCGGGTCTTCGCCTTTCAGCGCCTCCTTGAGGTCGCTCACCGCATCCTCGATGGCGCGCCGATCGGCCTCCGGAATTTTCGAACCGTGTTCGGCCAGCGCCTTCTCGGTATTGTGCACCCGGGCGTCGGCATGGTTCTTGGCGTCGACATGCTCGCGCCGCTTCTTGTCGGCGGCGGCATTGACCTCGGCGTCCTTGACCATCTTCTCGATGTCGCTTTCCGACAGGCCGCCGGAGGCCTGGATGCGGATCTGCTGCTCCTTTCCGGTCGCCTTGTCCCTGGCCGAGACGTTGACGATACCGTTGGCATCGATGTCGAACGTGACCTCGATCTGAGGCATGCCGCGTGGCGCCGGGGGAATGCCCTCAAGGTCGAACTGACCGAGCGGCTTGTTGTCCTGCGCCATCTCGCGTTCGCCCTGGAACACCCGGATCGTCACTGTGCTCTGGCTGTCCTCGGCAGTCGAGAACACCTGGCTCTTCTTGGTCGGAATCGTGGTGTTGCGATCAATGATGCGGGTGAATACCCCGCCCAAAGTCTCGATGCCGAGCGACAGCGGCGTGACATCAAGCAGCAGCACGTCCTTGACGTCGCCCTGCAGCACACCGGCCTGGATGGCTGCACCGGTGGCAACCACCTCGTCGGGGTTGACGCCCTTATGCGGCTCCTTGCCGAACAGCTGCTTGACCACTTCCTGGACCCGGGGCATGCGTGTCATGCCGCCGACCAGGACGACCTCGCTGATTTCACCCGCGGTGAGCCCGGCATCCTTGAGCGCCTTGCGGCACGGCTCCATCGTCCGCTGCACGAGGTCGTCGACCAGGGCCTCGAATTTGGCCCGCGTCAGCTTCATCGTCAGATGTTTGGGGCCGGTCTGATCGGCCGTGATAAAGGGCAGGTTGATCTCGGTCTGCGAGGTCGAGGACAGCTCGATCTTGGCTTTTTCAGCCGCCTCCTTGAGGCGCTGCAGCGCAAGCTTGTCGTTGCGCAGATTGATGCCCTGTTCCTTCTGGAACTCATCAGCGAGATAGCCGACCAGGCGCATGTCGAAGTCTTCGCCGCCGAGGAAGGTATCACCGTTGGTGGACTTGACCTCGAACACGCCATCCCCGATTTCGAGAATGGAGATATCGAACGTGCCGCCGCCGAGGTCATAGACAGCGATCAGTCCGGCCTTGGTCTTGTCGAGACCATAGGCCAGCGCCGCCGCAGTGGGCTCGTTGATGATGCGCAGCACCTCCAGACCGGCGATCTTGCCGGCGTCCTTGGTGGCCTGACGCTGGGCGTCGTTGAAATAGGCGGGAACCGTGATCACGGCCTGCTCGACCCTGTGGCCGAGATGGGCTTCCGCAGTCTCTTTCATCTTCTGCAGGATGAAGGCCGAGACCTGTGAGGGCGAATAGGTCTGCTTGTCGGCCTCGACCCAGGCATCGCCGTTGCCGGCCCGCACGATGTGGTAGGGGACGAGCTTCTTGTCCTTCTCCACCATGGGGTCGTCATAGCGGCGACCGATCAGGCGCTTGACCGCAAAAAATGTACGCTCGGGATTGGTCACGGCCTGGCGCTTGGCGGGCTGACCCACGAGACGCTCGCCGTCGTCGGTCACCGCCACGATCGATGGCGTAGTCCGCATGCCCTCGGAGTTTTCGATGACTTTGGCGGTCTTGCCATCCATTACGGCAACGCACGAATTCGTGGTGCCGAGATCAATCCCAATGACCTTTCCCATGGTCCTGATATCCTTGTTTTTTCGGCAGGTCGGCTGGGCC
>WQYW01000034.1 GCA_009781045.1 Alphaproteobacteria bacterium
ACTCGTCTGGGTATGCCTTTACCATCTTCCCCTCCCGACGGCGAATCATTGCGAGAGACTCGCAAATTTCTAAGTGCTTGGGAATCCGGAAAAATATTTTGGTTCGCATTCGATTCCATCTGACCGAAAACCGCTCTAGGATCGGTGGATCGGTCGACGTGTGCCTGGCCGCAGAAGGAGACAGGAGTTCGGAGTTGGATTTCAATTGCCGTTGTTGCTCAAAGATAAGCTGCGAGTAATAAGCGTTGCCTGAATTCTTACCAGATTGATTATATCAAGCGTACTGCAACGTCTGAGAATGAAGAAGACGTGGAGGAAGACTGGGCCCTGCGGTGCGAAAGACAGACGCAATTCCCTGACTTTGCGGTTGCGAAGTGCGGCGATGGCGGTCCTTCCCCTGACCCGAATTTCGAACTTCACGCAGATACGGCATGCTGAGGGCCGGATGTGGCGATGCCATTAGGCGGCTGACTGTGTTTCGGCCGGTCGTCGGCTTATCGTTATCGCCTCCGCTGGACCTCACCAGATTTACGTCCGATAGACCGCTCGTCGCTCGTCACCGAAACGCTGCTGTGCAGGCAATTGCTTTCCGCGATAGCAGAGAGCCCGACCGCCGCGGACAGTAGAGCACGGGCCTCGTTCCAATCGTTGGCTGGGGGTTTGAGACGCGGGTCGCCGTTGGTAGCGGGGGTGATGTACTGGAGGAGTCAACTCTTTAGTCTGCGCTCCAGGGACGCTTGCTCTTCGGCTTGTGGCGAGCTGCAGTTCAAAGTCGTCTTCTGAGGGTTGGCAGGAGTTTTCCGCGGGCGACGGTATCGTCGGTGCTGCGTTCATCAGGCAGCTCATTGTGCCGTGGCTTGCGCGCGGCAGGGCGGGGGCCCTTCATGCGGTCCTGGGCGAAAACCCGACCGGCGATTTCCGCCTTGATGCTCGCGATACCCGTTTTCCATCCGCGGGAGCAGGACTCCTACCGCGGCCAGATCCGGTGCTGTCCGCGGTGTCTGGACACCTGGTTGCGGCGGCAAAGCAGATTGGCGGCGTTCTCTGCATTGCGCTCAAGAAAAGTTGTTGGCAAAAGAAATCCGCCAGACTTTCGAGGATATTGAAGTGCCTGAAGCGGGGCCGTGACCGGCCTTGGAACGGTGCCTGCCCCGAAAATGCCATGATTTGGCCCATCATCGCGGCGGTTGCCCGAACCCGATCCGATTGTCTCCGATTGTCTCCGTACCCGCACCTCATTTTCCGGAACCCGCTTTATGTCTCAATCGATTGTCTGCTGGGCTGACCTCGAGAAGGCTGCCGTGGTCCGAGACCCGCGCTTCACCGCAGCGCTCCATGGCGTTGCAAGGGGAGAAGTGCTTGAGGGTACTGGCGTGATCGTCGAGCAGTCTGCCGCTGGCGCCGGCAGTGGGGCGGTGCCGGTGAGGCAGGGGCGTCTTCCAGACATGCGGGGAGTTGGCATCGCGAAAGGCGGGACTCGCAGGCCGGAGTTCCGATCCTGTTTTCGGCGATGGCTGGTGTTTCTCCTCAGCGTCCTGTTCGGCGCGGCTGGCTTGCCGGATGGCGCAGCGGCGCAAACCGCATTCACTTTACCGGCACCGGCCTATGGGCCGATGTTGTCGGGAAGCTGGACCGCCACGCTCGGCGCGGAGGGTTCGTGGAGTCCGCGATTCGAAGGGGCGAAGACCGGGGTGGTCGGTGCACTCCCCCTCATCAGCATCCAGCGCGCGGGTTCGGCAGAAGGATTTCGCAGTTCCCGCGACAGCAATATCAGTGTCGCACTGCTCGATTTCGGTGGCCTGCGCGCCGGACCCGCAGCGAGTTTTGTCTGGGCGCGGAAAGAGAGCAGCAATGCTGCGCTCAAGGGTCTGGGCGATGTCAATATGGCCTTCGAGCTTGGCGGCTATGTCGAATATTTTCCCTATGACTGGCTGCGTCTGCGCAACGACACCCGTGCCGGGCTTGGCGGCCATCAGGGTGTCACCTCTGATTTCGCGGCCGATTTCATCCTTCCCGTCACCCCGGCCCTGACCTTCTCGGCCGGACCCCGCTTCACCTATGCGAGTGCTGGCGCGGTTTCGCCCTATTTCAGCATCGATGCCGCACAGGCGGCGTTGAGCGGACTGGACCGCTTCAACGCCGGCGGCGGTGCTCACCGTGTGGGTGCCGGCGGACAGATCCGCTACAACATCGATCCCCGCTGGGAAGTGCATTCCTATCTCGAATACGGCCGCCTGCTCGGCGACGCCAGCCAGAGCCCGCTGGTTGCGGTGCGCGGCTCGCCGAATCAGACTTCCGTCGGTGTCGGCGCCTCCTATTCCTTCGATTTCCAGATCAGATAGCCGAAAGGCCTCGCCGATATGCTGCGACGAGCTGTGCTGTTGATGCTCTTTCTCGCTCCATTTCTCCTGGGCCCGGTCGGGAGTGCAAAGGCGCTGTTTGAAAGCCGTGACGACAGGTTGGGGGCGATCCGAAGCATCGGCATCATCGTCGCCGTCGGCGATCAGTTCACCTTTGCCAAAAGCGGGCTTGGCACCGACAGGAGCAGCCGCAGCATCGGAATCGGGGAATGGGGCGTGGACGAGGCGATCGCAAAACAGGTGGGCGAACTGGTAGGGCGCCGCTTCCAGGTCACGCCGGTGACCTGGTCCCGTTCCGCCTTTTTTGCCGACAGTGGCACGTCGCCCGGCTTTTCGATGTTTCGCGGCGACCGATTTGCGAAGCGGGTGCAAAGTGAGGTGCAGCCACAGGGACTCGACGCCTATATCGTGATCACCAAAGCGCGGGTTGATCTCGGTGCCGGCGGCCGCAAGGTCGACGGACTCGGCCTCATCACTTTCCGCACCCTGATGGAAACCTACACTGCGCTCCACGCCTTCTATGAAATCCGCGTCATCGACGGCAGGAGCTTCGACGTCATTGAGGAAATGACGGCGGGGCCGCTGGCTGCAGACCTGAGGAAAAATCACAGACTGGCGGGCCCGGCTCGTCTTTATGAGGGCAGCGTCACCGCCGTGACCGACGCGGGAGACGCGGGTCTGCATCGCGCCATTCTTGATCTGATTGCGCAGAGCCTGCCGATGACGCTTGAATCCATGCATCTTCGCTGATCGCACGGGGGGGCCGACGCGGCGCTTTCACGACAAGGCCCGCGCGCGCGAGCCGGCTCAGTGGCCGGCCTTGCGCCAGCCGGCGGCGCGGGCCTCATCCTCCGAACAGAACCAGCGTTCGCCGAGGCCCTTGTTCATATGGGTCCGGGCATAGGCGCTTGTGCCGGGGAGATGATAGATGCGCTCGCCGTTGCGGTTGACATTGCCCTTGATGGTGCAGGCAGGTGAGGGGGCACCCCGCGAAGACCGCGGTGTCAGGAGCTGGGCCTGCGCCGTCACCGGAACACTGAGCGCGCCCTGGATCACGGTGCCGCGGTTGCGGTGGCGCCAGTCCCAGGGGGCGATGAAAGCTCCGGACCACATGCCGCGCCGGGCATTGCGGGCCTCGTCCTCCTCCGTGCGATAGTCCGGCGCGTAGTGCACATAGGCGAGCGCCAGTCCTTGCCGCACCATCCAGGCGTTGAGATCTTCGCCGCCGAGCCGGCACACGGCAAGCGTACGGCCGTAGCGGTCAAGGCCGCGGCCGGCACAGGACATCGGCCGCCCGGCGACATGCTCCGCGAGGCGGTCGCGCGCGGTGAGGCCGCAGTTCCAGCGCTTCGCCGCAGCATCGAGGCAGATCTGGTCGGTCTCGGGCGCGTCAATGCCGAACAGGCGGATATGGCGGGCATCAATCGTGACGGTGTCGCCGTCGACGATTCGGGCGACGCCGGAGATGTCGTCGCTGCCGGCGGCGGCACGAGCCGTGACGGGGAAAAGTGCCAGCAGCGCCAGGAGCGGCCACAACAGGCGCGGGTGCGTGCCGAAGTCGGGTTTCTCAGTGGGGCGTCCAGGCGGGCCGGGACTGCGGCTCATGGCGGGCCATCCATCCGTTGTGGCTACTGCGACACCGTGCGCACGGCGCTGGTCAGCGGCGCGCGCAGGGCCGGCATTCTGAAGTCCTTGAGGATCGCCGCGTCATATTCCGGTTCGGTTTCATAAGGAGCCCGCGTCGTGATCCGCACCACGCGATAGCCGCCTTCCTTGAGGCGGCGCAGCAGCGCCGGCAGCGCGATCGCGGTGTTCTTCTGGAAGTCGTGCATGAGGATGATGCCCTTGTGGCGCTTTTCGAGTTCGCTCATCACCCGCTCGACGATTTTGTCCGGCGTAGAGGTGCGGCGGAAATCAAGCGAATCGATGTCCGCGGAGAACATGCCGACATGGCGTTGGGCGAGATAGGAGACGGCGGCGGCGTTGGACTGCAGCTGGGGAAAACGAAACAGCGGCGCCGGACTGTTGCCCAGCACCAGTTTCGCGGCGGAAAAGCCCTTTTCAACTTCGTCCTTGACCTGCTGAGCGCCAAGCTTTTTGCTGTTGAGATTGGCGTGGGACCAGGTATGGGTGCCGATGATGTGGCCGGCGGCCTGGACCTGGCGCAGCAGTTCGGGATGGTAGCTGGCATGTTTGCCGATGGTGAAGAACACGCCGGTGGTGCATTCGTCGGCCAGCGCCTTGAGGACCGCAGGCGTGTTGCCGGGCCAGGGGCCGTCGTCGAAGCTCAGCACCACCTCTTTGTCGTTGAGGAAGTCCATCGCTGCAGTGCGGGCATTGCCGAAGCTGGGGCCCTCGGAAGTGTCGATTTCGACCACGCGGCCGATGCCGAGCGCGTCGCTGTTGGCACAGGCCGCTGCCGGAGCGCTCTGCGCTCGCGCTGTCGCCCGTGCCGCAGGTACGGAGGCGGTGACATCGACGTCGTTTCGCAGCACCCGGGTCGGCAAGGCTGGGGCCGGGAGGGTGAGCGGCAGGCCGCGGTTCGGTCGCACCGAAATCGTCCAGGCTGCGGTCTGTGACGCGTGGGTGAAGGTCAGGTACCACATGCCGATGATCAGGCCGGTGGCGATGACGCAGCTAACCATAAGGCTCAACGCATTACGGATCATGACTCTTCCCAAAACAGCAGGTATGAAATCCGGCAGACGGGCCCAGCCGGGGCGCGTCATTCCCGCATGATTGATGCGAAGGAACCGTTAACGCCGCTGCCGGCGCCCACAAGTTTGACAGTCTGTGTCCGGAGAGTGGGAAAAATGGGAAGAGGGGTTAAGGATTTGTCAGGTTTCAGGTGCTGCTGCCGGCTGCTGGCGGCACTGCGGTGATCGGCTCCGGCTGCGCCCGGTCGGGAGTTTCGTCCTTCCAGCGCACCGAGCCGAAGGGGCGCTCCAGCATGCGTCGCACCGCAATCGGCCCCGGTCCCTGGTGGAAGCTGTTGGCACGATCATAAAGCGCGCGCTCAAGCAGGCTGGGGCGGTTGCGCAGGCGCAGGTAATCGAGCCAGGTCGGGCAGTGGTAGCGTTCGGTCCATAATTCGGGGCGGGCGATGTTGCGGGCCAGCGACCAGCCATAGGCGCCGTTGCGCTGGCGCGACAGCTGCACATCCTGCATCAGATTGTAGAATTCCCGCGCCTGTTCCTGACTGACGCGATATTCGATTTCGATGACGAGCGGACCGCTGCGCCCGGTCAGGGCCAGCATCACCTCGGGGTCGGCGAGGATCTCGGCGTCTTCATGGCGGGCGCCGATGCGCGGGATGGTCAGAAACAGACCAAGCAGAGGCGAAACCAGCATCAGGGTGGCGGCTGCAAGCAGCGCGGTCTCAAGCCCGGCGCTGTCGGTGAGGCGGCCCCAGAACCAGCTGCCGGCGGCAATGCCGCCGGAGATTGCGGCCTGATAGGCCGCCAGCGCCCGACCGGCGACCCAGCGCGGGGCGGAGAGCTGCACGGCGATATTGAACAGCGCCACCGAGGCCATCCACACCGCGCCGGAAAGCACCAGCGCGGCTGCGGTCAGTGCCGGGGACCGGCTGACGGCGATGACGGCAATCGCCAGCGCCATGAGAATGGCGCAGAGCCGCACAGCGGTCTCGCCTCCCATGCGTTTGCGCAATTCGCTGATATTGAGCGCGCCGATGACGGCACCGATGCCGAAGGCGCCGAGCAGGATGCCGTAGGTCTCCGCATTACTGCCGAGACGGTCGCGGGCCACCAGCGGCAGCAGCGCCATGACCACGCTGCCGATGAAGCCCATCACCGCGGTGCGCGTCACCACCACCTTGATGGAGGGGGAGTTGGCGATGTAGCGCACGCCGGAGATCATGGCGCGCCACAGCCGCTCTCGGGGCAGGCGCGAGGGCTCGCTGACCCGACGCCAGAGAAACAGCACGATCAGCAGCGGCACATAGGACAGGGCATTGACGCCGAAAGCCACCACCGCGCCGGCCAGCGCGACGATGACGCCGCCGATCGCCGGGCCGAAGCTGCGGGCGATATTGTAGCTGATGCTGTTGAGGGCGATGGCTGCGGGCACCGCGTCGGCGGGCACCTGCTCGTTGATCGAGGCCTGCCAGGACGGCCCGAACAGCGCATTGCCGCTGCCGACGATGAAGCAGAAGGCGAGCAGCAGCTGCGGCCCCATGACGCCGAGCCCGGCGACCACCGTGAGCGCGGTGGCACCGAGGAGCGCGATCGACAGCGAGATCAGGGTGACGATGCGGCGGTCATACATGTCGGCGATGGCGCCGGCGGGCATGGCGATGAACATCACCGGAAGCGACAGCGCGGTCTGCACCAGCGCCACCTTGTCGGCCGAGGCGGCCATCGCGGTCATCGCCCAGGCGGCGCCGACGCTCTGCACCATCAGCCCGAGATTGGAGAACATGCTGGCAAACCAGATGTTGCGGAACACGTGATGGCGCAGCGGGGCGACGATGGTGTCGCCGCCGCGGCTGGGGCGCGGGCGATTTTCGGTCATGTCCCTCGTTTTCCAATCGCTTCTTTTCAGGGGGGCGTGATGCCTGCAAAGGCGGCGGGCTGTAAAGTGGCCCGGGCCAAGGGCCCCCGATGTGCCCCGCGCATGTGGGGCGAAGCGGATTTTGCGGTGGATGAAATGTGCAGACAGGATGCGGATGGAAAGCGCCGGGGCTTGCGCCGGAGCGCCGCCTTGCCCATCGTGGGGGCACGTAAATCGGGTGCCTTAACGCCCTTAAGGCAGGTTTCCCAAGCGTTGAGGATGCGGACATGCTGGACGGACTGCGGCAGTTCATCGTCGAGATGGTTTCATCCCGGCAGCACTCGGGATTCGGCGAGAGCGATTATCGCCTCGCCGCCACTGCACTGCTGATCCATGTGATGGCGCTCGACGGCACACCGTCGGAGCCGGGGAAGCGCAAGCTTCACGGCCTGATCCGGAGACAGTTCAGCCTCGATACCGAAGCCGCCGACGAGCTGATTCAATCGGCGATGGCGCTCGAGGGCGATGCCGTCGATCTTGACGAGTTGACCGGCGTCATCGTCCGCTCGCTTGATGAGACAGGCCGCAAGCGTATCGTCACCATGATGTGGGAAATGGTCTTCGTCGACGGCAAGGTGAGCGAATTCGAAGACAGCGTGGTGTGGCGCGCCTGTGACCTGCTCGGGGTTTCGCCCCACGACCGCGACGGACTGAAGCGCGACGTGGAACTCGGCCATGGTCACCGGCCCGGGCACCCGCCGGTGGCGTAATCCTTCTGTGCCGGGCGCGACCCCGGGCGTGCGGTGATCAGCGCCAGAGCACCGTGAAATCACGGCCCCTGCCGGTTTCGTCCGGGTCAATGCCCTGATCGGAGACGATGATGGAGGCACCCGGGACCAGCAGTTCCCGGATCCGCGCCATGGTCTCCGTGGGGATGGCAATCCGGTCCAGGGCTTCGGCTGCGCTGTCCTGCGGGGCTGTGGCGCTCTCGGGTGCAACCTCGGCCTTGCGGTGGCGGTGACGGGGATTGCGCTCGGCCTCATCGGCTGCCGGGCTCCGTTGCGGCAGCGAGACCACTGACCAGCGCAGTGCGCTGGCATCCCCGGGGTCGGAGACTGCGGTGAAGACATGGGTGCCGAGCGGCCGGTCGGTCGGCGTGATCCTGACCGGGGCGTCGAACAGGGCCGCGAAATTCTCCCGCACATAGACTTTGGACTGGCTGCCGCTGATGAAGACCGCGATCGCAGCGTCGGGCTTGCGGGAGGCCGGATTTGCCGGGGCGGCTGTGGCAGATGAAACCGGTTCTGCATCCACAACCAGGACCCCGGCTGGCGCGTTTTCCGCCGCAATTGTGTTGGTGACCGGGACCGCGTCGTCATGGGTAAGGAGAACGTTGGTTATCTCTTCCTGGTGTCCGACGGTCGATCGCAGTTCCGGCACCGCCTGCGGCGGCTCCGGCACTTCACTGGGTGCGGTTTCAACCGGTGCGATATCGGGGGGCGGACCGGGCCGGGCGGCGCTGGCGAGGGCCGGTCGCAGCAGCAGTTGGCCGGAGGCCAGCAGAGGATGGGAGAAGGAAGAGGGCGCGAGTTCGCCCGGGGTGACGATCACCCGCGCGCCCGGCGTGGTCCAGCGATAGAGCCGCCGGGCAAAGGCCGGGGGCAGCCGGATGCAGCCATGGGAGGCGGGATAGCCCGGAAGCAGGCCGGCATGCATGGCGACACCGGACCAGGTCAGGCGCTGCATATGTGGCATCGCTGCATTGTGATAGAGATTGGAGCGATGAAACGGCTCTTTTTCGATGACGCTGAAGACGCCCATCGGCGTGCCGTGTCCGGACCTTCCGGTTGACACCGGAGATTGCGCAAACGCCCCGTTCACGTCGTAGACGGTCAGCTTCTGGTTGCGGATCGAAACACTGATGACAACCGGGCCCTGTGGTGCGGGACCAGGCTGGGCTTCCTTGGCGCCGGACGTGCCGCCATGGTGCGGATGGGCGTGGTGGCGCGAGGCATGGACCCGCGAGACATGGACCCGCGAGACATGGACCCGCGAGACATGGACCCGCGAGACATGGACCCGCCCGACGGCGGCGGACGCAGTGGCGGTGACCATGGCGAGCGCCACGATGGCGAGACCGGCAAGCCTCGCCGCGGCACGGAAACCTGTGTTTACACAACGCATACGCGGATACAGTGATGGTGGTCGTGACCGGTGTCGGAACGGCCTCACGCAGGCAGCGCCAGGACGCCCTTGATTTGATGAAATGTCGCAGAGGAACCTTCACGGAATGCTAACCGGAGCGCGCTTCGTCGATTTGTTGCGCGCTGGCGGTTGAAGCCGTGACGGCAACGATCTGTTAACCTGGCTCGAGCCGGCCCTGACGCCAGTGTCCGCGGGTCTGGTGAGAGCGTCGGCAACAGATCGCCGCAGGCGAAATCGCGAAAAAGACCTGTGACCGGGAGCGAAAGCGTTCCCGCCGCCAGACCTGCCCCCGGTTGCCTGTCCGGACGGCTTTGCGCCTTCCGGGGTTTGAGGATCGCGGCCGGTGATGCAAATGGAACATGTGCGAAAAGGGCGCGCCGGCCCTGAAGGCGCCTGACCGGGATCGGGACATCGGCGTGGAAGAAGGAAGACGGCAATGAGCGGAAATGTCACCCTGATCACCGGGGCGTCGTCTGGGATCGGTGCGGAGCTTGCGCGTGTCTTCGCTGCGAAGGGCCATCGCCTGGCGCTGACGGCACGGAGGGTGGAGCGGCTGGAAGCGCTGAGCCAGGAGATCGCGGGCAAAGGATGCGAAAAGCCGATTGTGATCGCCTGCGACCTTGAACAGAAGGGGGCTGCTGACGTGATCGCAGCCGCGCTTGAAGCCGCCTCGCTTGAGGTCGAATATCTTGTCAACAATGCCGGCTTCGGTCTGGCGGGCGATGCGGTGCGCAGGAGCCGCGAGGAACAGCTGGCCCTGATTGACGTGAATATCCGCAGCCTGACCGATCTGACGCTGCGCTTTGCCGACCAGGTGATCGCCCATCGCGGCGGCATCCTCAATGTCGGCTCGCTGGCGGGTTTCGTGCCCGGGCCGGGCATGGCGGCCTATTATGCCTCGAAGGCCTTCGTCGTCTCCTTCAGCGAGGCGCTGCATGAGGAATTGCGGGAGCGCGGGGTGCGGGTCACGGCGCTTTGTCCGGGACCGGTGGCTTCCGAATTTCAGAGCCGCTCCGGCGCCCGGCTTGAGCCCGCCATGCTTGCGATCCCGGCGCAGGCAGTGGCGCATGCCGGTTACTGCGGCCTGATGAAGAACAGGACGCTGGTTCTGCCCGGGTTCGGCAACCGCCTGGCAGTGGCGTTGCTGCCCTTTATCCCCCGTGCCCTGCTTCTGGCCGCCGTCGGCCGCTTTCAGCGCCGGCGACGGAAACAGCAGCGGTGATGCATGCGCAGTCTCCGGCGAAGGCGGCTCCGGGCCATGGTCCCCGGCTGTTTAAGGCTGAGCAGGCGCTGCAGTGGTGCTGTGTCGGGCTTCTCCGGGGGCAGCGATTGTCGGTGCGGGATGAGGGCCGTGCAGGAAAACAAGGGGCGCGGGCGCTTCCGCTGAGCCGGTTGCGGGGGCGGTCAAAATCGGCGGGCTCGGCATTGGTGGAGCCAGGCGGGATCGAACCGCCGACCTCATCATTGCGAACGATGCGCTCTCCCAGCTGAGCTATGGCCCCGATTGCCTGCGGCCGAAAAAAAGCGGCCTCTGGCAGAGTTCGGGATTTAAGTCGGCGCCCGGGTCAAGTCAAGGATGGCGGATTCGGGCGGATTCGCGGCTCCCCGCCCCGTTCCGGGTTCGGGAGCGACGCCAGGGGCACCGCCGTCTTTGACATCGTTGCGCGATTTCGATTGCGACGCCATCGCGGGCGCCGGGGATTGGTGAGGCCACCCCGCCAGAAGCCGGGCTTTCCACTATGGCCTGTGTGATTGATCGCGCCTGTCTTGTTCCCTGGCTGCGGAACCGATATTTTGTCCTGCGTTCCATTGTTTTCGATAGCCCCGCAGGATGTCCCTCCGATGCGTGCCCTTCTTGATGTTGTGCTTATCGTGCTCGATTTCTACATCTGGCTCCTGGTCATCATGGTGATCCTGTCCTGGCTGATCGCCTTCAACGTGGTCAACAGCCGCAACCAGCTGGTGGCGGGGGTGATGGGATTTCTCCGTGCCATCACCGAGCCGCTATTGGCGCCGATCCGTCGTCGCGTGCCCACCTTCAACGGCATCGACATATCGGTGTTCATCCTGTTTCTGCTGATCATTCTGGTGACACGGGTGATCATTTACTACATCTATCCCTATGTCCCCTGAGCCGCGAAAGCGTGCCGCCGCGCAGACAGAGAGTCCGCCTGCGGCTTCCAGGCCGGGGCGTGAGCAAACGCCACAGCCGCCCTGGCAGGCAGCCGCAGCCGGGGTCCGTGTCGCCCTTCGGGTGACTCCGCGGGGAGGCCGTGACGCCATTGACGGCATCGAGACCCTGTCCGACGGCCGCAGCGTGCTCAGTCTCCGGGTCCGCGCCGTGGCCGATGGCGGCGAGGCCAATCGTGCGGTATTGGAACTGGTGGCGAAATCGCTTCATTTGCACAAAAGCGCCGTCCAGTTGCTGTCCGGGGCGACGTCACGGCTCAAAATAGTAGCGGTGGAGGGCGACACCGATGCGCTCGAACAGGCTCTCAACCGCCTGGTGTCAACAGGTTGAAGGGGTCTGAAGCCGGATGCGCGGATCCTGCCCCGGTGGCTTTGAGCGCCCGACGGATGGATGGCACGCGCCCCCCGTTTGCCTGGGGTGGAAGGAAGAGTTTCGTGGCGTCCGCGAAGGTGAACCGCCCCGGCACCGATTTGCGGCCCTGCTTTCAAAGGATGGGGCGGGTTCGTTGAGGACATTCCATGGCCGCCAGCATCATTGATGGAAAAGCAATTGCATCTGCCTTGCGCAACCGCGTCGCAGAGGAGGTTGCCCGGCTTCGGCGCGAGGGCGGTCTGGTCCCGGGCCTTGCCGTGGTTCTGGTCGGCAATGACAGTGCCAGCGAGGTCTATGTCCGCAGCAAGCACAGTCAGACCCAGGAGGCCGGAATGGCCTCTTTCGTCCACAGACTGCCCGCCGACGTGGCGCAGGCCGACCTTCTCGCCCTGATCGCAAAACTCAATGACGATGCGACGGTGCACGGCATCCTGGTGCAGTTGCCGCTGCCCGCCGGCCTCGACAGCGCCACCGTGATCAACGCCATCGATCCCGGAAAGGACGTCGATGGCCTCCATCCCCATAATGCCGGGCGGCTCGCTGCCGGGCTTCCCGCTCTGGCGCCCTGTACACCGCTCGGCTGCATCCTTCTGACAAAGACCGTCCATGCCTCGCTGGAGGGTGCCAACGCCATTGTGCTCGGCCGCTCCAATCTGGTCGGCCGCCCGCTGGTGCAGCTGCTGCTCAATGAGAATGCCACGGTGACGATTGCGCATTCGCGCTCACGCGACCTCGCCGGCCTGGTGCGGCGGGCTGACCTGGTCTATGCGGCGGTGGGCAGACCGGCTCTGGTGCGGGGCGACTGGATCAGGCCGGGTGCGACCGTGATTGACGTCGGCATCAACCGCATTGCGGTCGAGGGTGGCAGGCCGCGCCTGGTCGGGGATGTCGCCTTCGACGAGGCGCTGGCGACAGCAGGTGCGATCACGCCGGTGCCTGGCGGTGTCGGGCAGATGACAGTAGCGTGTCTGCTGGTCAATACGCTGCGCGCCGCCTGCGCGAGCCGGGGCCTGGCCGCAGCTGCGCTCTGGAAACCGATGGCGTGACGTCGCCACAATGGAAAGAGCGCCGCGGCCGGCGTGCTTTCAGGCTTTCGCCTTTTTTGCCCGTTCCATGCCGTCGATGATCAGCTGATGGGCGTCCGCCGGGCCGCCCCAGCGCAAAACCTTGACCCATTTGCCTTTTTCGAGGTCCTTATAGTGCTCGAAAAAATGCTGGATCTGCTCGATGGTGAGGGTGGGCAGATCGGTGTAGCTGTGGATGCGCTCATAGCGTGTGGTCAGCTTCGGTGACGGCACCGCCACGATCTTTTCATCGCCACCGGCCTCGTCTTCCATGAACAGGACCCCGACCGGGCGCACATTCATGATCGCGCCTGGAATGATGGCTCGGGTATTCATGACCAGAACGTCGCAGGGGTCGCCGTCGTCCGACAAGGTGTGGGGAATGAAGCCGTAATTGCCGGGGTAATGCATCGGCGTATAGAGAAAGCGGTCGACCACCATGGTGCCGGCCTCCTTGTCCATCTCATATTTGATCGGCTCGCCGCCCACCGGCACCTCAATCACCACATTGACATCGTAAGGCGGATTGGTCCCGATCGAGATTGCATCGATACGCATTTTGATAAAGTCTCCATGACGCCAGGGCGACGATGTCGCCCCACCTCAAGACAGATGGCAGAGGGCGAATCGGCCGCAGCTGAACCTTTAAGAGCTGGACTCAGATTGTCCAGGCAAAGGCGACCTTGTCGAGTGTCTTGGCGCCGAAACGCTCCGAAGAGCGTGCCACCATGCGCCCGCCCAGAGCCGAATAGAATTCGCGGGCTGGATCATTATCGGACAGCGCCCAGATCACCATGCTTTTCAGGCCGCTCTGGATCAGGTCGCGGCGCGCTGCAGCAAAAAGGCGCCGGCCGAAACCCAGGCCCTGAAATTCCGGGCGCAGATAGAGTTCATAGATTTCCCCGTCGAAATGCAGACTGCGCGCGCGATTGCGCCCGTAATTGGCGTAACCGGCAATGGTTTCACCAAAAACCAGCACACTCACGCGACTGCCCTTGCGGATCGCGCTATCCCACCACGACGGACCACGTCGATTGATCAGTTTTTCAAGCTCGGTCCCAGGGATAATTCCCTGGTAGGCCGAGCGCCACGCCACGTCATGCGTAGACGCCACCGCGGTGGCATCTGCAGCTCTGGCCGGCCGGACTTCGATCAGCGTTGTGCTCATGGCCGGGATCAAACCAAGTCGCGGCGCTGGCTTCAAGAGCTTTGATTAACAACGAGTTAAGGTTGTGGATTCCGTGCATCAGTTCGCTGAGGGGTTGTACCGAAAGAGCACAGGTGGCCCCCGCAGGCGGCATCAGACTACCAGCGCAGCTGTGTAAACGGGTGGACAAGGGTGGAGTGTTTCATCCTTCAGGCGGCGCAAAGAATCACAGCAGCGGGTGCAAATCAGGCACTCGATTCGAGCCGGATCCGGCAATTCGGTCGAGGCTGACAGAATGCCAGCACAGATATGGAATCAAAGCCACAGATGGAACCCGGATAAGCCACAGATAGGCCACAGATGGACCCGCTGGCCGGGAGAGAATCTGAGTGGAAGCGAGGCTTGGGGTTCGTCGCCTGGCCCTGTTTCGCTGCACTCCAGCGACGTCGCCCAGGCATTTTCTCGTCGATTAATATTTTCTCGTCAAATACCTGCATGTTGCGGGTGCGGCGGACATCATCCATCATTCGGTTTCGGACGGAGTGACGGCTGGCCGATGGCTTCCCCTGGCCTCGATGGCGTCGGCGGTCTGTTCCGGGTTCCCGTGGTGTTCATGGAGATCGAGATGCGCGATCTGGGACGGCTGGCGGTTCGGAACGCGGCGCCATTGCCGGAGCGCCCCTTCGTCCTCTGTCGCCGATAGTTTCTGCGCGCCTTTCCCGGGCTTGGCCTCAGTGGCGCTGATTGCCGTGGCGGATGGTGCAGAAGTCCTGAGGGTGCGACGCAGAAAGTTCGGACAGCCCGTCCTTCAGGTTCGAAATTGCCCCCTGTCGCTCCCTGAAAGCGCGGGTTTGGTGGCTGGCCTGTCGTTTGCGAGTCCTGACCTCGCGCTTGCGCCGATTCAAAATCTGCCGGCGTTGTCGTCGGGTCAGGCTCAGGCCAGGCGGCTGCCAAATCGGTGCCATTTGTATGAAGGGGCCGCAATGTCCGGGCCGGCGCCGGCAGGCTGGGGTGCGCTGGAAAAGACCAAACCCAGCGCATTTCGGCAACCGACATGTGGAACAGGGAATGTCCGGCGCAATCTGCGCCGGGAAGGCGGAGAAGAGTTCGGGCCAGGGATTGGCGCTCGCCGATTGTGAGTTCACTACACTGACCAGGTTTTTCCTTGTTGTTGTGCGCGACAGATCCTGCGCGCGAACGCCCGTGCTGTTTGCTGTCACTACATGCGCGCTCATATGCGCGAGAGGCTGTCGCACGCAGTGTCGCGCGTGGCCCTCGCGGACAGCGGGAAAGCGGATCTCGTGACAGGACGGCTCACAAGGGCGAGGCCGCCAGACCATCCCTGTTCGATTTCGGCACAGTTTGCGCCATTCGACTCTCGGATTCTTCGGGCGACAGGGTGAAGAAGGCTTCGGAAACCATCCCCCCGATCTGTTGTGTGCGGTAAGAAACTGGAAAGTCGTTCGTAGCACGGTGACGCCCGATCGGTGGCGACAACCTGGAGGACATTATCATGCAGGGACTGGATGTAATGGAAAGCGTGCGTCGTTATCGCGCAATTGCCTCGCTGTATCGCCAGACTGCGGCCTTCCGACCGGACCAGAGATGGTCCCTGCTTGGACAGGCTTATGAATGGGAGCATCGCGCCCTGAGCGAGCTCGAAACCTATTTTGCCGGGGAACAGCTTAGCGCACATGCGGCCTGATGGTCTGCGACCGCAATGCAGGACGGCGTTCACGCGAGTCCCGGACTTGCGAGCACGTGGTCTTCGAACCGAGAGCCCGATCCTAAGCCGTCACTCGTCTGACGCCTGTGCGCCCTGGCTCTGCAGGAGCGGGCCTGTTGCGGAGGAACGGATTTCCCCTGACCGGCCTGCACAACCGCGATGACAAGCGCGCGAGCCGGTCCTGAATTTTTCGATCCGGTCAACCACCGCCGGATCGACGAGGGTTTCACACAAGGAGGCCCTGATCGATCTGCGACAGGTGGCGGCTGGATTTTCCGCTTGCGGATGCCGATGCGCAAAGCTGGCGCGATCCGCGCGCGGCAGGCGTGTTTCGTGCAAGGCTGGCGAACCGGAATGCGCAGATTGCCTGGCGGATGGCGCATCCCGTCAGGATCCGTCGCGAAAATGCCAAAAGTGTGGCCTTGTCGGCCAAGGGACGGGAAAAGCGAGGCCCGCAGCCACTGCTGTGGCGGTGACCAACCCGGATCATCATGGCGGTGCCACCGCCAAACGTCCACGCGAAATCATAACCGCCGACTTTCTCGTGAAGCTGGTAAAGCAGATCAAAAGCGATTCGCAGGAGTTGCCGCCATTGCGAAGCAGAGTTGTGGTCGAGGTCAGGCATTCTTCGTCAGGAGCGGATAGTCCTCGCCGGACCAGGCAGCGAATCGGGCGGCCAGAGATTTCAGCCTGTCGACGGGAATACGGCTGACAGACCGCCTTGCCTGGGGCGGTGGCTTTCCGCGAGAGCTGTCGAAGACGCTGGGCAAAAGCGGGGAGCTGGCCCGTCAGGCGGATCGCATCTGAAGAAAGTGTGGCCTGGAGTGATGGATCGAGCCGTGTGCCCGGGGCGCGCGCCGGGCGAGAAGGGATGAATTGCGTGATGACGTTGTCAGGTCGGGGAATTCGTCACGGCCAGCACTTCGCCTGCGGCTCGTGTGCCGGAGTCTCGTGCGCCATGGGCGGTGGTGAAATACTCAGGGGAAGTCGCTTCGCCGGCAAAGAACAGCCGGCCATCGATCGCAGTGGCGAGTCGGGCGCGGTCGCGGGCGTGCCCCGGCAGAGCATGCGAATAGCCGCCGCGAGCAAAGGGATCGCGCGTCCATTTTGACTCGTGGAGGGGGGTGAGTTTGCTGCGGATGTCGCCGCCAAGGAGAGAAACGATCTCCTCAATGGCGTGGGCGGCAAGCGCGCCGTCGCCGGCGTTGGCCAGTTCGCGTGCCGTGCGGCCGCCGAAGAAACCCTCGATACAGGGCTGGCCGAAGGGCCGGATCTGGTAGGTGCCGCAGACGGCAGTGGAGCCGCTGCCACGCAGATTGGCCTCGCTCGGCAGAGAATCGGCATCCTCAAGTGCCAGCGTGATCTTTTCGTTGGCGCCAAGCGGCAGGCCGCGTGCAGCGTCGACCTTGGCGGCTAGTTTTGGATGGAACGCAATCGCTTCCGCGGCGAGAATCGTGGTCGGCACGGTGACGATGACTTTTCTGGCGCGGAGGTCGCCTGTCGAGGTGGTGAGCAGGATGTCGCACCCCGAATGGTCGATCCGGCTCACCTCACAGTTGAGGGCGATCGGGCAGGTCGCGGCACAGGCCTCAAGCAGGGCACCGAAACCCTTGCGGACACGCCAGTCGTTGCGGCTGTCCTGATAGGCGATCATGTCGGCAAGCGACAGGCGGTCCAGCTCGCAGCCATTCATGAAGGTCGAGATGGCGTCGATCACAGGGTTGAAGCGACAGGCAGGATCAAGCCAGAGAGAAGCGGCACCTTCTTCTCCGCGTGAAACCGCTTCCACAGCGCGGGCAAAGAAGGACTCCATGGCGGCGATGAATTCGTCCTGCTCGCTTTTGGGCTGTGCTTGCGGGAAGGCCGGGCGCTGCCACGGCGGCGGCTCGCGGTTTATCTCGAAGCCGAGATTTTCGGCAATGGCGACGAAAGAGTTGTCAGGGCCGGAATGCAGCCAGCCCGCCCCGGCGTCGAAAGTGATGTCGGGCCTCGCTCTTATGGTCTCGATGCGCCCGCCGACGCGGTTGCGGGCTTCGAGCACGAGGAGCGAAAGACCGCTGTGGCGCAGGGCATGGGCGGCGCCGAGGCCTGCGGCTCCAGCGCCGATAATGGCAACGTCAACCGAAGAAATGGGCATCGCGTTCCCTGTCCCGTTCGGATCCAGGTTTCCTTCCCGGCAACGACGGCGATCCGTGTCCGTTGTGACAGGGAGATGATCTCCAACCCGTGATGGGTCGAAAGGCCGCGAGGCCTTACGCCGGCGGTGTTGCGGTCGCGGCGTCGCGGGCCTTTTCGGCGCGTTTGCGCTCATTGGGATCGAGATGTTTCTTGCGCAGACGAATCGATTTCGGGGTGACCTCGACCAGTTCGTCGTCCTCGATATAGGCCAGCGCCTTCTCCAGCGTCATCCGGATCGGCGGGGTCAGCCGCACCGCCTCATCCTTGGCGGTGGTGCGGATATTGGTCAGCTGCTTGCCCTTGAGGACGTTGATTTCGAGATCGTTGTCGCGGGTGTGTTCGCCGACGATCATGCCGCGATAGACCTTCCAGCCCGGTTCGATCATCATCGGTCCGCGGTCTTCGAGCTTGAACATGGCATAGGCCACAGCCTCGCCCTGGTCGTTGGAGATCAGCACGCCGTTGCGCCGGCCCTGAATGTCGCCCTTATAGGGAGCATAGCCGTGAAACAGGCGGTTCATGATCGCGGTGCCGCGGGTGTCGGTGAGGAGTTCCCCCTGGTAGCCGATCAGGCCGCGGGTCGGCGCGTAGAACACCAGGCGCAGGCGGTGGCCGCCGGAGGGCCGCATCTCCATCAGTTCGGCCTTGCGTTCGCTCATCTTCTGCACCACGACGCCGGAATGTTCCTCGTCGACGTCGATTACGACTTCCTCGACCGGCTCCTGCAGTTCAGCTCCGGCCTCGTCCCTGCGGTAGACCACGCGGGGACGCGACACCGACAATTCAAAACCCTCGCGGCGCATGGTTTCGATCAGGATGGCGAGCTGGAGTTCCCCGCGCCCCGACACTTCCATGGAGTCCTTGTCGGCGGATTCGGTGATGCGCAGTGCGACATTGCCTTCGGCCTCGCGCAACAGCCGGTCGCGGATCATGCGGCTCGTCACCTTGTCGCCTTCGGTGCCGGCGAGCGGGGAATTGTTGACGATGAAGGACATCGACACCGTGGGGGGATCGATCGGCTGCGCCGGCAGCGGTGTGTCCACGGCGGGGTCGCAGAATGTATCGGCCACCGTGCCTTTGGTCAGGCCGGCAATGGCGACGATGTCGCCCGCCTCGGCCTCTTCGAGCGGCGTGCGCTCAATGCCGCGGAAGGCGAGAATCTTGGTGACCCGGCCCTGTTCAATCAGCTTGCCGTCGGCGCTCAGGACCTTGACCTGCTGGTTGGGTTTGAGGACGCCGGAGGAGATGCGGCCGGTGATGATGCGGCCGAGATAGGGATTGGCCTCGAGAATGGTTCCGATCATGCGGAACGGCCCCTCTTCGACCTGGGGCGGGGCGACATGGTTCTCAATCAGCTCAAACAGCGGCCGCATGCCCGCGTCCTTCGGACCTTCCGGGCTCTCAGCCATCCAGCCCTGCTTGGCGGAACCGTAGAGAATCGGGAAGTCGAGCTGTTCCTCGCTGGCGTCGAGGGCGGCGAAGAGGTCGAAGACCTCGTTTACCACTTCGGTCGGCCGGGCGTCGGGACGATCGACCTTGTTGATGACCACGATCGGTTTGAGACCGACCTTGAGGGCCTTGGAGACCACGAATTTGGTCTGGGGCAGCGGCCCTTCGGCGGCGTCGACCAGCACCAGGGCACCGTCAACCATATTGAGAATACGCTCGACCTCGCCGCCGAAATCGGCGTGGCCGGGGGTGTCAACGATATTGATGCGGGTGTCCTGCCACTGCACCGAGGTCGCCTTGGCAAGAATGGTGATGCCGCGTTCGCGCTCCAGATCGTTGGAATCCATGGCGCGTTCGGCCACCCGCTGGTTGTCGCGGAAGGTGCCGGATTGCTGCAGCAGGCGGTCGACCAGGGTGGTCTTGCCGTGGTCGACATGGGCGATGATGGCGATGTTGCGCAGTTTCATTTTCTGTTTCTGTGGCAGGCTCTTAAGCGCCGTCGGGAGTGGTCGCGTCGCCTCTGGGGACGAAAACAGGGGAAATTCGCACAGCCCCGACGGCGAGGACGCCAAGGCTGAGACGGGAAGGGTTGAGATGCGAAGGTCAGGACGCGGGGGCTGAAAGACGCGAGCAATCCTTTGCGCCGCAATATAGTCAGAAAAGCCGGGACGACAATGGCAGCTCTAGCCGTTTCCGGCGGCGCGGATCGGGGTGGCGAGGCGTTGAAGCCCCGGTGGGGGGCTGAGTTCGGCCCGGCGGGCCCCCACCGCGGCATGGAGCTGCTCAAGTGCGATATTGAAGGCGGTAAGTGCGGTGTCGTTGATGGCGCCGCTTTCGAAGGCGCGCAGCGTGTCGCGCAGCACGCTGTCAGCATCGCGCTGGATCTGGTCAAGTTCCTCGCCCGAATCGGTACGCCGGGCTGAGGCCATCATGTCGAGCAGCCGTTCGCGCATGTGGCTGGTGGCAGCGCGACGGTTGGGACGCAGATGGCCGGCAAACCAGGCCCCGACCGAACCCATCGCCGACAGGCCCATCAGGGACCACCAGATATAGTCGCTGTATCTGTCAAGAAAGGATTTTTCCTCGCCGTCGACAAAGGCCGCGGCACCGGGATGAACCGGGATCACGGCGTCCTTGTCGGTATCGGGGGTCTCGATTTTGGCGGCGAGCGGGAATTCAGCCATCAGCTGCTGGCGCACCGCGAACAGGCTGCGGGTGAAAGCCGCCACCGTGTTCTCGGAAAGGCTTTTGCGCACGGCGATGTGATGGGAGAAGCCGATGGTCTTGATCGCCTCTCCGGGACGGTCGGGGGAACCGCCGAAGGCGCCAGCCGGGATCTCCTCGGATTCATAGACCGGGTTGTCCTGTGCGATGGCCTCGGCGGAGTCGATGGCAAGGAAGGTCGGGCGGCCGCCGTCAATTGCGGAAGCCGCGATGGCGGAAGCGGTGATTTTGCTGTTGACCGGGCCGGCAGTGAGCCAGGCGTCGGCCCGGCGGCTGCGAATGGCCTCATTGGCCTCGCTGACCGAAAACTGCACCAGCTCGACTTTGGCGGGATCGATGCTGTATTGGCGCAGGATCACCTTGAGCAGTGCCGCATCGGCCGGACTGCGGTCGATGATCCCGACCCGTCTTCCGGCAAGCTGGGAGATTTTGCTCACTACCGCTCCGGCGTGTTTGCGGCCCTTGCGGATCATGGCTTTGGATGGCGCCCACAACACCACCACATTCTTGCGCAGCGTGGCCACCGCCTGGGCGTTGCGGGGCCAGCTCTGATCGCCACGGACGATGGCGAGGTCAACCTTGCCTTCCGCCAGTGCTCTGGCGCTGGCGGCGGCGCCGTCGGTGCCGATCTGGCGCAGGCGCACAGCATGGCTCTGCGCGAAGGCCTGGGTCAGGGCCTGGACCAGTTTGAAGTCGTCGCTGCCCACCGGCCCGACCGCAATCTTGAGGGTCACCGGGCGCATGGCGAAATACCAGGCGAACACCAGGGCGGTGACGGCGGCCAGAACCGCGGCCAGCGTGATGAAGACAATCCGCGACAGTGCCGATTGCTGGTCTGGTAAATGGTTCGATGGGGGGATCATGAATTTTCTGAAAGGCTTCGACGGGTGGCACACGGGGCGGGCGAGGCAGGGAGGGAGATGTAGCAATATTTCCGACCCTGACCGGATTAAATCTCCGTCACCGGCCTGGTCCGCTGGCTGTTGCCGGCAGCGAAGCTTTGGCGGCTGATTATTGCCCAAATGTTAAGGCCTCAAACACCCCAGCTGCGCCAAAGCCGGCTTCCGGAGAAAGCCGGCGCTGGCGGGTACCAGGCCGGCGGTACAGGGGGGCGCTGCAGGAGGCTTTCTTGCGGGGCCGGCAGGAGTGGTTATCTTGCGGTCGGGCGGGACGGCTTTGGGCCGGGCGCGAAGGGGAAGGGATTTCGGACATGGTCGCTGAAAACAGCGTTGGCTTTGAGCCCGCCGACCGGCTGGCACAGGACCCGGAAAATCTGCGCCAGCGGTTCTGGCGCAAGCTCAAGGGGGTGGCGGCGAAACTGCCCTTCGTCGAGGATCTGCTCGCCGCCTATTATTGCGCCTTCGACAAAACCACGCCCCGGCGGGTGCAGCTGGCGCTGCTCGGCGCCATCGCCTATTTCATCCTGCCCTTCGATATCATTCCCGATATGCTGCCGGTGCTGGGCTATACCGACGACGCCGCCGTGCTCGCCGCCGCACTCAAACTGGTGGCAGGCCACATCAAACCTGAGCATTATTCTGCCGCCCGGGCCGCGCTCCAGCGCGGTGTGACGGAGTAGGCGGTGGCCTCATGCACAGGAGGGTGGAGGAAAGGGTCGCCCGCCGGAGCGGGTGGCTGCGGCGCCATGAGGCTGGAAAATGGCCGGCTGGCGGCGCAGGGCTCCGGTGATGCCATCTTGCAGTCACAATGTTGAGGGAGCGACTGCGGCATGTCACTCGTGCGATCCGCTCTGACCGTCGCCATCCTGCTGTGGGGCATGGCGCTGTCGCCTGCCACCGCTCCGGCGCGCGCTGCGCCGAAGTCGGAGAGCAAGGCGGCGCCAGCGGCCAGCGGGCCGGCCCTGATCGGGCAGTTCGACGCCTGGGGCGTCTACAGCGGCATGCGCGGCGGCAAAAAGGTCTGTTTTGCGCTGGCCAAGCCCAGTATGTCGCGCACCAACCCGCCCAACCGCCCCCGGGATCCGGCCTATATTTTCGTCACCACCACCCCGTCGGGGACGGTGGTCAACCAGGTCTCGGTGATTATCGGCTATACGGTGAAGGCCGACACGACATCGACCATCGATATCGGCAACGCCTCCTATGTGATGTATGCGCTGGGCGACGGGATGTGGATCAAGAACGAGGCTGAAGAGGCGCGGATGGTGGAAGCCATGCGTCGCTCCGCCGAACTGCTGGTCCGGGGAACCTCCTCGAGGGGTGTCGATGTCGTCGACAGCTACTCGCTCAAGGGGCTGGCCCAGGCGCTCGACCGCATTGCCCAGGATTGCCGGCGTTAACCAGTCGTTCATTGCCGCGGCGGGTTCTCAAAGCCGGGAAACCACCCGGTTGAACCGGAGCCGCAAGGTCCCTTAGAGAGACGCCATGATCGCTCCGCAAGAACCGGCTTTCGTCGAGAAAGCGCCACTGGAAACCGGAACCGCTCCGGCGCAGCCCTCGCTGGTCGGGTTGCCACGGGAGGCCCTGCTGGCCCTGCTCGCAGATATCGGCGTGCCCGGGCCGCAATGCAAAATGCGCATGCGCCAGCTCTGGCACTGGATCTATTTCCGCGGTGCCCGCGACTTCGACGACATGACGTCGATCTCGCGGGATCTGCGCGGCACACTGGCCCGCCACGTCACGCTGGCGCGGCCCGAAGTGGCGAGCGAACAGATCTCGGGCGACGGCACGCGCAAATGGCTGCTGCGGATGCCCGGAGATGGGGCGACGCCCCATGAGGTCGAGTGTGTCTATATCCCGGAGACTGATCGCGGCACCCTGTGCATCTCCTCCCAGGTCGGCTGCACCCTCAACTGCGCCTTCTGTCATACCGGCACCCAGCGCCTGGTGCGCAATCTCACCAGCGGCGAAATCGCCGGCCAGATCCTGGTGGCGCGCGACCGCCTCAACGACTGGGCCGACCGCGAGGAGGGCAGTCGTCTGGTCAGCAATATCGTGATGATGGGCATGGGCGAGCCGCTCTACAATTTCGATGCGGTGCGCGATGGACTGCACATCGCTGCCGATAATGAGGGCATCGGGATTTCGCGGCGCCGCATCACCCTGTCGACGGCGGGTGTGGTCCCCGCCATCCGTCGCGCCGGCGAGGAAATCGGCGTCATGCTGGCGATTTCGCTCCATGCCGTGCGCGACGATGTGCGCGATGTGCTGGTGCCGCTCAACCGCAAATATCCCATTGCCGAGGTGCTGGCGGCGGCGCGCGACTATCCCGGCGCCTCCAATGCCCGGCGCATCACCTTCGAATATGTCATGCTCAAGGGCATCAACGACGATCTGGCGGATGCGCGCGAACTGGTGCGGCTGCTCAAGGGCATCCCGGCCAAGATCAATCTGATCCCCTTCAACCCCTGGCCCGGCAGTCCCTATGAATGTTCGGACTGGGGGAGAATCGAGAAATTCTCCGAATATGTTTTCAACGCTGGCTATTCGTCCCCGGTGCGTACCCCGCGTGGGCGTGATATCTTCGCCGCCTGCGGGCAGCTCAAATCAGAGAGCGAAAAGCGCAGGCGTCGGAGCACAGACAGCGCTTCGTGAGCGGTGGCGGCGGGAGACACGTGGGATGGCCCTGATCGGGCGCGTATTGATGATCATGATCGGGTTTGTCGTGGCCGGCGCGGTGGCCGGCGCCATCCTGGTCGCCACCCTGGTGATGCCCGAGTTGCGCAGCTTCGGGAATGGTGTGGTTGAGAATGACGCCCTCAATGTCCTCGACGGCGTCGGTTTCGTCGCTGCCATGGCCTTTGCGGTGGTGCCGGCCCTGGTCCTGATCGCGATTTCCGAAGCCCTCGCCATCCGCAGTCTGCTTGCCCATGCGTTTGCCGGCGGTGTGCTCGGTCTGGTCAGCTATTTCAAATGGGTGTCGCCCGAGGGCGGCAGTCTGCAGTTTGGCTTCATTATGCCGCATCATCTGCAGGTCCTGGCGGCCGCCGGTGTGGTGGCGGGTATGGTCTACTGGCTGATTACGGGGCGTGGTGCCGGCAACTGGCGCCCGCGGCCGGCGGCCGTCTACAGGCCGCCGCCACCGATGCCCTCAGGGTCGATCGCGCCAAGGGAACCGAAGTGACGGCAGGGCCGGTCCGGGCGACACCATCTGACGGCAGCACCGAACGCATGAAGGCGCCCGTTCTCGACTCGACCGGGTTTCTTCGGGATTTTTGCGGAACCAGAACCGGCCGGCGTGGGCGGGGCGCTTTGGGGTCAGCGGGAGACATGGATGACGGCCCTCCTTGTTCATGGTCTCAGGATCCTGATCGGCTTTGCCGCGGCCGCAGCGGTCGCCGCCATAATCATGGTCGGGGTTGCCGCCGTCGGTTTTTACGGGGTCAGCAGTCTTTACGATCTCAAGAAAATGCTCAGCTTCACCTTTCGCTTTGCCGGTCTCTATTACTGGCCGCTTTTCATGATTGTGGCAGCAGCGCCGGCACTGATCCTGGTCGCGGTTTTCGAGACCTTGCGCATCCGCAACGTCCTCCACCATGCCCTGGCCGGTGCTGTGATCGCTGTCCTCGGCTCGCTGATGCTGGATCCGGTGATCTGGGTCCGCACCGACAGTGCCGCTGTGGCCGCTACGGTGCTGGCTGCGGGCATCTCAGGGGGCATGGTCTACTGGTGGATGACGGGGCGGCGGGCCGGGGCCTGGCGCGCGCCTCGCCTCTGAGGCCGCCTTTTTTGGCCATCGGCAAGCGTTAACGCCGCAGAGCGCTCAGGCCGGCAAGAGGCTTTCCCGGCGCGGCGTGCTCGGCTAAAGCCAGCACCATGAACCGGACCGGACTTTTCATTGCGCTGGCGCTATGGCTGGTGATCGCGATCGTGTTCGCGATCTTTCCCGAACTCGACCTCAAGCTCGCGGCGCTGTTCTATGACAGCGCGATCGCCGGTTTTCCGCTCCAGCAGCACGGGTGGGCCGCGGTCATACGGGACGGGGCGATGTATATCGCCTGGGCTTTCGTGCTGCCTTCGATACTGGCGGTCATTCTCAAGCTGATCCGCCCCTCAAGCCGCCTGCTGGTTTCGGGGCGGGCGGTGGTTTTTCTGATCCTGACCATGGTGCTTTCCGCCGGGGTGCTGACCAATTTCAGCTTCAAGGCCTTCTGGGGCCGGCCGCGGCCGGTGGCAGTGACCGAATTTGGCGGAGCCAGCCAGTTCGTGGCGTGGTGGGACCCCCGCGGCGAATGTAAGCGCAACTGCTCGTTCTTCTCTGGAGAGGGGGCGACGGCGTACTGGACGCTGGCGCCGGCGGCGCTGGCCCCGCCGCAATGGCGGCCGCTCGCTTATGGAGCGGCGCTTGTGTTCGGGACCGCGACCGGTCTGTGGCGCATGGCCTTCGGCGGCCATTTCTTCACCGATGTGACCTTCGCCGGCCTGGTCAGCTTCATTGTGATCTGGCTTTTTTATGCCCTGATCTATCGCCGGCAATGGCCCGCTTTCTCGGACGCGGCAGTGGATCGCTGGCTCACCCGTCTGGCGCTGCGGCGCTGGCGGGGTGCCGCCTCGGACGCGGCGGTGGATCGCTGGCTGGCGGGGAAGCAAAGAGACAGAACCGGCAGCGAGGACCTCGCCTGAGAGGCACTGGAGCATCGAGGGGGCAAACGAAAGCTGCGCTGAACCAAAGGCGGGACTGTCCGAAAAAGGCTCGCCCGGGGCGCACGCTCTTTATCGCGGCTTGGGCCGGGTATTGGGTCGGCTGCCGGATAAGTGAGCATTGAGATCGCTGCCCCCCCGCCACAGGCTTCACTTCCGGCTCATCCTGCCGTAGGTCTGTGGCGACGACAAACACCCTCCCCTGAAGGGGCCAGCCCGGTCCTTAATCCCGCCAAATCCTCCTCCCGCCTCCCGCGCCTGCGGGGAAACCGGACAGGGCGCGTGGCGGCGCAAACCGGTCCGGCAGGCTCCTTGTGGGGATTTTCAAAGAAAAGCGGACGATGGAATGAGCACGATCCTCAAGAGCCTCCCCAAAGGGGAAAAAGTCGCGATTGCGTTTTCGGGCGGTCTCGATACCAGCGCCGCGCTGCTCTGGATGAAGCAGAAGGGTGCCCGCGTCTTTGCCTATACTGCCAATCTCGGCCAGCCCGACGAGAGCGACTACAATGAAATTCCGCGCAAGGCGATGGAGTTCGGTGCCGAAAACGCCCGTCTGGTCGATTGCCGCAAACAGCTGGTGTATGAAGGTATTGCCGCGATCCAGTCCGGGGCCTTCCATGTCCGCACTGCCGGCTTGACCTATTTCAACACCACGCCGCTGGGGCGCGCGGTCACCGGTACCATGCTGGTGGCGGCGATGAAGGAGGACGGCGTCCACATCTGGGGCGACGGTTCCACCTACAAGGGCAACGACATCGAACGCTTCTATCGCTACGGCCTGCTGACCAATCCGGAATTGCGGGTTTACAAGCCCTGGCTCGACCAGGACTTCATCGATGAGCTCGGCGGCCGCGCCGAGATGTCGGCGTTCATGACCACCCATGGCTTTGCCTATAAGATGAGCGCCGAAAAGGCCTATTCCACCGACTCAAACCTGCTCGGGGCCACCCACGAGGCCAAGGACCTGGAACAGCTCAGTAGCGGCATCGGCATCGTCAATCCGATCATGGGGGTGCCGTTCTGGCGCAGCGACTGTGAGGTCGCCTCCGAGCGCGTCGTGGTGCGCTTCGAAGACGGCCAGCCCGTGGCGCTCAACGGTCAGAGCTTTGCCGATCCGGTGGCGCTGTTTCTCGAAGCCAATGCCATCGGCGGGCGCCATGGGCTGGGCATGAGCGATCAGATCGAGAACCGCATCATTGAGGCCAAGAGTCGCGGCATCTATGAGGCACCGGGCATGGCGCTGCTGCACATCGCCTATGAGCGGCTCTTAAGCGGCATCCATAACGAGGATACCATCGAACAATATCGTATCAGCGGCATGCGCCTCGGGCGGCTGCTCTATCAGGGACGCTGGTTCGATTCCCAGGCCCTGATGCTGCGCGAAACCGCGCAGCGCTGGGTGGCACGTGCCATCACCGGTGAGGTCACTCTCGAACTGCGCCGGGGCAACGACTATTCGATTCTCAATACCGAGAGTCCGAATCTGACCTATCAGCCGGAACGGCTGAGCATGGAGAAGGTGGAGAATGCGGCCTTCACGCCGGCCGATCGCATCGGTCAGCTGGTGATGCGCAATCTCGATATCGCCGACAGCCGCGCCAAGCTCAATGTCTATATCGGGGCCGGATTATTGTCGATTCCGGAAGGCTCGCACAGTTTCCTGGTCGACAGCGGCAAGGAGTGAGGCCGGCCGGGATTGAAGGGTTCGGGGTTCGGAAAGAGAAAGGCCGCCGGGCGTTATTGGTGCCGGCGGCCTTTCTGGATCGATGAAGGCTTTCCGGATCTTCGAGGCTTCTGCCCGTGCCGGTTGCAGAGACCGGCTCGGGCAGATGTGTCGTCACGATCGCCGCGCGTTACTGCGGCCCCTGGCCATTGAGCAGCGGGGTGATGCGACGGACGGTGACACGCCGGTTGATGCGGCTTGGACCCTGGGTGTCCTCCTTGAGATATTGCGAGCCATAGCCCTGGGAGGTGAGGTTCTCGGCCGGCACTCCGAAATCCTGCGTGAGGAGAACAGCGGCCGATTCGGCGCGCCGATCCGACAGCGACAGATTGTCGGTGTCGTTTCCGGTGGCGTCGGTGTGCCCCTCGATCAGGAACACCTCGTTGGGATTGGCCTGGATGGCGCGGTTGAGGCTGTCGGCGATGACCTGGAGCTTGTTGGCCTGGTCCGGGCTGATTTCCCATGAGCCGGTGTCGAAGTTGATCGAGTTGAGATCGATACTCGGCATCAGCATGCGCACATTGGGCGAGTAGCGGACCTCATCGAGCGAATAGGCGCGCTCGATGTGATCGACCGGCGGCGCCACCATGGTTTCGTAGATCAGGTCGCGGGAGGCACCGTCGGCGTCGACGATATAGCGGTTCTGCGGGATCCGGATCACCGGAGGCCGCAGGTCGACATAGAAGCCGGCCCCCGAGCCGCGGCGGCTGTTGTCGATGAGGACGAACTCGCGTCCCGACACGTCGCGCCGGATGCGCCGCAGCATCTGCCCGTCCGGGCCGGCCACGGTGATGATCTGGCTGCCATCGGTACGATAGACGATGGTGCGGGACTCGCCACCCGGGCCGCGCTGGGTCTGGATGTCCTTGGCGCCGTAGCGGAAGCGTTCCACTTCGTCATGCTGCACGAACTCCATGCCCGAGGGATCGCGGATGATGATGCGGCCCGGTTCGGTGATCACGGTGCGGCCGTCCTGGACCACCTCGCGACGTTCGTTGCGGAAGGCGTCGATGCGGGTCGGTCCCGAAGGACGGGCACCCTTGGCGATCGGCGCGAAAGCCTGGGGCCGTACCATGACCGGCAGGGGCACCGAGATGGTCGGTGCGGGGCGGGCCATCGGGCCACCCGGCATATGGCCGCCGGGAGCGGCTATCCCGGGACGTCCAGCCGGAGCCATCGCACCGCCCATTCCGCCGCCCATGGCCGGGCGTCCGGCGGGCGGGGCTGCACCAGGTCCGCCATTACGGCCAGATGCAGGAGGCGCCATCGGTTCGCTGCGCGCGGCGGGGGCGTTCATTCCGCCACCCATGGCCGGGCGCGCCGCCGGTGGGGCTGCGCCAGGAGATCCGCCAGCACGGCCGCCTGCCGGCGCTGCCATCGGTTCACTGCGTGCGGGCCCTGCGGCTGGTCCGCCCATGGCGGGCCGTCCGGCGGGCGGGGCGGCACCAGGTCCGCTATTGCGGCCACCCGCGGGTGGCGCCATCGGCTCACTGGCACGCGCCGGAGGCGCAGAAGGAGCGGCACGGCCGGCTGGAGGTGCGGTGGTCTGCGGACGGCTGGGCGGAGCGGCGGAGGGGCGGCCGGCAGGCGGTTCGGAGTTGCTGCGGGGGGCGGCAGCGGGACCGCCAGGGCCACCGCGTCCACCCATGGACGGTGCGGCGCCAGGTCCTGGCTGGGCGCGGCCACCGGGAGCCTGGGGTCCGGAATGGCCGCCAGGCTGGGCGGGACGCTCGCCGCGCGGTTCCCGGCCCTTTCTCTCAGGTTCTTCCTGTGAGCGCTGGGCGACAACCATGGGGCTTTGTTGCGCATGGACCACGGAGCCTGTCAAAGGCAGTGCCGTGAGAGCCGTAGTGGCAAGAAGGAGGAGGCGGAATTGGGTCATAATGGGATTCCAGGCTTCTGGGATTCGTGACGTGAACCGCGTTGTCGCCGTGATCGCAGCGGTCTCGTGACTGAGGACCAGTCACAGCCAGTCAGCAGATATGGCTTGGGCCTTATTGTGGCAGAGTGATGGAAGATGGAAGGATTTATTTCGGCAGATGGATGGTATTTAAATCGCGCCGTTCATTGCGCATTCAGACATAGTCGCAGCGCCCTCAGGCAGGCCGCGCCAAAGCGGCGGCACGGCTGAACAGAGGGTTGCGCACAGGGCCAGCCGGCGTCGAACCCGGATCGGCACCTCGCGGCCCGATTTATTTTATCGCCGCCCGCTCTGCAAGGTCTGAAAGATGAAAGACAGCGATGGTCCTTCGGTCGCTTTCACCTCGCGGCTTTGCAGGCGAAATGCGGTGAAAAGACGGCAACGGTCTGGCATCGACCTTCATCTTCGCAGTGCTCGTGCTTTTCGAGCCTCTGTCTGCGCAAAAAGAGCGCAGAGCGTTTCTCTTTCCCCTTCCGGATGCATCACCGGCTGCATCGTGATTTCCGGCTCATTGACAGCAGCCACAGCGCGCGGATCGGCGGCATTGGAAGGGGCAAAAAGCAGGATGGGATGCGTGCGGCTGCGGCGGGCAGCAGTGTGAGGAGCCGGGCGTGCACGGCGCGCAATTGCGCCTCTTCGAAAACCGACATGCCAGGTTCTTTCCCGGTTTCCAGAGAATCGCTGTACTAGTGGATCGGGGATGTCAGCCAATTCTCCGTTACGACGCCGGGGTAGCTGGCAAAGTCTCTCGTGTTATTGGTCACGATCGTCATTCCAAGGGCAACTGCGTGGGCTGCGATGAGCTTGTCGAGAGCGTCGCTCTTGCGTTCGCGAGTTGCCAGTCGGATCGGGGCGCAGGCATTGCCAGCCAGTGCATCAAACGCGACAACAGGGATATCCGTGACGAGGGTCGTCAAAAGAGCGCGGTCTCGATCCGGATCGGCGGAAACAGTTACGCCATACTCCAGTTCCGCGTAGGTGATGGCTGACATTACGACGTCGCCGAGACGACACTGAGCAAAGCGCTGAGCCACCTCCTCGGGCTGATTCTTCATCAGGTAGATACACATATTGGTGTCAAGCATATAACGGGACATCAGAGCGCCAACGAGCGACGAACGGGCCGGATGCGGATTTCCTCACCCTGCCGCTCGATCTCCAGCTCAATATCGGTGTTCTCATAGGCCAGGTCGGCGGGAATTCGAACGGCCTGCGAATTCCCGTTTTTGAACGCGCGGGTGGTGTGCATACCAGAACTCCTTTGTGGATGTACACAGTGTGTACGCCCATGGGCCTTCAGGTCAAGGACGATTTGCGACCATCTCGCGGATGGCGCAGCTCCACGCTGGCGTTCTGCGGCCATTCGCCCTGGACATATAAGGGATCGGTCGGCCAACGTCTGGTCGGTCAAATGGATAAATGCCGCTGAAAGCCAGGGCGTTTCGGTGCAGTGCATGGCGGCGCAGCGGACGAACGTGAAAAATTGCGAAACGAAGCTCTGCTGTGTGGATGGGGTGTCGCGGACTGCCGGCACGGACGGCGCGGCTGGCGGATGTCGGCTTGCCGTTGGGAACCCGGCAACGGTTGGGCGAACCCCGGTTCTCTGTGCTGCCCCGGTGCAGGCGGGAGTGAAGCCGGTAAGCCGAAAAAATTCCCCGTTCCCCGTCGCGACGGATGTTCCCGCTCCGGCCCGCAGATCGGGACGCGAGGAAAAAGTGGAGGCAGCGCAGCAAGGGGCGGAACCGCACCAGCAGCCTGTCCTCAATCAGGCGTTTCCACCTACCCGCCCAACCCGGCCCCCGTCAATTTGGGGCGGTGGACCTGTGGTCAGACGGATGTGGCGGGAACAGATCGCAATCGCAACCAAAAACGACCCGGAGTCGTGGAAGGATTTCGCGGTCTGCAGGCAAGATTTTGATCGACAGCACCATCGTGCGCGCTCATCAGCACAGCGAGAGGCGCAAAGAGAAAGACGGCGACCAGGCGACCGGCCGGTCGGCTGGTGGATTGAGCACCAGGATCCACACTTTCGTTGACGCGCTTTCGCAACCCGACCGGATTTGTCCTGACCGGGTGGAGAGGCCGGTGATCTGGCAGGGGCCGATGAGCTTTTGCCGCCAAGGCGCCGACGAAGGGGGTCATTAAGCCGCTTGCTGGCGCGGGCAAGACAGCCGTGATTCCCCCGGGGCCAACCGCAAGATCCGGCGTCATTACGACCTGCATTTCTTCAAGGCACGTCACCCGATCAAGAATTTCTTTGCCGAACTAACGCAGTTCCGGGTTGTCTCCACCCGCTGTGACAAGACCAGACGCAAATTCCTGGCAGCCGTCCAGCTCGTGGCGCCGGTCATCTGGCTCAATTGAGGACAGGCCCTAACGCCGGGCGGAACCTGGAGCGGTGACGGCGTGCCGCAATGGCTGTGGGAGAATGCGGCGATTGCCAGCGTCGGAACCTCGGGCGGGAAGTGGTCTGTCTGCCGCGCTCCGTAGCAGCAGTGCAGGCCCCCTGGTCGTTCCGGGGGTGTCAAGGGAGCGGCGAGGCAGCGAAATTCGGGCTGTCGCAGATCTTTAAGGAAGCGCCGTTGGGCGTCAGCGGCGAAGAAGGATGCCGCTCCAGGAGGGGGTACAGTTCAACCGGTGGCGGAGTTGAATGTGGAGCCCCCCCCGGGGTGGCTCGATCGCGTTCACAGTTTCTCTTGAGCCGTAGCCATCGCAATCCGGAGGATGTGAGGCGAGGTGCTGCGAAGCGATCAGGACGCGTAACCGATGGTGCCAAGCGATCGTGATGGGGATTCGCGCCAGCTGTATTGCGACAGCACGCGCTGATATCTTTCGATCGTTCCTGTCAGCCGGTGAATGGCTTCGTCACGGCTGATTTCCGGGTTGATGTCGAGCCCGGCGTTGACGGCGGCGAGAGCTTCCAATGCCTTGGTAAGATAGGATCTGGTTTGCCTTACAATCAGCATTGTATCCATTGTGACCCCTCCAGTCTGGTGAATGGCGCGAACATCTCTCTGGGCCGCTAAAAATCTGTGAAGCGGCGGCGGCGGGGAACTCTGCCTTGTCCCGCAGCGCGGGCGTCCGCCCATCCTGTCGAGGCTCTGCCACCGGATCTGCCTCAAGGCTCCGGCGCGGGGGGATTTAAGTACTTGATCTGGCGGGGGATGCGCCGCGCTGCAGGAAACCGGGTGGGAGGCATCGGCAACCCTGCCCGACAGGACGGATGTTGTTCCATGCGGTGGTACCCCAGCGCTGGCGAGGGCAGCCGACGGCTTGCGGGGGGCGCGCCGAAATTTTCCGCGGTGGTTAGCGTGTAATCAAGAATGTCTGTCGGCTTGTGAGGAAGGCCGGGGCGCCTGGAGCAGACAGGGACGTTGCGTGCGGGTCCGCGCCGGAAAGCGAGGGGCGCGCGCAGACCGGATTGCCGGAGAGTCCTGAGGGGCGCGGTATGGCCAGGCCGCGCTGCGTATGGCGCATCGGCGGGTGCAAGACGCAAGACGCCTGAAAGCGATCCGGTGAGGCGGATCGCGGTTGACCGCAGCAGTTGCGCCGTCCGCCAGTCCCGGCGCGAACCACCCAGAGCAAGCCGTGAAAGGCGATCAAGCCGGGTTCACCAGCCGCCCCATGAACAGAATGCTGCCGGTTTCATTGTCCTGGATGAAAAACACGAAGGGATGATCGGCGCGAAACTCCGGGATCGGAACCGGGTCAGGCCGGGCCGACGACAGCGCTACCACAGCGGTCGCGGCGGCAGCTTCGGTGCCCTCTTCGTCGACAGCGATAAAGGCCTTGTGCAGAACCATCGCTGATGGAAAGCGCGGCAGGTCGCTGCTGATGCCGGAAAATCCGCCTTTTCGCTATCAAAGGCGTCGCGGATGCCGAGATCCGTGAGAATCCGGCAAGAGTGAGGTCGTTCCCCACGCGATGCGGAACCTGGGCAGTACCACCGCTACCCGGGTGGGCCTGAGTTCGGCCCTGAAGGCGGTGATGGCAGGGCCGCCAGGCGTCTTCTCAAGCCGGGCGAGGCCGGCCGGGGTCTTGTCCCTGGGCAGTGCCACGATCATGGAAAGTGCAGCCCCCTTATAGGGCAGTTCAAGGATCTGGGCGTCCCCGGATTCGGTGCCGAAAAGAACGCGCCATCGTGGGTTGCCCGGGGCTTGAAGCTGTGGTCCCAGCCTCCACGGAAATAGACTGCGTTCACCAGCACGAGGCGGGTGGCTGGAGGAAGCGGAGCGGGAAGTGAGGCTCTGAATCCAGTCTCTGGTCCTGTCATCGACCCAGCGATTGCTCCGCCTTTGGGCCTCGGACCCGTTGCGGTAGTCAAGCGCGGTGATTTCAACCCCGAAATCCTGCCGGCTCTGGCTTTGGAAGTCATCGCGGATCGGGAAACCCTGTTGCGGCCACAATGCGTTGGCCATATCGAGTTCGACGTGGCCGGTCTGGTTCACCTCCCCGAAATGGCGCAGCAGAGCCGCGCGGCGGCCTGCCCTGACTGCGGCGACGCCGGCAGATCCCATTGTGAGGTGCAGCGCGTGGTGCATCTGCGCTTTTGTGCTGCCCCTGGCACCCGCTGCGGTCATCGCCAGTGCGGTTGACACGCTGAAGGGTGAGAAGAACAGGTTGCCTTCGCCCTGGCGCAACCCGGCATAGAGGTCGCAGGCAAAAACAGTGTTGCCGGAACCGATCTCCGGCGTCTGTTGCGAAGAGGGTGGTTCGGCAGAAGCGGTTGCGGCCGTTACGGAAAATATCAGGACCGCAGCGGCGGATTTGCGCAGCAGCATGAACTCTGGGGACCCCTGGGATGGACGTGGTGATCGCATCGGCGAGGTGAAGCTGGTCTGCCGCAGCGCCCCGGGCAAGACACGTTCCTGCGATCACTGCCAGGCGCGGCTGTCGGCGCGGGCTTGAGCTGAGAGTTCGTTAACCCTTGCCATGGCGTCGCGGCACCGGGCCGGCGCCGCTCAGCCGGGCTTTTCGGCTGCCGTTACCGGGCAAGTGGCACCGGTTTCAGGTGGCAGCGTGCTGAAGAGGCGGACCAGGGCGGCGCGGGAAGTGAGAACGATTTTCTCGCAACAGCGCGCACGATGCGTGTTCACAGTCGGCAGCGGCGACAGACTGCGGGGAACGGCGGTCTCCCGGCGCGCCGAGGCCGGCTCCGATCCGGACGGCGACCCTCGCCGGTGCCGGGGTCAGGCTGAAGCCTGCCTCACGCGTCGAGGCGAGCGATGGTGAGGAAGCTGCGGCCTCTCGTGGGGAATGGGTTGCCGCGCGGCCTTCCGCGCCAGGATGGTCGGCAACCGGGGTTGGCAGATCCGGCCGGCGCGCGGGGCTGGAGCAGGACCGTGTAGATGGGTTCAATCAGTTTGTTGTCATGCAGGCTGCCTCGTCCCGCTCAGGGCGGCTGCGGGGCTGCAGAAGGTTCGGAAGGTGGTTCGGCGGGCAGCGAGGTGAAGAGCCGGACCAGGGCCGCCTGTGAGTTGACGCCGATTTTCTCAAAACTGCGCGCAAGATGCGCCTTTACGGTGGGGAGCGACAGGCCGAGGGAGGCAGCCGTCTGCGGACCGCTGAGGCCGGCTCCGATCAGGACGGCGACTCTGGCCTGTGCCGGGGTCAGGCCGAAAGTCTTCTGAACCATGTCTGCCGCCGCCAGGCGCTGCAACACCGGATCCAGTACGCTGAGCAGAAGCTGAGCGCGATCATTCAATTCCCAGAGTGGAAAAGCCGCCGGAGGCAGGGGCACCGGCATCACGATGAGTTCCGGGCTTTCCGAGGGCCGCTTTAGCCGCAACGGTTCCAGAAGCGTGGCGGCGGTTCCGTGAGCTGCGTCCAGCGCCGCGTTGATGTAGCCGGTGAGAGCCCGGCGTTGCGCCGGGAGTGAAGCCGTGAGCCGGGAATCGTGATAGCACAGACCGTCGCCGGATTGCAGCAGGGCATGAGCGGGCGTGTTGGCAAAAAGAATCCTGCCTTGGGCATCGAGCAGGAAGGCGGCCTGTGGCATCGTCTGGAGGATGACCTCGAACTGCGCGCTGTGGTGGGCGTAGCGCCCGATCTCCAGGCTGGCGTCGAGCGCGCGACCAAGATGCGGCAGCAGACGCTGGAACCTGCGCGCCTTTTCCCCAACCTTGTCGCGGCCTCGTTCTGAAAGCATGAAGCCGAAACCGCCGACGCCACCCCCCACCGCAAGGGCGGGATGGCTGGAGCCCATGGCGTCGGCGATACCCTGCGGCGCCAGTATGTCGGCAAAGAAAGCGCTGCGGCGCAGAACACGATGGTCGAAATGGGAAGTGCCGAAGACGACCTGTCCGGGCGGTGCTTCCTTCATGGCGGTGGACCAGGCATTCCAGAGATAGTGCTTGAGGTAGAGTTCCTGGAGGGAGTCATCAAGGCGGCCACTGGTCATAAAGCCGCGCCCATCGGGGCCGGCATAGGTGACGATGCCGCCGACGGCACCGAGATAGTCGGACACGGCTGTGAGAACATGGGGCCACTGACCGGCGTCGGCCAGGACCCCATAAATGAGATCAAGCAGCTCGCTTTCACGCATGACAGAAATGTCCTCCCTTTCATTTCCCCCTTTTCTTTTTTGGCGCCGGCCTGAATTCAATTCCCAATTTCAGGTGTCGCGAGCGGAACCGGCAGGAGAGGCACGTGGCGGCAATATTCAACATTTTACAGACTTGAAGACACTGAAAACGGCTTCTGTGATCGGATGCTGCATCATATGACGGGACACTGCATCATACGATCGGACGATGCCGGTGGTAAAATCGTTGCAGTGCAACCGGGGCCATCGAATGTCGGGTTGCTGAACAGAAACGCAGTTGCAACGAAGACCAGGAAGGGCAGCAGAGTGGAAGCAGGAGCGGCGGGGCGGTGCGCGGCCTGAGCGGCGGGCTGCTCCAGGTGATGTGGGGGTGCTGGCGGTCCGATTGTGGCGAAATTGAAGAATCCCGGAGTTGAGAGAGAATTCCCCGCAAGCTGGTCCGAAGGATAGTTCCGGATCTGGTTGGGCCAACTGCAATGGAACCCGGCCGTGAGAAAGAAACGGGTCCCGGCGGTGGCGGGGGGATGAATTCCTGCGTGGTGGATGGCGCCTGCGGCATCAAACCCGCAAACAGCCTGCGGCATCTTTATTACGTGGGCGGGATCCCTGCGGCGCAAATCCGGTCGGGGTGGGGGCTTGCCGGATCGGATTGGTTCGGCGCCCGCCAGGCGCAGTGATTGCGGTGAGGGGTGTGCCGTGGGCTATTGGTTTTGATGCGATCAATGCCGGGATGGGCGTCTTCGGTGGCGCCTGGCGCATCGGGACGCGTGCCATGTTGTGGGGTGCGGGACCCGGCAGAAACCGCCACATCCGCTTTTTCGATTTCATCGCGCGGGCCGGGTGCAATCGTGGCTGTCGGCGGTTCCCGGAAACCGCAGGGCGTGGTCGATGCTGTCTCACTTGCGGATCAGGATATGCGGCAAGCGTGGTGGGTGGTCGCGGCGCTGGCAGGAGGGAGGGTGCCGCGCAACTGACGCAATCGATGCTCCGGAAAAGATGCGATGGAGAAAAGAGACCGGCACGGGCGCGAGGATCGCGCGGATCCGTCCGGCAGTTGGGAAATCGCAGGGGTGCCTGATGTGGATGCAGCCTGTGGCGGCGGCTGTTCTGGAACGCGACGTCAAGGAGGCCGATTCCTCCCCCGGCTTGCGCGGCAGGTCTGGCTGCAATCACGGTTTGCGGTGGTGGCAAGGGAAAGCAACAGGCGGCACGGGAGCGCTGGTTCTGTCTGTCCTTTGCGGCCAGCATAAAGCGGATGGCGCCACAGGCACCGAGTCCCACAACAACGGCCCACCACAGAGTGAGCATCATGCGCGCAGCCATTTCCATGTCGGGTCGCGCGGCCGGGGCAGAAGGGGGGGCAGCGTGACCGAGACATCCGTCGCCATGAACGCGGAAAGCAGGATCGCGAATGCGCCAAAGCGGCTTGCTGCCTGTTCGTTGCTGCGGGGAGGAGAAAGACGACAGCATGGCGGCGGCGGCGACAAAAGCAGGAAGCGGACGCGGTAGCAAAGCTCCGCTGACGATGCCAAAGGGCGGAGCTCGATCCCGACAAGAGTTGCCGCAGCATGATGTGACAGCGGCTGCCGCGTCCATCGACTGGCTCCGGTTTCCCGCGAAATACTGCCATGTCTTTGCGGGAATGAAAATCATCCGACGTGATTGCGGGATCGGTGCCTTGTGCGGGATGACCGATCTGCCGCATCCCCGCGTCATTGCCGTCCCCGGTATCAGCAATATTGTCCGAGCGATTGCGTGAGCGGTGCAATCGCGCATTCGTCAGTCTCTCAAGCCCTTTCACAGCATTGGCGCCCGCGAGGTGGAAAAAGGCGATCTGGTGCAGGCTCGCCTTGTGAGTTGCGGATCTGCTGGTTCGTCTGGCGCACGTCTGTAGCCGTCTGCCGGCCAGCCGTTCCACCAGGAGTGGGCGGGCGAGGCGCTACTGCCCATCGTCTTCTTCCATAGGTATTTTGCCGAAGCGACCGAGGATGACCGCGTCGTCGAAATCCCCCAATGACGGATCGCCGCTCCGGCTGAAAGCCAGCGCCCCGCCGGCGACCGCGAGGGCCTCGGCCCGCCGGAGTGCCGCGCGCGCGGTCGCGGCCTGCACGGCCGGCATGGCCATCAGTCGGCCGTCCTCTGCGGTTTCAAAGGGCTGAATCACAAAATAAGTGACCTTGTCGTTCATATCGCCCTCCTTCGATCGGCGTGAAACGTATTATGAACATATCGTGATAAAAGCAAGAACAAAGTTCCATCCGGTGCAACCCAGTGTTAGAATGGAGGTTTTTGCTGGGGGCGGAAGCCGCGTAGGATGGCTCGAAGGCGCACATCTCCACTGAAGGGGGGGCCGCGCAAGGCGGAAGGGCTCGGCTTTCGCCGCCAGGAGAAACTGGCAAGCGGAACGCGGGTGGTGACAGCTCGGGGGGGGGGGGGGGGGAAAGGGGGGGGGTGTTGCCCGCCCCCGGGGGGGGGGGGAGCGGGGCCGCAACCCCCCCCCCCCGGCGGGAGCGCCCCGGCACCCCCCCCCCCCCCCC
>WQYW01000035.1 GCA_009781045.1 Alphaproteobacteria bacterium
CGCCCTGCTCGACAGCGTCCAGCTCTTCGGCATGGGCTATTCCTGGGGCGGCTATGAGAGCCTGGTCATCCCCTTTGACTGCAGCGACTACCGTACCGCGACCCGCTGGGCTCCGGGCGGCCCCACGTTACGTTTCCATATCGGACTTGAAAACACCGACGACCTCAAGGCGGATCTCGAGCGCGGCTTTGCCGCCTTCAACGCCGCCCGCGCCGCCTGATACTGGCTCGCAGGTCCGCAAGCTCAGGGTGTGCCTTCCGCCCAAGCCGACCAGCAGTTCAAGGCACGCAGGCTGCCGAGGAAACCTTTGCCCATCGTGACCTCGGCGTTGAGAACGGCATCCAGCATGGCGGCAGTGTCACCTGTGCCGCCTGCGCGGCTGCTGTGAAAGAGGCATCGCCAAAACCACCGACACCGCCCGCCAGGCGATGCAAAAGGATCGGTGAGCATCAGCTTCCGGATCGGACCATCCGATAGCCCCGAACAGATTGAGGTCGCGAAACCCTCACACCCTATCCTCAACGAAACCGCACGCCGCATTGTCGCAGCGATCCGCCTGCCGCCACCGCCTGATCCCACATTCTCCGCCACCATCGCCATCAAATTCGAATAGACCTGTAAGGGGAAAGAGCCTTGGAAAAGAGAACAGCCTTGGGACAGAAAAGAGCCGTGCCCGCTGTCAAACCCGCTTGTGCTACCCTGATGTGGCGTCCCTGGCCTGTTGCCATGGCAGGCCTGTGCGCCCTGGCCGTTCTTCTTCCCACCGGAGCTTCGGCCGCGGAACTCTATCGCTGGCTGCAATACGTCCCCGGTGGGCTTGAGGCCCGGGCGGTGACCGACGCCGCGCAATGTCCGCCGGCCTCGATCGACGGCAAGCCTGCGGTGATGAGCGAACGCGCCCCGCCCGGCGGCAGTTTCCCGGTCCGCACCTGCTTCCTGGCGATTGCGAAGGAAGCCCGTCAGCTCAGCGTGGCCGATGCCCCCCTGCCACTGCCCAAAGCCAGAGCTGAGCGCATCCTGATCATTGGCGACACCGGCTGTCGCATATCGGGCAAACAGGTCCAGGCCTGCAACGACATCGCCGAGTGGCCGTTCCGCCGCAATGCCGAGATGGCCGCGTCCTTCAAACCCGATCTCATCATCCATGTCGGCGATGTCCATTATCGGGACAAAGCCTGCCCCAGCGGCAATTCGGGCTGCGCCGGCTCCCCCTTCGGCGACAACTGGCTGGTCTGGAAGGAAGACTTCTTCAAGCCCGCCGCAGCGCTTCTGCCCGTCGCTCCCTGGGTCATGGTGCGGGGGAACCACGAGGACTGCAGACACGGCGACAGAGGCTGGGCGCGAACGCTCGATGCCTATCCTTTCGCTCACGGCGCCGGCAGCGACGCCTGCCTTGGACCGGAAGAACCCTATTCCCTCGATATCGGCGGCGTCACCATCCTTGTCATCGATGTGTCGATGGCAGGAAAATTTGAAAACAAGGCGCAGCTCGAGCGCTGTCAGTCGCAGTTCCAGTCCGCCGCTTCCCTGCCCGGACCGGTCTGGCTTGCCATCCACCGCCCGATCTGGGCCGTGGAGAATGTCGGCAGCGACAAGGACGAAGACGACGGCGTGCTGGACGCGGCTGCCCGCCACAGCCTGCCCGCCAACATCGCGGCTCTCATCTCCGGCCATCATCATACTTTCGAAGTGATGGGTTACGTCCAGGACCTGCCGGTACAGGTGGTGTCCGGTCATGGCGGCGACGAACTCGCTCCCCATGCGCCTGACACCGTCAAGGGACTGCGCATCAATGACGTCGAGGTCAAAGATGGCATCGCGCGCCCCCATCGTTTCGGTTTCTCGATGATCGAGCGCGCCACAGCGCGCCCTGGCGACACCACCTGGCAGTTGACCGGATACGATACGCAGGGGCACCCGATCGGGGCATGCGCCGTCAACGGGCGCGAGGTCCGTTGTGACACGCCGCCGGCACCTTGAATGTCGGGGCTGATCCCTGTCTGGCGGAATTCACCGGCGACGACGGGTCGCTGGTCGGTAACGGCGGCCCCGCTCTTTGCTTTCCGCCCTTTGATGCGGGATGCGGCGGAAAGCGACGAGCCAAAATGCGCATGATTCTCAGCTCCTGGAACCAGCCGAGTATGTACAGGGCGCCATGATCTTCAATCCTGCTCACGAGACTGTGTTCCGGGCCACTCTTGCGGCAATCTCGCAGACTGACCACTTCGTTCTCCACGACACCCGACCGCACTGAATGCCGCCGCCCGATTGCTGCGCGGATCCATGATCCAGATGGTGGAGATTGAAGATTGACAGTGGAACCAGACACCCTGACTTTTTCGACCCACGGTGCCCAGCTCTTGCGGGCCGCACTTTCCCGCGATCAGCTCGCTGGGCTGGAAGCGATCCTTCGCCCTTTGCCGCAGGATCGTGCCGGCGTCAGGCTCAGAGACGTCGCCGGCCTTGGCCCCTTGCTCGCTTCAACGGGAGACATCGGTCGCTTTGCCGCTTCCGTACTGGGTGCCAATTGCCGCCCGGTCAGAGCCATCCTGTTCGACAAGACTGCGGAGAGCAACTGGGTCGTGGGATGGCATCAGGATCGCACCATTGCCGTCAGGGAGCGGGTCGCAGTCGAAGGCTTCGAAACCTGGAGTGTCAAGAGCGGCATGTTGCATGTCGAGCCCCCTTTCGAATTATTGTCGCGCATGGTGACATTGCGCGTCCATCTCGATCCGGTACCCGCAACCAACGCACCGCTTCTCATCGCCCCCGGTTCGCACAAGTTTGGCCGCGTGCCAGATCATGAGGTGCGCGAGACTGCTGGGCGTTGCGGCATCGTCACCTGTGTGGCCGAAGCCGGCGATATCTGGCTTTACGCCTCCGCCATTCTTCACGCCTCGGAAGCAGCCGCCACGCCGCGACATCGCCGGGTGCTGCACGTCGATTTTTCTGCCGAGGAGCTTCCCGGCGGCCTGGAGTGGCAAGGGGTCTGAATTGTCATCACCAAAGCAGCGCCCGCGGACGGTCCTCGCCGTACAATCGCGAAAACACTCCCGCAAGCAGTCTTGAGTGTTGAGTGGCCAGGGGAGGAACCGGGCTGTCTGCGAACGCGGGTGTGCCCGGCCACATTGCATTCCATTCCCGCCTGCCGCCCGAGCAAAACTCAAAACTCGACTTCGCCTGAACCCGACTTTCCAGATTGGCCCCAGGCGAGGTGGAGTGGCTGGCCCTCGGGTTGCCTTTCGTTTCACCCTGGCACACCGGAACCGCCAGGATTCACACCCCTCCCCGGTTATTGAACATCGAAGGCTGGCTGTTCTTCAGGCTGACATGCTCGGATCGCCACTCTCTAAGGTCGAGCAGTTCCCGAAAAGTGACAGCCATATCTGACACTATTTCGCACGACAGAAGCTCAATATTCTTCCAACCCCACCGAGCGCGGCACTTTTCTGCAAATGCATTCTCAATCTCACGTGACGCATCTTTCGCACATTTCTCCGCAATCTCTTTGTTATGGTCCGTATCGTACACCAAAATAGTTGTTAGAGTATATGGATCGTCCTCGCCGATGCGCTCAACATCGTCTTCCACTTCAAGAAAGATTCCCCGGATGTGGTCACCGTATCGGGCAGAAACCTTTCGAAACACCGCCTCGATTCCCGTCGCCTTCAACCTGCTGTTGAATTCGTTGGAGAACGCGGATCGATAATACCGAGCGGCCAGCCAGCGCTGGAGAATCACAAGTTCGTCACGCGAAAGAGCATCAGATGGATCAGGATCGTGATCGGACAGAAACTCTTTCGACAGGACCTGCTTCTTTACAGCGAACAGATCGACAACTACAGTCTGCGCACCAGCAGAACAATTGAGGTGAAGCCGCCTGACGTTCTTCGCATGCGTGTAATTGCCGTCTGATTTGCAGACTATACCACCAACAATGATCTCAATATATGGCTCAACATCGGGTTCCTGAGCCAGGTCACAATCGTGCGAAATTACGATTGCCACCTGGTCGGCGCTCTCAATGACGCTGCCAGCCGCATCCGCTGCCAGAAAACCGCCTTGACGCCATTTGGTATTACCATTCCAAACAGCCATAAGCTAAGCCTTAGCCTTTCTCGCCGAGGATCGGCGCACCAATCGGAATTGATCGAAACTTGCGGTCTTTCCTTGGGCCAAGCAGCGCATCCAGGCGCGCCCGTTGATCGCTCTCGTGCTGGAGCATTGCTATGAGATCACCCGCACATTTCTCCGCACTTTCGCCTGCCCTGACCATATCAATAAACGTTTTTCCATCAGCAATTTTGCGGCGCGAGAGGTAACGGGCATTCTCAATATTTGCGTTCTGAATCATGTCCGCGGCCCGCGCAACATCCTGCAGCCGAATCTGATTACTGGCTGCGATCGTCTTCCCGGACTGCCAGTCATAGATTGCTTGCCGAGATACATCAAAAAGGGAAGCCATTTCTGTCACGCTGAACTTGAACACGTCTCGAACGTGAGAAAGATCATCGGCAGGCGTTCGCTCAACGTCCGGTGTGCTCCGGAACACCGAAACGTCATACCGCGCCAGCACGTATCCCTTATCACCACGAGTTTCGTAATAATTCCCGGTCAACGAACCGCCTGTGCCGACCAGCAACGCGACGAGTATATCGCAAGCAGCGACCGAAGCCGAGAAAGAGTGTTCCGAATTCGCTTTGGGATTCGTTTCCACTTTCTGCTACCTCCACTTATCCAGGGCATGCTGCGTTACGATCAGCCGGAACGCCCGGTCGATTTCATTATGAATCAGGAACAGATCCCGCTTCAGTTTTTCAGGATCGCACTTCACTCTGGTTTGAATATTGCCATCGCAATCCAGAATTGCATGAAGCCTCTTTAAGCTGCCAAATCGATGGGAAATTTCGACAGGTAAAGGCTGCAGATCCGGAGGCATACCAATGGCCCCGGAATGCATGACGGCACGTGAAACTGTTTTTACGCCGCCTCTGCGCACTACCGTCTCACTGAAGGAATGCACCAACTCGCCATCCATCCTGCCAACCAATCCCATTACAGATGGCGTCAGGTAGAGCGACAAGTCATCGTCTGGGCAAATAACATCAACATAGCGCACACCGACGCGATCGATATAGTGTATGCCGTTCACGGCATTTTCCACGATCTTCAGCCCATTCAGAAGCTGCGAAGAAAATTCCTCGAACACATCATATTCGGTCACGCAATAGCTGAGCGCATTTTCAAGGAGAACGAATGCATGTCCTTTTTCAAAATCTGAAAAAAGATACTGGATGGAAGACGTGACCGGCACGACGTGTGAGTCACCGACGTTCAGATTGAACGTCTGTATCGGGTTTTTTCGGAAGTCGGGAAACCCAAGCTTTCGAAAGGATTCCTGGATCGTTGGAATGTACTTCTCGAGTACGAGTACCGGGTTGAACTGAACCTGCGCCAGCACAAGGACGACCGGTGCGTTGCCCATTTTTTTGCCCATGGCAGCCCCCACAGAATTGCTTGACAGCCACTTTACAGTTTACATCCTGCTTGACAAGTTACCAAACCGCAATGTGATTGCCTGCGTGCGCAGATTTGGCACCGCCAGCTGACGCTGGAAATTGACGGCGGCTGGCCGTGCGGTTTTATTTTGTAAATTCAAAGGCTTGACAACGGAAGCGGCCAGATTCGGGAACATGTTGAGGAATCGCAGGAGCCTGAAACCTGAAACGATCCCCGACGGGGTCAACGGGTAAAGCGACCAGGTCCCTCGTCTTGCGTGATCGCACCGCCGTTCAGAACGTTTGAACGATTTGCCTGTCGGCAGATTCACCCGAAAAATATGCGTTTGCTTTCGGACGGAAAAGGAAAAATGCGAGGATGGCAGGAACCAGGGCTGCTGGAATCAACATCAGCTTCATCGGAGATATCAAGGCTCCAATTACAAGACCGAGGACACTCCATCCGACGTAGAGCAGCCGCCCCCAATTCTTTCCGAAAAGCATCGCTACCGCAGCCGCCAGGGTGACTGCCCACCCCACATACAGGATCGCGAACTGTACCGGGATCGAAACGGCACCCTTCTCCATCAGCGCTGTGGTCGCCGGATCGCTGAGAACGAAAATACCCCAGAGTGCACCGGAAACACCAAGCGCGATCAGGATCCATGCGATCACACTGACGGAGGTGGGGCGTGTCTTCTTCCCCGACGCCTTCTCCCCTGAGACCTTCTCCCCTGAGACTTTCTCCCCCGAAACCTGGCTGCCTCTGATCATGATGAAGTAGAGGTTGCGAAAATAGATCAAGAGGCTGAAGGCCTGACCGGCAATGAAGACGGCATCGCGGCGGTAGATGGCATAGGTCAGGAGCAGAGCGCCGCCACCGATGGAAAAGAACCAGAAGGCCACCGGAATGACGCTTCTGCGGGCACGCTCAGATGCGATCCACTGCACCACAAAGCGCATGGTGAACAGCGCCTGGGCGACAAAACCCAGCACCATCCAGCCATTCAACTGCGCCACAAAGACGTCGTGGAGATAATTGACCAGGCTATCGAGCAAGCTTCACCTCGGTACCGTCAGGGGTCGTTTTCTTGCGACGGAGCAGCCACCATACCCCGCAGAGATCCATAATTCCGATCCATAACCGGTCGAAAAATCCGTAATTCGACACTCCCGAGCGGCGCGGCCGGTCGATCACGTCGACATAGGCGATTTTATAGCCATCGCGGCGCACCAGCGCCGGCAGAAAGCGGTGCAGTCCGTCGAAATAGGGCAGGTCCAGGAACACGTCGCGCCGGAACGCCTTCAGACCGCAGCCGGTGTCACGGGTTCCATCTCTCAGGATGGCGTTGCGGACCTTATTGGCGACACGCGACTGCAGCTTCTTGAAACCGGTATCCTTGCGCCCGACACGCTGAGCGGCCACCAGACCGACATGGTCGTCCTGCTCCAGGGCTGTGATCAGATCGGGAAGAAATGCCGGGTCGTTCTGGCCGTCGCCATCCAGCGTTGCCACGATGGTGCCCTGTGCCGCCCGCACGCCGCTGCGTACTGCGGCGGACTGGCCGCAGGAACGGGCATGGCGGATCTGGCGCAGATTGTCGCGACGCCCCATGATGGTGGTGAGGCGATCGCTGGTCATGTCGGTGGAACCGTCATTGACATAGACAATCTCATAGTCCCAGCGCCCATCAAGCGCCTGGGCAATCTCCTCGATCAGGGGGCCGATATTGTCCGCTTCATTGCGGACGGGAACGACAATCGAAATCACTGGCTGCGACGTGGACAAGAGGGAAACTCACTCCGTGCCTTCAGAGCGGAAAATCGAAATCGCGATTATGCGCCCCTGGGAATAATTATAGCCCTCGACACGGGCTGCCATATTGTAGCGCAAGCCGATCGCTTCCGCACGCTGGGCAAAGTTGCGTTCCATGCTCCTGTCGACAATGGCGAAGCGGCAATTGCCCTGATTGAGGAACTCCGCCGCGCCGGCACCATCGGTCAACAGGGTCGAGGTCCCGGCCATGAACACCAGGCTGGGCTCGGTATAGCCTGCGGCCGCAGATTTGGGGCTGACACAACTGACCCGGCGCAGCGCCCGCGCCACCTCGGCGCTGGGGAACACCGGGGTCAGAGAGGGCAGAACCACGCTATAGACCACGATGGCCAGCATAAAAGCCGCCACCAGCGCGTTGAGCAGCGAGCGTTCGGCATGGTCGCTGTCATAGAGCCACCACGCCACCAGCCCGAAGATCAGGCCTGCGGCGATAAAGGGCCAGGCCAGGAAGGCGGGCTGCCGCATCAGCATCACGGCACCGACGACGGCGATGATCGAGCCCAGGAGCGGGATCACGAACCACCAGGCGGACCCTCGCGCCATCCATGCGGAACGCGCCAGCGCCTGTCGCTCCATGACGCCGGCGGTGAGAATGGCAATCGCCGGATAAAGCGGCAGGACATAATGGGGCAGCTTGGTGAACACCGCCTCGAACACGACCCAGGACGGCACCAGCCAGGCCAGAAGAAACTGGGTGGCGGGTTCGCGCCGGGCACGCCAGATCGCCGGCACCGCCATTGCCGTCAGCACCACGCCGGGCCAGAACGTGACCCACAGCAGGAGCAGATAATAGCCGGGTGGCGCGCCATGGGATTCCTGGGCGGAGATCTTGCTCAGCATGTCGCTGCCGACGGAATTGGTAAAGAAATCCCAGCCCGAGCGCCAGAAGATGGCGATGAACCAGGGCAGCACCAGAACCAGAAGGAGTGGCACACCCCATAAGGCACGCGCCCGTTTCAGCCAGGCCGCATCACGGTCCACCGCCCACAACACGGCGATGGCAAGACCGACGAACATCAGGATCAGCGGCCCTTTGAGCAGGATGCTGGCGGCCATCGCGGTCCAGAAGATCGCGGGCGTGGTCCATCTGAGTGGAGCATTCTCGCCACGCTGCCAGGGCAGATAAAATCGTGCCATCGCGCCCATGACGGCGACCGCGGTAAACAGCAGCGCCGCATCGGTCTTGGCGAGCCTCGCCTCAACACCAAGCACCACCGAGGCACATATCATCAAAGCGGCAAGAACAGCACCCCGGCGGGCGACGAAGGCCAGCGCCGCCCAATAGGTCAGAAGCACTGCACCAATAGCACCGCCCAGGGATGGCAGCCGGTAAACCCAGATGCGCAATGGCGCGCCCGACAGACCGAGTGCGGATGCGGTTTTCACCGCCGCCGCCTGCAGCCAGTAAATGCCCACAGGTTTCTTGTAGCGCACGACATCCTGGAAGCGGATGTCGACATAGTCGCCGCTCTCCACCATCTGTTTGGCGGCCTGGGCGAAGCGGGCCTCGTCGCGATCAATCGGCGGGATGGTGAAAAAGCCCGGCAGGAACAGCAGCAGACCGCACAGGATCAGGAAGGAAACTGCACGCCTGTGGCTGCTGGCGACAAAATCGAGCATGCGCACGAGTCCGTTGCCCGGATTCGCGACGCTCCTGCGTTCGCGTGGCGCTCCAAAACGAGGCTCGGAAAAGGTCTCACTCATTGGTCCCGCATACGACAAAACCAGTGTCGCCACAACCGGTTAAGGCAAAGTCACTGAATTCGGAGCAAAACTGTGTCCGTGGCACCGCGGGCGTCAATCACGGTCAGACGGGAGAAACCGGGCCCTGGCGGGTCGATCAGGCGCTGCCTTGAGGCGTCGATTTCCCCCACCGCCCGGCCATCGACCAATACGGTCACCGGCAGCACGCCGCCGGCGATTTTGACCGGCATGGCAGCGCTGTCGTCGCCAGAGCGATCGACATCGATCTCGGAGCCGTCGAGCGGAAACTGGATATGGGGAGAGAGTTCGTCGCCGCCGCCGACCAATTCATTGTCGCTGCGAAAGCGCCGCAGCGGCAGCGGCAGTGCCGCATTGCCGGCGATCAGGGTGCCCCTGGGTGCCTTCGGCAATGGCGCCCCCATGCGCCCGACGCGGGCGAAAGCATCGAACAGGATGGGGGCCGCCACAGCGCGCCCGATCAGGCCGGGAACCGGGGCGCCATCCGGCCTGCCGACCCAGACTGCAATCGTGCTGCGCCCATCGAAACCCACCGACCAGGCATCGCGATAGCCGTAACTGGTGCCGGTCTTGAAGGCGATACGGCCGTGAACGGCGTTTTCCGGTGCCGGGGTGCCCAACAGGACATTGCCAACCTGCCATGCCGCCACCTGGTCAAGCAGGCGCTCGCCCTCGCTCGGGTTACCCTTGTTCGAATCTTTTTGGCCCTGTTTTCCTTTGCCCGAATCCGCCCGGTCGCCCGCTGCGCTCAGGACCTCCCGCAAAGGGCGCGCCTGGCCCAGATTGGCGAGCCCGCTATAGAGCTGGGCCAGATCGCGTAAGGACACCCCGACCCCGCCAAGCCCCATAGCCAGATTGGGCGCGTCGTCCCCGGGCAGCACCAGGCTGACGCCGGTCTGGCGCAGCCGTGACGCCAGACGGGCCGGACCGACCCGGTCGAGCAGCGTCACCGCGGGCACATTGAGGGACAATTGCAGAGCCTTGCGCACCGCGACCGTGCCCTGGAAGGTCATGTCGAAATTCTCCGGCGCGTAAGAACCGAAACGCCGGGGCCGATCATCGATCAGGCTTTCCGGGTGAACCACGCCATCTTCAAAGGCCAGCCCGTAAATGAAAGGTTTGAGCGTCGACCCCGGCGAGCGCAGTGCGCGGGTCATATCGACCTGGCCGGCGCGGTTGTCGTCGAAATAGCTGGCGGATCCGACCCGGGCCAGGATGTCGCCGCTGGCGTTGTCGACCACGACGATGCCAACCGAAATATTCGGCCCCAGCGCCACGGCACGGTCAAAAGCGAGCGGTTCCAGGACTTTCTGCAAGGCAGCATCAAGCGTCAGGCGGATCAGGGGCTGATCGGGCAGCGTCGCCATGGCCTGGTCGGCAGCGTGGGGAGCCAGGATCGGCATCGGCTTGCGCATCGGCAGCACGGCAATTGCCTTGGCCTGGCTTGCCTCCGCAGCGCTGACAACATTCTGTTCCACCATGCGGTCAAGGACACGATCGCGCGCCATACGCGCCACGTCGGGATGGCGATCGAGCCGGCGGCTCTCCGGGGATTGCGGCAGCGCCACCAGAAGCGCCGCCTCGCTCAGCGACAGCCGTTTCGGCTCCTTGCCGAAATAGGCGATCGAGGCGGCGCGAATGCCCTCAAGATTGCCCCCGAAGGGAGCAAGCGCCAGATAGAGATTGAGGATTTCGTCCTTGCCGAGAATGCGCTCCAGTTCAACCGCCCGCACGATCTGCCGCAGCTTGGCGTGAAGGGAACGCTGCTGCCGCGGTTCCATCAGCCGTGCCAGCTGCATGGTGAGGGTCGATCCCCCCGACACGATGCGGCCGTTGCTGGCGAACTGGATTGCCGCCCGTCCCAGCGCACGGGCATCGACCCCGCTATGGGAGCGGAAACGCTGATCCTCATAGGCCAGGAGAAGTCTGAGATAGAGCGGGTCGACATCGGTCCTGGCATCGACCGGCAGGCGCCAGCGCCCATCCGCCATGGCATAGGCCCGCAACAGCCGGCCATTGCGGTCGACCACCGATGTTGAAACCTGGCGGGCCTGATCCAGCGGCAGTGGACCAAGCGACATCACCCAGGCCGAAAACGCCAGCACCCCGGCGCTGCCAAAAAGCGCGACCAGCACAAATACTGTCCGGATCCGGGAGTGCGACTTTCTCCGCGTGACCGGCACTGTCCCTGTCTCACTCATCTGAGCGTACGCACCTGACATCATCTCAGAACGTGGTCCCGCCGCCGAAGCCCGGGATGCGCTTCTCACGGTCAGACCCCTTTGCCGACACCTCCACAGAACCGGTCGCCGTGCGGCCATGGCGCGAGGGGTTATACATATCCTCGACCGAGGCCTGCGGCAGGACATAGGTGCCTGGAGAGACCGCCCGCACAACATAGGCCACAGTAAACACCGGAGTTTCGCCGGCGTCACGGAGAATCGCCGCCGTGAAGCGGTCGTCGCGGAATTCGCTGTGCTCCACCTTGACCCCGTCCGTGATCCATTCGAACGCGCCGGCATCACCGCCGGAGACCAGCGCCGGGTTGTCGATCTCAAGACCGGCGGGCAGGTAATCCGCCACCATGATCTGGCCGCGATGCGGATCGCTTTCCGTGACTTTGAGCACCACGACGAGGCGCGAGGTCTGCGTCACCTTGCTGATATCGGCTGGCTTGCCATCCAGCGTGAAATAATTGCGCTCAATTTTGAAGCCGTTGGCGACCGCCGGTTCCGGCGTCACCGGCGAGCCCGACACCGACACCACCAGCTGGAGCGGGCTGTCCCCCCGATTGGTGATCGTCACCGTTCGTCCATCAAGTTCGCTGGCGCGAAGATTGCGGAAAAAGGCGCTCGTCATCGCCTGGCCGTCGACATCAAGCGCCAGCTTCTCTCTGGCGAGCGCGCGCGCCGCCAGCACCAGCCAGGCATTATCCTGGGTCGACAGATAGGGGGTGAGACCCCGCGCCGCCTCAATGCGCTGCACCGCCTGCATCAGACCTGCCTGCGGCGCATTGGCCTCCCCGCCGAGCGCCACCACCGCAGCACCATCGCGCAGCTGCGAGCCATAGTCGCGACGGCCGAATTCGAAGCGCGGCTGCTCCGGCAGACTGCGGATCGCGGCCTCGAAGGTCCGCTCCGAACGATTGCGATCACCGACCAGGGCCAAAGCGGCGGCGAGCTGGGCTTTGGCGATCGCCGTGTCCAGTCTGTCGAGCCGGCTGTCGGCGAGATAACGCAGATCACCGATCGGCGCGACGCCATTGCGGGCCAGGACGTAGAGCCCGTAAGCCAGTTCACGGCCGCCATCACGGTTGACATCGCTGTTGTTCACAGCATTGCGGATATGATCGAGGGCGCTGCGAAAAGCCCGGTTGGGAACCACGAAACCCTTCTCCCGTGCCCGGGTGAGGAAATCTGTGACATAGGCGTCCAGCCAGGGATCGCCGTTGCCGTCGGCCGACCACAGACCGAAGGCACCGTTTGATCCCTGTCGTGCCAGAAGCTGTTCGATGGACTGTTTAATGCGCTGTTCAAGTGCGGGGTCCAGCGGCAGATGGTTGTCCTGGGCAAGATCGTTGACGTAGAGCAGCGCCATGCTGATACTGGTGAGCTGTTCCGAACAGCCGTAAGGATAGCGCTCCAGCGCTCTGATGAGCGAGGCCGCATCCAGCGCACTCGACAGACTGGCCGAGACCGAGATCGCGCCGGTGCCCGGCACCAGATCGCCCAGCATCTCCGATGACAGGGTCAGGCTTTCGCCTCTGGCGATTTGCTGCACGGTGCGCCGTGCCAGAACCTGGGTCGCCGGCTTGACCTCCAGATCATAATGGCGCGACAGCGTCAGGCCACCGGGGCCCGCTATCCCGACCTCGATTGCAGCCGCCCCTGGCCTGATCGCGCTGAGCCCCAGCGAAAGCGTTTTGCGTTCGCCCGCGGCCAGGTTGAGTGTGCTGGCGGCTTCACCTGTCAGCTGCACTTCTCCTTCGGCCTTGACCGTGACATGATAGTCGCCGCCAGCCGCCTCGACATTGTCGATGTCGAGATGAAGCGAGCTGCGGTCTCCGGTGAGCAGGAAGCGCGGCAGCGTGGCATTGACCACCACAGGATCGCGGATCACGACGTCGGTTGCGGCGTGACCGACTTTGGTCGCCGACCACGCGGTGGCCATCACCCGCGCCGTGCCGGCAAATTGCGGAATCTCAAAGCTGACTTCAGCAGTGCCGTCGGCCGCCACCGTGACGATGCCGGAATAGAGCGCCAGCGGCCGTTGCGACGGCGGTGCCGGGCGGACCGCGAAAGCACCGGAATCGCCACCCGTCCGGATCAGGCCGCGGTTGCCCTGCATGCCATCGATCAGCTGGCCGTAGAGATCGCGGATCTCGGTTGCGAGCTGGCGCTGGCCGAGAAACCAGCTTTCCGGCTGCGGCGGCTTGTAGCTGGTAAGGTTGAGAATACCGACATCGACGGCGGCGATCACCACGCGGGCATCCTCGCCCGGGTTGAGACCCTCAAGCCGGACCGGAATTTTCAGAGTGGAGAGCGGGCGGACCTGGGCCGGGGGCGACAAGCGGACGCCCAGCGTGCGGCTGTCGTGGTCGATCCCGAACCACTTCATGCCGATCGCCCGGCCCGGCATGCGCTGGGCGGCGGCGTCCAGCGGACGGCGCAGCGTGGCGAGGACATAGGCGCCAGTACCCCAGTCTTTGCCGACATTGAGTCTGACCTGAGCCGTGCCGGGTCGCACGTCAACGGATTGCGTCGTCAGCAGCCGGTCACCGATCACATTGATGGTGAGCCTGCCGGCACTGCGGGCATTGACCGACACCGTCATGCTGTCGCCGGACTGGTATTGAGGCTTGTCGATCGAGGTCTCCAGCAGATCCGGGGTCGATGTGCCGCTGGCATACCAGCCGACATCGAACTCCACGGAAGTGAGGAGTTTGTCGCCATCCGTGGTTTTGACATCAAGACGGTAATGCCCGACCTCGGGTGCCAGTGAGATCCGCGACGGCTTGTCGGCGGCCACCGCAATCAGCCCCTCGCCTGTGCGCACCGTGGCCCTGACCGGTTCAAAATCCCAGTTCCGGTTGTGCCGGTACCACTGGTAACGGGTCTCGATCTTCAGCAGTTCGTAGCGCAGGCCATCCCGGCTGAGTGGCTTGCCCTCGGGGGAAGCCAGCACGACATCGAAATCAGCCTTGTCGCCCTCACCGACATTATTATCGCGAAACAGCGGTTTGACGCCGATCATCGCAGTCGGCGGCACCACCGGCAGCGTGATCATGCGGGTCACCCCGCGCCCCCCGGCTTCCGCCATGCGGACCGAAATCCGGGCCTCCTGCGGCCGGTTCGCCGATGGCTCGATTCCCAGCGTCACCGGAAAGCTGGCGGCACCATGGGCGTCGGACTGTGGCAGATCGCCGAGCGACCTGGGCTCATCACTCACCGTCTCCTCATCGCTGGTGCCGAAGCGATAGCCGGCAAATCCCGGGCGCTCGGTGGCCGGCTTGACCACGATTTCGCCTTCCAGGCGCAGGTGAGCCGCCGGCGCTCCATAGAGGAAGTGCCCAGCGACCGTGAGTTCCACCGGAACCTCGGCACGCATCCTTTCGTTGTCTTTGGCCGTGAGGTCGAATTCGATGCGGTCGGGAACGTAATCCTCGACCATGAACGTGGTCTCACCGATGGCGCTGCCCCTGGGGTCGGTGAAGGCACGCACCCGCCAGGTTCCGGTGGGCACGGCAGCGTTGAGCGCAAAAGACAGGCTGCGTCCGCCCATGCCCTGATCGGCCACCACGCTGCGAGCGAACTCAACCCCGTCGGGGCGTTCGACCACCAGGGTCAGCGGCGTGGCTGTGACCGCATTGCCCAGTGCGTCACGCAGGAGCGCGGTCAGATGCACGGTCTCGCTGCTGCGGTAGACGCCGCGCTCGGAATAGACAAAGGCATCGGCACCGGAAGGCACTGCGCGCCCGGCAACACCCCGATCGGTGAAATCGAAGGCGTTGGTCCTGAGGCTGAGGAAGGCATAATCAGGATGTGCGCCGTCTCCCGCGGTCACGGTCACCATCGCCGGTGCAAGGCCGCCCTGCCCGCGCGCCAGTCCGCTCTCAAAGACGGCGTGTCCGCTGTCATCGGTTGAACGGGTGGCAAGGATCTCGTTGTTGCGGGCGATCAGCCGCACCTCGGCGCGCGCCATGGCGCGGGTCGAGGCCAGCGAGTTGACGAAAACATGGATGCCGTCATTGCCCGAATAGGCCGCGACCCCGAGATCGGAAACGATGAACCACTGGGTGGCGAGTCCACCCCGCTCATCGCCATCCTCGCCCGATCCGGTGTCCGCGGTTGCCGTGTCCCCTTTGGGCGCGGCACTCATCACATAGAGGCCGGGCTGGAGAGCGCCGAGCACCTGGTCGACCGGGAATGTGGTGGTAACCTCCTGGTTGCGCGTCACCTCGCTTGTGAGTTCTCCGGACCAGATTTTGGCCCCCTGGCTGCTTCCAAGTTCCCTGAACTGATAGCCGGTGAGAGAATTCTGGAAGTCGGAGCCGATCACGGTGTTGACCAGATTGCGGTCGCCGATCCGCAGGACCGAGATCGCAATTGCGCCTGTATTGACGCTGACGATGGGAATGCCGCGCTGGCCGCTCGATGGCAGCACATAGGCACGGCTGGTGAAGCGCGCGGAGGGCTTGCGGTCGCGCACATAGATGCTGAATTCCGCCGTCTTTGTCAGTTCCTCGCGCACGGAAGAGGGCAATCCCTGACGGAGCGTGATGTTGTAACGCTCGCCATGCCTGAGCCCATCAACGCAGAGCTGACTGCCCTCGACGGAGAGCGCAGGTCTGTCCTCGCCATCCAGCGTGACAAAGGGTGCAAAATCGGTCCGCTTCGCCAGGGCTTCCGAGAACTGGAAACAGACCCGCGGCGACGCCGTATCGGAGTGAACATCATAGTCAAGCATGCGGAAACCGCGCTGATCGCGCAGTTTCTGGTGCTGATCACGCACATTGGCATCCTCCCGCAAATCGAGCGATGCCCGGAGTGCATCAAGAGCCGGGCGCCAGACCTGACGCCGGGAAAGAATATCTCCCAGCACGGCGAGCGCTTCGGCTTCGATCTGCGGGTTGCCGGCGCGCTGATAGGCGATAAAGGCAACTGCGCTGGCCTGCTCCAGCAGCTCTTCCCGTCGTGCGGTCTCGGAGGGACGGTCGTCATCCCGCTCGCCCGCAGCGTTCGCCTTCGGGGCGGGTGGCGGGGTGAGCGGGATTGCCCTGGCCAGAGCAAGCCAGTTCTCGGCATCCCCCGGCTTGGTGGCGGCGATCTGGCGCAGCGCAGCCAGCAGAGCTGGAATATCGTGACGGCTCTTTGCCGCATCGGCCTCGGTCTTGAGCTTCGGGGCGGATTTGGTGACCACTCCCGCGTCTGTGCGGATCTTTGCCTCCACCACGATGGCGGAAAAAGCAAGCTCGGAATTTTTGAACGCCTTGCCCGCGGCAGCAAGGGTCGGGAACAGGGAGACGACGGCGAACACTGCACAGAAGACTGCGGTGCGAATCCTGGCGATCATGGGAGTTCCCGTTTTTGAGCGAATCCGGCTTTCAGGTTCTGGGTCGCGCAGAAAAATGTCCGGTTCATGGCAGCACCCGTCGCTCTCCAGCTTGTGACCGCAGGTTGTGCGGGCGATGGGGTCCGACCCATCTGCTGCGATGGCACACCGCCACATCTGACTGACCGGCGTGATGCGGCAAGGTTTGTTACCATTGGGTAATGTCCTTCCGGTTGGCCCTCAATCACCGGGACGCTATAATCCGGCGGCCATGCCGGGAATGAAGGTGATCGTAAAACCATGTCCTTACCAGCTCCGGATAAACCGGTTCCAAACAGGCCAGCCCCGGACAACCGCCGTGGCGCCATCATCGGGCTGATTATAACTGCCGTGCTGCTCGGCTTCGGCATCTGGCTCGCCCGCGATCTCAGCGCCGCAAGCAGGATGCAGGACTGCCTGATGTCGGGGCGAACCAACTGCAATGTCCTGCAACCCTTGCGCTGACCCTGCTGGTTCCGGCAATTCTTGCAATCCGGCTTGGCGAACACGCCGTTTTTTTCTATTCCTGTGACGGACGGTCCGTGGCTGACACCCCCAAGCCGAGGTCCTCCCGCACGGTCCCGTAGCTCAACTGGATAGAGTAGCGGATTTCTACTCCGCGGGTTGCAGGTTCGAGTCCTGCCGGGATCGCCAAAAAACCATAGATTTCATAGTCATTTGCTGATCCGGCAGGAATCCCGGGCTGGAACATTTAAGGATAATTGGCGCCGTTTGGGGCTGGTTGGGGCAGAAAATCCCCGGAGGAACCCCCGGACTTTCACCCTCCGTTCTCCTCTGGGCCCGGCGCAAGGCAGGAGATGCGGGATCAATGTGCCCGCCATGTTCCTTTATGGGCCTTTATGGGCCTTTGAAACCTCACCCTGTACCGGGCGTCAGGGCTCCGCGCCACGCCGCATGAAATCCGCAACCGCAACCGGCGTCACGGGCAGCAGGATTCATCCTTGAGCTGGCCCCGCAAACTCCCGTGAGGTCAGAACTGCCGTCCTCATCCTGGCGCCGGGCCGCGCCGCTCACCGGTCATGCACCGTCACACCGGCCTTGTCGGAGGGCACGAGACGGGGAATGAGGCTCTGTGACGAACGGATCAGGGCAACCCTGTCCTGCCGTCCGGCCTCGATTGCCGGTGACAGCGCATCAGAGCGCGGGCAGAGAAGAACCAGGAAGGAAATCGTGCCGCTCCATCGCCGACAATGCAACCCTGCCCCCGGACTGCTATGAGACAGATCGCACACCAGCCGGATCGCCAGCCAGAGCCTGTCCGCGCATCTGACAGGAGCGACCGACCTTGCACCATCGCGCGCCGGGGCGGGCTGGTCGCCTGAAGGACCGGAAATCGGGCCATGGCCGGGCTTGCACCTGGCACTGTGTACCTTGCGGCCTGTGGCGGGAGAGCCGGCTTCTGTCAGCAATGGCCTGATGCAAGGATTGATTCAGCACCCTGTGCCGGCAGGCCACAGCTGCCGCGGCTTGCGGCTTGCAGACATGAAATATCGGTAGCTTCAGAGCGCGTGGGGATGTACAGCGATGGCCCGGGCGGGCACGATTTTTGCGCCGCACACCGGATATCCCGAATTGCAAGGTTTGAAAGCGAGGAAGGCAAAAGGCTCGTCTATGAGAGGATTTAAGGAACCCGGCTTCGCGGACCGGCAAAAGGCGGCCCAGCAGGCGCGGCAGAACCTCCTGGAGAAATTCAAGACCCAGCCCAGTGCCGACGATCCGACGGTCGTGGCACGACGCGAGGAACGCGAGGCGATTGCAGCGAGACGAGCCGAAATGAAGGCGGCCCGCGACGCCGAGAAGGCTGAGCAGAAACGCCGCGAGGAAGCCGAAGCGGCCGCCGAGGAGGCACGAATCGCCCGCGAGGCGGAAGAAGCCGCCGCACGCCAGGCGGCCCTGGAAACCGAACAGAAGGCCAAGCGCGATGCCCGCTATGCGGCCCGCAAGGCAAAAGGCAAAAGAAAGTAAGGGCAGAGGAAACCAGCCTGGCAGGGACAGGGACGATTTGGCCCCCTGCCATGCGATTTCGAGCCCGCAATCCACAGGCACTGCGCTCTCAGGCCCTGAGCATCGGCACGGCGGTAACTTCTACTTTAGGTTGTATTGGTATAAAAACTCGCGCGCGATGGTGCGAGTGGCAGCGAAGACTCCATCTGGGAGGGCTCTGTGGGGGGCCAACCCTGGACGCTGCCAGCCGGCTTGTGCCTCGGGCACCCCCGAGAGCTGACCTCAGCGGCCCCTCCGGAAGCGAGGAAGCACGGGGGAAGGTAGGGGGCGGTTTTCTCTGGTGGCTCGACCAAACCGCCCCCTACCCTTTAATTCCACAGCAACTGCCCAGGTCGGACAGGGGGGCGGACAAGGGGCAGTTCGCACCCGGCTCGAAATCCGGGCAAAATTGTGCCTCTCCAGCCGGCATGACCATTCATCTGTCGCCAATCACCTCCATCCGAAAGAGGCGGCTGGGCCTCAGGGACACTGTCAGTCGCCAGAGATGGAAAGTGGGTCGAAACCCACCAGGAAAAACCTGACGACGAGCGGCTCAGACAACCTTTGGCGTCCTGCAGGGTCGCAACAGGCCGCCTGTCATTGCTTGAATCGTCCCACGTCGCATCGGCCGCGGGAGGGATGCGTCTCTCCGGCCAGGCCCGCCTCTTGGGGATCCGCTCCTCAATGGGTCCAGGGCTGGCTGCGGCGGAAAGAGAAATTGTCGCTATAGGCCACCGTGCGCCTGATCGACTCTTTGGGTTCGATCACGAGATAGGGAATACCCTTGCCTTCACAATATGCTACGGCTTCTTCCCGGCTCTCGAAACGGAGCGAGAGCTGCTGCTTCATGTCGCCTGATGAGGTCCAGCCCATCAGCGGCTCGACGATGCGCGGCAATTCGGGCTCGTAATCGAGCTGCCAATCCCGGGTTTTGGACTTGCCCGATTGCATCGCGTTCTTGGCGGGTTTGAAAATGCGTGCGGTCATTGGCTGGCGCGCCTTTTGTTGGGATCGTCCTGAAATCGTCGCGGCGGAAAGCGGGATAGCATGTCCTGCGAAAAAGCGTAACTGCCGAGGTTGACGCAAGGCACTGGGCCTTCCGGTCCAAAGGAAGCCATCGCCGGGAAAGTGGTGCCGATCAGGGGACAGTGCGAGACGACAAGGCGTGCGGCCCGGACCAGTGGCATTCCACCTCAGCGCAGGCCTGTCGGTTCGCGGACGACAGGACCTGGCGACAGGGCGAAAGCAGCGATGGCCCGCGAAGCGACCCCAACCCTCTGGATTAAGTCATTGATTTACAGTATTTTTGGTCGGGGCAGCTGGATTCGAACCAACGACCTGCAGTACCCAAAACTGCCGCGCTACCAGGCTGCGCTATACCCCGATCCAGCGACCGCTGTCGTTACACGCTGCTGCGGCCGCCAGCAACGCCTATCCGCCATTGAACAGCGGATGTCCGACAAGGTCCCCGGCCGCAATGCCGTATTTGCGCGCTGTCCCCGCCGGCACTTCCAGGACCGCCCGGGTCATGCCGTTGGATCGGATCAGCCGCTGGGACAGCGGCTCGGTATTCTCAGCGATCCGCAGGATATGACCGTCGGCGGCAATGAAGATCATGTCGAGCGAGATGTAGGTGTTCTTCATCCACATCGTCACCTCCTGCTCCGGCGTGAAATCAAACAGCATGCCACGACTGTCGGCCAGTTCCTTCCGGTACATCAGGCCGGTGGTCTTTTCCTCCTCGGTGGTGGCCATTTCGACAGCGAACACCCGCACGCCGCCCTTCGTAGCGATTTCGAGCCGCTGCAGCTCCATGGCGTGAAGCGCCGGGCCGGCAGCGACGCAAGCCACCAGCAGGAGGAAGGCCATGAGCCAGCCGCGTGCCGGCAGCCAGGCAGTCATTCGGTCAGAATTCATCGGTTTTGCTCATGGATCAGGGATGGAAAAACAGCGGCTGAGGTTCCGGTCACGGCACCACCTGGCCGCTGGAACTCACATCAAGCCCAGCCGAGCTTAGGGCGCGCATCCTCAAGCCCCCGCAACCGGGTCAAGGATGTACCCTTCAGCTTGCGGCCGCGAAAACATCCATCGCCTCAGATGAGAAGCGATCAGAATGCCCGAAGGCCATGTCGACGGGGCCTGCTGTCAGTCGTGTCCGGAATGGAACCCGCGCACGTCTTACCAATGTCGCCGAAGCCGACGCAAGAGAGGCGCGAACAGATGGGGTTCACCAGGGGCCGCAGTCAATCCGTCAATCCACCCGCTTCGGGCCGCGAGCACAGATGCTCGCGGCCCCAAACGTCAGTGGGACGCCAGTCCGGGCGATCGGATCTCGGGATAGATTTCCGCCGCCATCATGCCCTTGGAGCCGTTTCCGTAACGGACCATGACATATTGCCCCGGGCGCAACTCGGTCATGCCGAAACGTCGCAATGTCTCCATATGGACGAAGATGTCCGGTGTGCCCTCGCCACAGGTCAGAAAGCCGAAGCCGCGCAAGCGGTTGAACCACTTGACCTGAGCCCGCTCCAGACCGCTGGTCGGGGTCACCGTGACATGGGTCCGACCCGGCATCATCTGCGCCGGGTGAACGGCGGTCGACTCATCCATTGAGACCACCCGAAACGCCTGGAAGCCCTTGGCACGGGGCACACAGAGGCAGACCACACGGGTACCTTCATAGGCGGTCTGGAAACCGTCGCGTCGGAGCACCGTCACATGCAACAGCACGTCCGGGCCTCCCCCGTCGGGAACCACGAATCCATACCCTTTCGAGGCATCGAACCACTTGATGACGCCCGAGACCTCAACCAGATTCGCTCCCCGTTCATCGAGATCCGGCCCCGTGAACGGATTAAGCGTCGGGTCGGGACCCGAACTTGCAAACTGAGCAGGCTCAAATCGTCCTGTCCCGGCACTCACCGACACAGAAACGCCTACTTTCTTCGACACAAACCTCCCAGACGACCCCATATGCCACCCCACACATCAAAATGCAGCTCGCCCCCAACGGCGGCATTGCATTCACGCCCCCATTCAAACGTCCGCACAGGACGTTCACGAATCGCTTAACTATAATTCTATTCACAGTTGTGGCGCAGCGAAAAATCGCCGCAACGAAAAACTTGCACAGTCTTGCGTGGCAGCGTTTCACTTGTCCACAAAGTCACCGCCCGGGCGACTTATCTTCAGTTATCCACAAAGGGGCTGAGGGTCTCGCCGATGTCGTGGCGAATCACGAGATCGGCAATGTCGTCCTGATTCGTCGGATCCCGGTTGATGATGACAAGACGTGCACCGGCATCCTTGGCGATCAGCGGAAAGCCGGCAGCCGGCCACACCACCAGCGACGAACCGATGGCGATCATGAGGTCGCAATCTCCAACCAGCTCGGTTGCCTGGTGCATGGCGTGTTTTGGCATGGCCTGCCCGAAGGAAATCGTCGCTGATTTCACCAGCCCGCCGCATTTCTCGCAGACCGGCGCTCTTCCCGTCCGCTGGAACAGCGTCCTTACCCAGTCAAGTTCGTAGACCTCATGACAATCGAGACAGCGGGCATAGGTCGCATTGCCGTGCAGCTCGATGACATGGTCAGAGGCGAACCCGGAAGCCTGGTGCAGATTGTCGATGTTCTGGGTGATCACTGCCGGGATCTTGCCCGCACGATAGAGCGAGGCCAGCGCGCGATGGCCTCGCCCCGGCTTCGCAGCGGTAAAAATCTCTTCCGTGGCAAACAGACTGCGCCATGATTCGTCGCGCGCCTCCTGGCTGGCGACGAAATCGTCAAACAGGACCGGACGGTACTTGGTCCACAACCCGCCTGGCGAACGGAAGTCAGGAATTCCCGATTCTGTCGAGATGCCCGCGCCGGTGAACGGCACGATCGTGGAGGCTGCGGCGATCATCTCGCCCAGTCGCTCAACGCCGCTCTGAAGATCGGAAGCAATCATGACGGGTACCCTGTCTGGCCTGGCATGCTCTCTATCACATTTCCCGCCAGGGAAGCACCCGCGAGCCCCCCCCCAGGGGCATTGCCGCCCCTTTGGGCTCGCATCGCGGCGGACGCCTTTAGTTTGCTGGTTTCTCTGAAAGCCGGCAGCTTCCATCGGCGCGAAGGCGCAGGATGCCGCGCCTTCCTGCGTCATCAAAATCGACACCCTCAAGCGAGTCGTTCTGTCGAGCAAAATCAAGCAATGGCGATGATTCGTGGCAGGAGTAAAGTCGCGAGCGGAAAAAATCGCCAGCCACGAGAACCTGACAGCAAAAGAAGGCGTAGTGAGGGCAAAAGGCGGCAAAAAGAAAAATGAGTGTTCGATGGTTCCCGATTTCGAATCAGCTATGCGCCGTGAGTGGCACAGCTGGCGCCATTCGCGATTTTTCCCGCCGCACACAATACCGCCAGGCCTTGCCCACATTGACGCCGCAATTGTGGTCGCCAATGATTGCATTGCGATTCTATTCAGAATCGCGGAACAGAACGGATAACCAGGGAATGAGAAACGGGATGGAAATGGCGGAGAAGGACTCCTGTCAGACCAGCGAACGAGACGAAATCGCTGCCCGTGTTGCCGCTTTTCGCGATATGCAGGAAAAGTTCCAGCGCGAGCGCGACGAATTCTTCGTCTCCACCATGGAAAGTACCCGCCGCCCCTCCTTGTGGCCGTGATTTTTTTCACGGTCCAGCTTGCGGCAAGCAGGTATCTGCGCCATCTGAAATTTGTCCTGACCAGAACCTGCGTGGGCAGAAATGGCCTTGCAGTTCGACACCAGATGCCGGTCAAGCATTCCCGTGCCAGCGGATCATCCGGGCTCAATCCCGGCCAGCCATGGTGTCATGGCTCTTCCCGGCTCCACAGGCTCAGGGCATCTCATCGAGCAGCCGATTTCTGCGCCGCGCCTTCCCGGCCTGGCGTGTTTTTTGCCGGATCATGGCGCGCGGCAGGGCGGAAACACTGTCGATGACTGTCGATGCCTTGGCCAACCTTGGACAGCCTCAGCCGATCGCCTGACAGTTGCGATAAAAAGTTCCCCACTGGCCCCCCGCGCATGAAACACGGGCGGTACAACGCCGCCACCAGGTGCCAGAAGTTTCTTCCTGAACCGATCAGGATGGGCGGCGGATCCTCCGCTTCTGCTCATGGCGCCCTGCCCGGCAGGCATCGCGTCAACCCGTGAGGACTGAAACCCGATCATCCGGCTCCTTTCAGCAACGACCAGACTGGCGAAAATTTTCCGCCCCACCCGCAATACCCTGTTACCCAATGGTCTCAAGCGCATAGATGTCGGTCGCCGGCTCCTCATAGGGATGGGCCTCGGCAATCGCCCGCAGCACGTCTTTCAGATTTTCCTCCCCGCATACCGTCTCTATGCGCTCCTCGGCAACGGCCTCCAGACTGCCAACCGCACCGATCGCGGGATTGGCACCGGCATCGGGCCGGAAACGCCCCATGCCCTTCACGGAAAAGCTGCAGCAGGAATAATTGCCAATCCGCCCCGCCCCCGCCGCGCCCATGGCCTCGCGCAGCTGTTCCGCATGGGTTTCCGGCACGAACACAACGATCTTGTAGCGCTTCATGATGCCCTCTCCAAAGCCCGGTTTGCCGATCTGCGCGGCACGCCCCGTCGTTCAATCAAAGCCTGGTCCCGTCCTTTAAGGGACGGAGATGTGGATTCAACCGCGCCAATCGGGCTTGATTGTGATCGCCCCTTCGCTCACTCTTGCCGTCCGCCATTCCATCATGGACCCGCCAAACCATCCACGGAGAGACCCCGACCATGCGTTACCTTCACACCATGCTGCGTGTCCGCAATCTCGATGTCGCCCTGAAATTCTATCAGGACGCTCTCGGCCTCAGGGAGGTCCGCCGCACCGAGAATGACAAGGCCCGCTTCACCCTGCTGTTCCTCTGCGCGGAGCAGGATATCGGGCCACTGGCGAATCTGCCCGAATCGCGGGGCGCGCCACTCCTGGAGCTGACATGGAACTGGGATGAGGAAAAATACGGTGAGGATCGCTATTTCGGACACGTTGCCTACGAGGTCGACGACATTTACGCCACCTGCGAGAGGCTGATGAAAGCGGGCGTCACCATCAACCGCCCGCCCCGCGACGGCATGATGGCCTTCATTCGCTCTCCCGACCTGCATTCGATCGAATTGCTGCAGAAGGGAGAAGCCAGACCACCACAGGAACCCTGGCTGTCGATGCCCAATGTCGGCCACTGGTGATACACCGCACCCGCGACACCCGTCCCGGTTGCAAAGCACCGGGCGGGACGTGCGCGGCAGGACGATCAGAGCCGAAAAAGGGAACGTTTCTTCAGCGATGCGAGAGGCGCATGCCGGTCTCCAGCTCAACCGAGCCGCCGATTTTCACGCAACTGCCGGAACTCGCGACCCAGACGAAGCCAGGACCATAGGACGCACAGGAATTGGAGGGTTTCGGCTTTTTAGGCACGGACACCTTGTGGCTGTCCTTATAGGCCGGTTCGGTCAGGCTCTGGGCCATCGCTGGCGAAGCCACGATCAGACCAGGAACAATCAGCGCAGATAACAAATTCATTCGTCGCATGCGGATCTCCACTGTGATGCTGAATCTGCGTATCGACGATCCCGCCGACACCTTCCACTACCACGGTTGGGCTCACGCCTGCGCCTGAAATTTATTCAGACAAATTTGATTCCGGCGGACTTGCCCCGGCGCCAGACCACCTGGCAGCGCCTCCCGGTGCGGGTATCGCGGGAGAAAGCCAGGTGGACCACTCCGGGAAGGTTGTTTGCATCCTGATCAAGCGTGATCTTGACGCCACTATGCGAGATGTCTTCGACCAGACAGGGGCGGGCGGCAAAGCCGCCATCAAGCGTGATCCAGGCGTTCTGAGCGCAGAGCTTCCGGGTCGCGCGTTTTTTTGTCAGGGCCATCGATATTTTCTCCTGATCCAGCCCTAACCCTTAACTTCCTAAGAAACGGTTGAAACTACTGTGGAATTCCCGATGTGTCGGGGCCTGCCGGATGCCCGCTCAGCGCTGCCTGCTTCCTGTGCAGGACTTCAGAGCCAGCATTGCCCCAGGGCCCGACGGCACCGAATGTCCGAATGTGCCGAATGACTTGCTCCCCTGTGGAAACGCCACTATAGGTTCGGCGACCCGCCTGGCGTCGCTGGGAGGGCCAGAGCGTCAAGGGTCGAAAGGCCTTGAAGGTTCAATGACCTTGAAGGTTCAATAACCCTGGCGCGGCAAAAAAGTGCCGGACACACCCTGCGACTGGCCACAGGCTGATCGCAGTGACCTCACGGTGCGGCTTTGCTCCCTTCGTCTATCGGTTAGGACGCCACCCTTTCACGGTGGGGAGAGGAGTTCGATTCTCCTAGGGAGCGCCAATAAAATCAATGGCTTACGGCACCAACCCAAAACTGAACTACAAATCGGTAAGCAGGTGGTAAGCACGGGAGGCATTTCAATCTCAGCCCGGAAACATAATTCCGTTCCCTGTAGGTCTGCTTGGGGCCGATCGCCTTTCAGTGCCACTCTTCGCGATCGGCAGGCAATCGCGCCACATGCCGTTCGCCTGCCACCGCCCGTCGATCGAGGCCCTGAGTCGGCCCCCCAGCCTGCGGCCTGGCACCATGGCCGATCGGTGGTGATCGCTCGACCAGGTCGGCAGCAATTGTTGCCCAACCAGGCTGGTGCCGAGTCAGGGGTGGCTTTTCGCTGCCGCCAACCCCTCCCACAAGGCGGCACACCGCCGGTCCGCGATGTCTGGCCTCGGGAGCGAGCATACTCAAGGAACTGTCGCCAAACGATCGTAACCGTCAAAGCGCCCCCATCTGGAACCGGCGAGTCCTCAATACCCACCAACCAGGTCACCGCCTTCGACGGACCGCTTTACGGTCTGGAGAACTGCCCTCGCCGGACGATTCGACGTTCACCGCTCCCACTGCGAATTACAGTCCGGCAACCGACCAGGTCGCACTGCTGGCCGCCGCCGACCGACTCGGGAAGCCCGACGGTCTCGAACGGCTGTATTCCAACCGGCAACAGACCCTCCGAGAATATCGAAGACCCGTTCACTCCGGACAATCTCAAGCTGTCGCTGCCTGGCGCAAAAAAATCGATCAATGCCTTCCTCTCTGCCCCCAACGTGCCGGAACCTGGTTTTGTCAGCGCTGTGCAAAAAAAATCCCTGTCCGGGCTCGAGACGGTCACGGTCCAGACCGATGAGCTGCGACGCCCCCTCCAGAACGGCGCCTGGCCTGCCAGGTTCGAAGAACTGAGCACACGTTTCGATGCAATGATCAACGAGCGCGGCAAGGGCAAAGACGCCAACAATCTGCCCTCTGTGATTTCGTAAAGGAGAGCAACGTGCTACTCAAGTCATTAAAGCTGACAAATTTCCTGAGCTTCGGCGAATCCACACCGACGTTGGAATTACACCCGCTCAATGTGGTGATCGGTCCAAATGGATCCGGAAAATCCAATCTGATAGAAGCCATAGACCTGATCCGCTCTACACCGAGCACCTCGGAGAAATCGAACCTGCTAGCCGCTATACGCGATGGTGGCGGTGTACGTGATTGGTTATGGAAGGGCGCGAACAACACGCCTTGTGCAACCATCGACGCCGTATTCGATTACCCCAAGGGGCCGGTTGGTCTTCGCTATTGCATCACTTTTTCGGAAGTCGGTCAAAGATTCGAGATACTGGATGAACGTGTCGAGAACGAACGCCCTGACGTAGGCCACATTAATCCTTATTTTTATTACCGCTTTCAAAACAGTCGCGGCGTCTTGAATGTCAAAGGTGATGAACGCCGTTTACAGAACGAAGATATCGACCCGACTGCATCCATTCTGTCTCAGCGTAAAGATCCGGATCAGTACCCGGAACTGACTTATCTGGGCAATGTGTTCGGGAAAATTCGACTGTATCGGGAGTGTAACTTTGGTCGGTATACCGCACCGCGCCTACCACAGAAAGCGGACTTGCCGAACGAACTGCTGGAACCGGACGCCAGCAATCTGGGGCTGGTGCTCAACCGTCTGCGCCGTGATCCAGGCACCAAGAAGAAGCTGCTCGACAATTTGCACGTTCTGTATGATGGCATAGAAGATTTTGACGTGAGAATCGAAGGCGGCACGGTTCAGGTGTTTTTTCAAGAAGGAGGATACACCGTTCCGGCTACGCGGCTCTCGGATGGTACTTTGCGCTACCTGTGCTTACTGTCCGTTCTGTGCCACCCCAGCCCACCACCGCTGATTTGCATCGAGGAGCCTGAGCTTGGCCTTCATCCCGATGTACTTCCCTGTCTCGCCAGCCTGCTCAAAGACGCAGCAAATCGAACCCAACTTATCATCACAACGCATTCCGATGTTCTGGTCGATGCTCTTACAGATCTGCCCGAAGCCGTCGTGGTGGCGGAAAGAACCGCCAAGGGAACGACGCTGACTCGCCTCAATGCTGAGAAACTGAAGCCTTGGCTTGAAAAGTATCGGCTCGGACAGCTCTGGACGCGCGGCGAAATCGGGGGGACGCGGTGGTGAAACTGTATGTGGAAGGTGGTGGCGACACAGCTCTGCTGAAAGCGGCCTGCCGCGAGGCATTTACGACGTTCATCACGAAAGCCGGATTGAAGAATCGTCCAAGGATCGTGGCTTGTGGCAGCAGGCGCGATGCGTTCGATTCCTTTTGCACTGCAATTGTCAGTGGTGAAGATGCGATGCTTCTCGTCGACAGCGAAGGTACCGTTAGTGATCGACACCAGCACGGCCTGCCGGACACATGGCAACCGTGGGCACATCTTAAAGCCAGAGCCGGCGATGGATGGGACAAACCCGGCGGGACTGCGGACACGCAGTGCCACCTCATGGTGCAAATCATGGAAAGCTGGTTCCTCGCCGACCGGTTGGCGCTCAAGACCTTTTTTGGACAAGGCTTCAAGGAGAATGCCTTGCCTGAGCCCAATAGCGCCACTGAAAGCATAGCGAAGAGCCAAGTCTATTCCATCCTGGCACGCGCTACCAGCAACTGCAGGACAAAGACTCCTTACGGAAAAGGCGAGCACTCGTTCAAGCTGTTGACGAGAATCGACCCCACAAAAGTCATCCAGGCATCGCCATGGGCCAAGCGGTTCATAGACGAATTGCGTAAGAAGATGGATGCGTTGAACTGAAGTCACGAGCAGCCGAGGCAATACGTCGGCTTTGATTTCGTCCGTATCAGCAATGGGTACGATTGCCTTGAGCCATGGGAGGAGGTCGGACGTGTCGAGCGGCCCCCCCTTGTCCACTCTGGCGCAAACGCTGGGTGTGTGTATTCGAGCCAGATCTGTGATCCTGCCGAGCCTCTTTGGGATCTTTGATCTTTGAGTGTGCCCGTCCCAATCGTGACGAGGTTGGTGTGAGGCTCCTGAAGCCTGGAACAGGGCGCTCGGTGATCTTGATGTGACCGAGTCGGCGTGCCTCATGGAGGGTGGTCTGGACCGTGGTGAGGCGGACGCCATCCAGCACCCTCGCCAGCCACAACGCACAGTACTGCCCGTTGACCCTCGGTATAGTGATGCCGCATTGTGTCCGGCAGCGCACTCGAGCCACCCAGGCGCCGCCGCCGATCTCGGGACGCCTGCCTGTCCGGCGATCGCGGCCGGTTGCGTGACGTCAGTCGGCTCGCTTTGATGGGACGGGCGGTTGTCGTTGCCGGTTTGGTCACGATGGTGCCCTGCTCAAACCTCAAACGCCTCAGCACGCTCCGCCAGCCAAGGCTTGCGCTGGATACAGGCAAGCACCTCTGCGGAGATCCTGAACCCGAGCGGTGACGCGGTGGTCGGATCAGGTTTGGGGCCGACTTCCAAAACGCCTGGAATGTCCAAAACCACGACCATTTCCCAAATTCTGGGCTACCGCCTTGACATCGCACGCTTCCCCGACAACCGACAACGCTAGGGAGCGCCAATAAAATCAATAACTTACGATAGCATCGCCAAGCTGAACTACAAGTCGGTAAGCAGACGGTAAGCACGAGAGGCATTTCAGGCGCCACTGTCCCAAAATGGTTCGCCACCTGACCTGGGTTGTCCAGTCATCGCCATACCCCGCTCAATCATCGGGCCAAACGCCAACGTTAGCGTTTGGCAGTGGCCCGGACCGCCTGCCCGATCGGGACCGCGATTTCCGCAAGCCAATCCTGGCGCTGACACGCTGGTGTCCCTCGGGTAAAGGAAAAGCCAAGGCGAAACGATCCCGCCCGTTGGGGCGTCTCACCTGAGCGCCGTTCCGTCTTCCGTCAAGCCCCTGCTTGCGCGTGATCTCGCAGCGGGGGCCGAATGACTGCCCTTGATCTGCAACCCGAACTACAACAAGGCGCAACGAAACATCGAATCACAAGACTACGCAATCAATCTTTCGCCAAGATAATACGGCGCAAATTCCGTATCATTCCCAGAAAAGCATCGTGTGCCTGACGGTACCGCGTCCGGCGGGAATCCCCAATTTTGCTGCCGGCCGTTGATCACTGCGTGAATTGTTAGGTCATAGAATATTCGGCAATTCGTGTCCGCCGGGAATGTCTGTTCAACCTGCTCGCGAATTTCATCGAAATCAACTGTGACGCAGAAATTTCCTTGTTCGACATCCGCGCGAGTCACCAACTCAACAGAAACGACTTGGACACCAGATTTCGAAAATCCAAACACTTTGTGAACACTTGTCAGTCGCTCAAAGTCAGCACTAATGATTGACCGACAGACATCATCTACTGGAGATCTGCGCAAAATACAATCCGCAATGAGACAAATCGCTCGGACATAAGCCATCTGATCCGTGCGCCTTAAGGCAACTCCACCCTTAATACTAAGTGCATCCTCAGTGACCAGAAAAGCTCCAGAATGGGTAATCGTATTACGAAGCCGCGTCAGCTCTTCATACAGCGCCCAAAAGGCATCTGAGCCTCTCGCCCAATCTGCCAGAACCGCAGGCTCAAGCAGAGCGCCGCTACTCTTCCGAGCTTTATAGTCAGCGACCTTTGTTTGGAATGTTCCACCCTTAAACCCATTCGCACGGAGAATCCATTCTACAATTAAGTCATGCATTTTGAGTGTCGCGGTAAACACCAACGGCCGCAACTTCGAAAGCGCCGATGAAACCGCGGAATCACTCAATTCCACTACCCCGCTATGCACGACCTCCGTTCGGTAATGCCCGCTGTCCAATTTGCCTTCCGACAAGTAGATAACAACTCGGTCGTTTGCATCTTCACTCCGATCGTATAGTACTCCTCGGACAAATTCCAACGCATTTCGCTCAAAAGAAATTTCTTTTTGCAGATTTGCGACGTTTCCGGTAAATGGCATTGCCAGAACCCTGAAGTTTGATGGACATTGGCCGCTGGTTCACTGCTGGTCGACACAGCTTAGTCGCTCATGGAACATGAAGTAATATTCCCATTTCAGATCTCTTTATGTCAGAACGCACATCCGTTCACGATGCAGCAGCAATCGCCGGCAATGCTCACCAGAAAGCAAAATGCGGGACCTCCAGCGTAACTCGGCCTTACCTTCCTCGCTAAGAATTCCCGAAAACTCCGGCTCCCCCATGTCGTTGAATGTCACCAAGGCGCGGTCGAAAGCTGCGTCCCACAATGCCGAGAGCAGGAGCCCATTATGCACGTTGAGACGCTCAGCGTCGTTTTCACAATCCGCCCATGGGATGATATGTGACGCCCGCAAAAGAGGTCGGTCTGTAATGCCCGTCAAAGGACAGCGTCCCTGCCAGTAGTCGAGCAACCGGGTCCGAAAAATCTCCTGCCCAATTCTCTGGACGACCAGTCGTTCGGCCTCCGTCGAGCGCGGCATACCCGCAATTCGTTCCTGGAATTCCCGCAGCGGCGCATCCGGCAAACTCACACCGAGTTCATAAACCCGCCGCAAGACGGGATAGAGTTCCCCAAGGGTGTCGAACGCAAGGCGGACCTGACCAGGGCCAGGGATCTCTGAGGCGGCATAGTTCAACTCCTGGATAATGCCCCGGTGTTCAAGAGCCAGATACCATGAACCCGCTGGCCCGGCCGCCGCCAGGTGGATGATGCCTTGGGCCGTTGTCGAAGCAAAACATCCCCAACCGGCTTCCTCCCCCAGAACGCGGCGGAACCCATTCTGAAATGCAACCTTCTGGCATTCTTCGCGAACGACAAAGGACTGGGGAAATTCCACCATCGCCTGCAACCTCTACATATCTACCGTCACTGCATACGCTTCCACGCTTCCAGCACAAGACGCTCGGTCCGGTATTCGCCGCACAGCCGCGTTTCCTTCTCTTTCAGAACACGGAAGGTTTCGGACGGATAGTCAGATCCCTTTACCCTCGCGGGATCAAGGATATAGCACAACTCTTCCTCGGTAATTCCATATTTCCTAGCGAAAAAGACGTCGAGTTCCGCACGCAATTGCGCCCGCCGATCTTCGTCCCACAAAAACGGCCTGCCCGAATAACCTAAGTCATCTGCCCACCTCTTCATCGCATAGCTGGTGTAGGTCAGTTCTAATGCGCGCGAACGAATGAATGCAAGATCGTCCGTGGAAAATACGGAACAAGGGAGCACTGGAAGCTGCTGAGCAATAAAGAAGTTCAGGTGAGTACCTCCGACCTTGTGGCGGGCGGAGAAATCGAGAGTCATTGATGCGAGCATCGCAACAAAGGCTGCCGCCTGTGACCCACTTACATTTGATCCCGAATACCAGGTCGGCAGATTATTACCGACACCCACTCTCGGAAATACGCTAGCAATCACCGTCCGCTCGTCGGTCGATCGGCATATATCCCGCCACCCCATAAGCCAACGCGGCTGCCTGGCAGCAACCAGCATCTCCGCGAGCGCAAGCGCATCACCCGGCCCCTCAACGATGCTGGCGATGTCATCCGCTGTCAGCGGCATCTCGCGCTGCATTTCTGCTCCTGATGCAGCCGTCTTTGGATCAAGGAGAAAACGCTCTGGCGTAGTCTTCAGCGCCGCCCGCAAATCCTCTGCCGAGCTGAGGATCCGCAACAGATCCCTCTCCCGCGCCGGCCGGCCCTCCAGAGCGGAAATGGCTCCGGCAATCCAGATCGCAAGCACCCTCAGCAGCCCGCCACGGGCTTCCTGGCCATCAGCTGCGGCCTTACCACGCCCCCTTCCCCCTTCGCCACGGGCCACTCGGATGGCGCTTTTCAGTGCCGATGGGACACGGGCGGCGCGCAGCGCCACCTCTTCCTCCGGCACCCAATAGCGCGGGGATGGTTCGAAATTCGGGTCCTGTTTCTCAGCAACCGTGCAATCGCGCGCTCCTTCCTCGTCACCGCTCGCGCCACCATAGGTTGCCCAGCGATGATCATAATGGTGGATCATCTTGGCTTCATAGAGTGGAACCCGTCGCTTCACGCCGGTTCTGTCCTCCTTCACCCAATCCACACCATCCCGCTTCCAACCGTCGCGCTCCATTTCCACCGGAGTGCGGAAAAGATCCGAATCGCCCGACATATGGAACATCGTCTGAAACGTAATGCCCCAGGGGTTGACGTCCCCACCCTCCTCCTCTGACCGTTCCTGGATCAAAACCGGAGCGCGACCGTAGAGCTTTGCCGTCAACTCGGCGTCCGCCCGCGAGCGAAAAACCGGCGCCGTCCTTGTGTTGGGGTTGATTTGCGCGATCTGTTCGGGCGTCAACCTAAACCGGCGCTCGTTATCAGCTAGTTCGGACGTGTTCAGCAGCGAGAAGGCAAACTCCGCCCTGTCACCCGAACAACCAATTGTCAACAGGCAAAATGCTCCACGATCATCTGTAGCCGGAAAAATTTTTCTGATTTCAAAAAAACTGTAAAGTGCGACAAGTCGCGAAGAACCGACCAACGAGGCGAAGAAATGCTGAGTTGTGAAATCGGTCGCGATTCCCGTTGGTACAATCACTCCTGCGCGACCCATCGGATTGACGAGACGCGAGAACAGCTCTGCAAATAGTGCATAGGTGTTCACGTCACCACGGCCGGTGAATGGATACCGACCTGACGACCGGGCAAATTCACTTGCAGCTTCTGACGTCCGTTTTGCGAACACGAAGTCCAGCCACAAACGGCCGTCGGCGCTATCCGGAGCGGATTTCTCCAGCGCGTCGATCAGCTTTTGCCGAGCCGCTTTATTCGGAGCTCCTGCAATTTCTGGTGAACGGGCGGCAAAGAACTCCTGCTCCTGGAGCTTGATGCGCTCCCAGGGGGGATTACCGACCACAACATCGAAGCCGCCATTGCGCTCCATGACTTCCGGGAATTCAATGAACCAGTGGAAGGCGCTCACCTTCTCGGAGGTCCTCTTTGCCCCCTGGCGCAAATGTTCCTCTTCCTCAGGCTCCTCACCACCCGCGGCCAACCAGACGTGCTCAGTCAACGGCATAGCGTTCATGGCAACTCTGTCACCCTTGCCTGTCTTCGGGGTGAAGAAGGCCGCCATGTAGAAATTGGCAGAAATATAGAGGTCGCTGGCGGTTTTCAGGCGCTGCCAATCATCTGATCCCCGGAAGTCCTCGAAGCCTCGCGCCTTGGCCTCGACACCTGCAAGATCGTCCTGTGCCATCGCTTTCAGCTTGTGATCGCGTTCGGCCAGGATTTCAGGGGGCGACCAGTTCTTGAACAGCTGTTGCTGGGCTCCTTTCGCCCGATCGCGCTGCTCCCGGTTCAGTTTGCCATACCGGCGAGACAGTTCCTTGTCGTCGCCCGTCAGCGGCTTATAGGCCTCATCCGGCAACCCTTCCCGCAACATTGCACGGTCGAACACCCCGATCAGGCTGTCGCCGCAGCGGATCTGTGCATCGAAGAAGGCAAGCGGCTTGCCCGGCTCCATGGCCTCGATCCATAGCGCGACCTTGGTCAGTTCGACCGCCATCGGGTTGCGGTCAACGCCATAGAGACAGCGGCAGGAGACCTCGCGCAGCGCATGGCGGAAATCAGCGTTGGCAGGAATCCCTCCCGCACGATGGCGTGCAACACGGGTCGCGATTCGGTTCGCGGCTGCAAGCAGAAAATGTCCTGAACCGCATGCTGGGTCAATGACCGTGAGCTGGAGCAGTGCTTCCACGGGATCATGAGCCTCGGCTTCACGTTGATCGAGGATCGGATCAAGCGTGGTGTCAAGCAGGAGCTGGACCAGACTGTCCGGCGTATAATAGGAGCCCGTGGTCTTGCGCTGATTGCCCTTCTGCTCTGCCGCTTCGGAGGCAAAGAGCAGCGTTCTGCCATCATCGCCAAGCTGAGGCTGAAGTTCGAGCAGGGATTCATAGACCGAACCCAGCTCCTCGGTCTCCATCGCCCGCCAGTTGACTGGCACCATGCTGGTCTTTTTGGCGTCTGTGAGCCAGGATAAGCGATAAAGGGCTTCCATGAAGGCCCGGTTGCGCAGACGGGCGGGCTCGAGATGCGGCAGCTTATCGGTACTGAACAAACCGCCAAGTGCCGCCAGGCCGAGGGAGTCCTCACCTCGCGCAAGAGCGCGAAAGACCACCTTGATGCCTTCATAGCGGTCATGATGCCGATCCCAGGAAGCCGCACGAGCGCATTGCGTGCGCAGCGCGGCAAGGCTGTAGCCTTCGGTGTAGAGCATGCGGGCCTCGGCTGTGGCAGTGTCCGGGTGGAGCAGGTTGCGGTCCTCGGCCACCATCAGGAAGATCAGGCGGTAGACCAGCCGCAGAAGCTCGTTGAACCATTCGGTGAGCGGAAGCTGCCCGGATTTCAGCCAGGCGGCGAGTTCAGGATTGGCTTCGAGAAAGCCCGAGCCGAGCGCTTTGAGGGCAATTTCAACCTGCCCCGCCAGGCGATCACGGGCCACCTCGCCCTCGCGCGAGCCGGCATCACGCCAGCGCTCAAGCACGCAATCGGTTGCCGGCGTTCCAGCCAGCCCAAACCGGCTGCGGTGGATCAGCGACCACAGGACGGCAAAGGAAGCAGCATCCTCATTGGCAAAGATCTGGGCCAGATCGGCCTCAATGAAGGCCGGCCGGGTCAGGGAAGCATTGTCGCGCATCAGGCGCAGGACGTGGCCATTGGTGACCAGGCCCCACAGCGCCTCATCACGGTCGTTGAGATAGTCCTGGAGCGCGAAAGCGGGAGATCGCGATCGGTCGGTCGAAAGGGTCGGGCTGCGCCGATCGAGATTGTCTTCACGTGGCGGCACCACGACAACCGGAACGCGACCACCAGCGATGAACGAAAGCACCCCATCGGCAGGTCCAAGATCGTCGAATCCGAAGGTCTCGGCAAGGAAGCCACGGACAAAGCGTCTTGTGGCCTCAAGCGACGGATCCTGCAGTTTAGCGAAACCGTCGAAATGGGACTGACCGACCCGAAAGGCCAGTGAGATTTCGTCGCGGATCGTCAGACCTTTACGGATTCGATAGTCTTCCTCCTTCTGTTCGGAAGCCTTTTTGAGATCAATCGCGGCAATCAGGGCCGGCGCAATCAGATTGCCTTCCAGCATCAGTGAGGGCCAGGCCGACATATCGGTGACAGGTTTGCGCCCCATGGCTCACGCCTCCCCTGGCATGAGGACAAAGAGGCCGATCACATCCGGCGGCAGTACCGCTTCGACCGTGACACGCGACGCCCCGGACGCCACACGAAGCCGGCCATGGTCGTCCATGAGTTCACCCGCCCGCGACCTGGCAAAATCGGCGATCGGCCCCTGCAGCAAGCCTGGCAGGCCCTCCCTCGCCTTCCCAATGAACCTGTCTCTCGCAACAGGCGCGAAATCGCTGGTTGCCGGGGCATTCAAAAGCACCCGTGCCGCCTCGCCCATTGCAACGACCTTGCCGCCCTCAATGGCGACCAGTGCTGCCTCCTCGGCGAGCAGCAGCCGTTCCCGTCTGGCATGGATGATGAGTTTGAACCGCATTCGCAAAAGAACCAGGCTGGTCACCTTCTGCACCGCTGTCGTCGGCCAGGCCCCCACCCGTCCGATGCCAAGAGCCGTGAAGGCCTCCCGATCAAGTGAGGCTTCGACCAGCGCCTCGGCAAGGGTTGCTGTCAGGGGATGCGTCCTGGTCAAGAGTGCGGTTCCCGATGGCGCTGGTTCCGTGCTTGCCAGGCGCAGCGATCCCTTGAGATCATGTTCGTGCAGACGGTCGCGCAGACCTGGCTCGAGGGCCTCGACATGGGCCAGGAGCGCGGATTTTCGGCTTTCAAGGGGCACGCCAAAGCGCCCCATGGCGCGCTCGACGAACTGTCTTGCATCCTCCGGCGAGCCCAGCAGGGCACGGACCTTCGCCCATTCCGGAGCCACCTGCTGCGGTTTCATGGCATGCTGGGCGAAGCGGGCTCTCGACTTCTTTTCGTTCTCGGAGGCATCCCGCCACGTCGTCTCCATGAATCGGGTCCCGTCCTCAAGACTGAGGCCCAGGGCAAGCTGGCTGTTCTCAGGCTTCACCGGCACACCACCGCGCAACATCACTGCCGCCATCAGGGCTGCCGTCACTGGTCCCTTGTCTTCCGGCAGCGGAACCGTGACACCGGTGGCCTCGCGGATTTCGTTGGCTTTGCGCAGGACCACATCAAGCACCGCCCCGTCGATCGCGCTGTCCGGCGAATACATCATGATCGAGCGCACCAGTTCAGCCGGCTGGCCAAAGCGATCGACCCGGCCCTCGCGTTGCTGATGGCGGGTAGGGTTCCAGCACAGATCGTAATGCACCACGGTGTCGAAAAGCTGCTGCAGGTTGATGCCCTCCGACAGGCAATCGGTCGCCACCAGAATCCGCTGCAGATCCTTGTCCTTTGCCGCCTGCCCCATCTCGGAGACCCGGTCACGGCGTTCATCGGGGGTAAGAACACCAGTCACGGATTCCACGACCAGCTTGGGGAAGGCTGAGCGCAGCCCCTCACGGACGTGATCCGCTGTCGCGAGATAGCGACAGAAGACGACGGGATTGGCCCCCTTCTTGATGATTGGCGCCAGCACATCGATCAGGGCCTTGAGTTTCGGGTCAGCCTTGTCCTTCAGCTCCTCCGCACGTTTGACCAGGGCAAGCAGCTTCGGATCGGCATCGAAGGCGGCGGCGGGCTCAATATCAACCGCATCCTCGTCATTGCCGTCGTCGTCAAAGATCTGCGGCTCGAGCCGGTCGCTGTCGGCGGCCATGCGATTGCGCAGAGCGCTCACCGCGGCAGCCGGCGACGACCCGACACAGCGCATCAAAGCCAGCGTGCCCCAAAAGGCCAGGCGCTGCTCGCGCTGACCGGCTCCCGCTCGCGAAACCACGTTGAGGCAGTAATCGAGCACCGCTTCCTGGAAATCCATATACGGTTTTGACAGCCGATAGGAATGTTCCGCCGATTCATGCTTTGGAAATGCGCGATCCTCGTCCCATTCCCCGGCA
>WQYW01000036.1 GCA_009781045.1 Alphaproteobacteria bacterium
TGCATGTTTCATGTGGCGAACGAACCCGGAACTCCGCGGAGATTCACTCAAAATCTGGTGCCGGTTGAAAGAAAGTGTCGCTTGTATTTTCCTCCTTGACTCAAAATTCCCCATGTGAGGGGCTGCAGTGCCCTGCGCCGAGCCTCTCCCGGCGGATTGCTGCGCCGGGAGGCAGCTCATGGCAAGATGAGGCCGGCACAGAGGATGGCCGCAACTGCTGCGCCGCCTGTCAGACTGCGAGATGGGTTGGCGCACCTCCTTTCCAGCAGAAAGTCGGGGCAGATGGCGTGGAGACGCTATTCCGACCCTCGTCCGCATTTGTGACAGCACTTCAGGGTCACCTTGGACCTCCAATGAAGGTCCCAGGTTGCGGCCCCATCGAAACGATGACAAGTACAGCGATCGAACCCGCCATTATCCCAGCCGCCAGCAGTGCAAGGGCACCATTGGGCAGGCGCATCATCAACCGCTGCTGTAACTCTGTCTTCCGTATCAGCATGACTGGCAGACTGACCAGGGTTGCCAAAATAAAGAAGAACAGAGGCAGGATAACTTGACCGAACATCTCGTAATGGGTAGAGGTTAGCCAGCGCGAAGCTGCTATGACGTATACCGAAACCGTCAATATACCATACCCATCCCATACCAACAGTGCGCGACTGGACGGCTGGTTGTTCGGCTTTCCGAGAAATCGATAGAGGAGATAGGAGCCACAGGCAATCTGCTGCAGCAGCAGAAACCAGACCTCGGGCTGGTCGAAGCTCACGTTAGGAAAGTAGGTATCGAAGAGCGCGACATAAATGATGTGAGCCAACCACATAAACGAACACAGGACGAGTCCGAGCATACAGGCGGCGAGCGCCTTTGCGGGCAGACGTGAACGATTTTCAATGGGTCTCAGCGACATAGAGCTTTACAACCTTCATGCGTGTGACAAGCGGGGTATAGCCGTGTTCATGTTGCAGTTGCCACCATGCGGTAATGCCGACGGCTGCTTCATCCTTCGAATCCGACTTTTCCGCACCAAACCGTTCGAGGTCGGTATCATCTAAGCCAAATACATCGTAGAACAAATACTTAAGAACGATGCCATATTGCTTGGCGGCGTGATCATAATGATAGTGTGTTGCCAGCACGTAGACTCGCTGGATTCCGTTCACCATCAAGCCTAAGCCGTTATTGTAATCGCCGGCGTGGTAGCGAAGCGAACATGCGTGCCCCAACGCCTTGTTTGGAATCGCCTCGCAATACCAGCTTCCAGTATTAAACGCCGGCGCTCCGAGATCGCGCGGGGTTACGAGCTTATCGACATCCCAGCCTGCATTTTCCAGTGCTTGATGAATGCGGATGGATCCGGAATTGGACTTGTATTTGACATTTGGTGCGGAGAGAGCGGCATCGCAAAAGAAGATGATGTTCTGATGCAGAGCCGCAGCTGCGTCCAGCGCAGGGTCGTCAAAGTATCTTAGTGGTCGATCAGGCGCTTCAAGGAATTTGTCAAACAGCCGGGTGGCCATGCGGGCTGTGTCGCCGCGCGCGAAGATATCCAACAGTCTCCGCATCTTGGGTTTGAGTATTTCGGGAGTGGTTCCAACACTCGGTTTACATCCGCTCTTCCCGCATTTCTCTCCGCTCAGAAGGTCATGGCCGTATGGCGCCAGGCCCATTGCGGCGGCTTCGCTCGGCGCACTGTTACGCATCGCGTTGATCGCGGAAGAAGAAAAAACCTGCCTGCGAAAGCGGTGATATTTCTTCCCGTGTGTCAGGTCGCCGCCATATAGAACGGTTTCTCCTGGCAGATTTTCCGAGTCCTGGTAGACGTTGGCAGGATTGATAACGGCCGTCGACGTGGCCACAAGCTTCGGCATGGGCAGAGGATAACGCGTGGGGTCAAGGGCCATATATACTCCTATTATACGCCTCGTTGTCAGATGGCTCGGACGCGCGCATGTCTTTTGAAACGGTCAGACCAGGACGAAAAAAGTCGCATAGTCACATTTAGATAGTAAGCGGCGACATCAGGCGCGGCGGCGATCGGTATTGGACATTGAGGTTGCCGGGGGCTGATCCAGTCAATGGCGAATTGCATGCACTGATCGCTCCGCGATTTCCACAGTGGAGCGGCAGAACCGATTCAGGTGAAACTGTGTAAGGAGATTGGGTAAATCGACACGTGATTGATGCCTGTCTTGAATTCAAACAAATGCTGGATAATCGATAACGCCTCTTGCAGTCAATAGCAATATTGAGAATGAAATGATCCGTGACCTTACCTCATGCATTGGCGATTGCGCATGGACAGCGATCACGTCCTGACCCTCTCATTTTGAAAATGCGTTCTTGCTCGCCGATCGCGTTCTCTGGATGCCCGGTTCCAGGTTTTCTCAATTTGAGACGATTGAGGATGTGGTTTTCTGGCGACATATGGAACCCGCTCACAATCCGGGGAACCTGTCACAGGATCAGGAACCGACGGTACCGTGAGCATTCAAGCCACGCGTTTCGATGTGCCGAACTGCTACCGCCATCTTCAGACCATCGAAGTGCGTTATGCCAGCTGGGATTTGAGCCTGGTCCCCATGAGATCTGTATCCGGTGAATAAGGCCGCCAATTCCACGGAGATGCGTCGCTCCCTCGACCCGATCAGCAATCAGTCTCTTGCCAGACCCGATGGCATGCCCCCCGCTGCTCGCCAGGTTGATCGAAAAGCGCTCGGGCACCGGTCTGCCACCCGCCAGTCTTAGGGGCCGTGAAAAAATAACTGCTCCAGAATCGCGCGAACAAATGAGAACAAAGGCCATGTTGCTGAGCAGCAACACCGTGGTTTTCGGCCGGAGTCGAAGCCACCGATGAAGGCAACGAGACCGATCTCCACCAAATTTGACTCGGCTTATTTTTCCACGGCTCCTTACCAAGGACTAAGATAAATGAACAAACGCCTTCACGCCGTCTATGGCCTCAAGGGGAATCCGTTCACTCCCAGCGTGCCTGCCGAGGCGCTCTATCTATCTCGATAACCGCATCCTGAGCTTCGTGCAGCGGACCCGCGCGTTGACGACGGATGGTGGCTTCGCCATGATTACCGGCGAGCCGGGTGCGGGCAAGTCGGCGGCACTGCGCATCCTCAGCGCCGAGCTGGCACCGCAGCGCGACGTAAGCGTCGGTACCATCGGTCGCCCGCAGGCCAGCATCGCTGACTTTTATCGGGAGGCGGGTGACATCTTTGGCGTCGACCTGCGTCCGCACAACCGCTGGAACGGCAGTTGGCTGTTGCGGGAGCGTTGGCAGGCCCATATCGATGCGTCGCTGAGCCACCCTGTTCTCGTCATCGATGAGGCCCAGGAGCTTAAGCCCAATGTCCTGTCGGAATTACGTCTGTTGGCATCGAGCCGTCTCGACTCGTATAACCTCCTGACCATCGTGCTCGCCGGGGACATGAGACTCGTCGGGCGCCTGCGTTCGGACGAGTTCCTGCCGCTCAACAGCGGGATGCGGGTGCGTCTGTCGCTGGAGCGCCAGGATCCGACGGAGCTGCAGTCCTGCCTTCGTCATGCTCTCGACAAGGCGGGGTGCCTGCACTGATCACCGATGACGTGATCGTGACCATGGCAGAGCATGCCAATGGCAATCTCCGGGCCCTCATGATCATGGGCGACGACCGCGCTCGAGCGCGACCGGCGGCAGATCGACTCGAAGCTCTTCTTCGACGTCTTCCCTGTCCCCACCGCAAACAAGACGCCGCGGAGGCGCTGATGGTCATGCTGCCCGTCGAACCCGTCCACCGTCGTCTGGCGAGCCAGGCCGCCGAACAGCGCTGGCTGGTCGACGGGCTGTGGGCTGAGGAGGCCGTCGGCATTATCGGTGGCGAGCCGAAATGCTGCAAACCCTTCCTGGCTCTCGATCTCGCTGTCTCGGTCGCCTCCGGGACAGCCTGCCTGCGCCGCTTCCCGGTTGCCAGGCCGGGTGGCGTGCTGCCCTACGCCGCCGAAGACGCCCTCCACGTCGTGCGCCAGCGCCTTGACGGCATCTGTGCTGCCGCCGGCGTCAATCTCAACGTGATCACGGCGTACATGACGCCAAGCCAGAATTGTGCGTCAGGATGACCCTGGTCAGCCCCTTGCGAAACCAGGCGATCGCCGTGCTGTCGTCCCGTGGGACGCCAAGACCATCGCGGTAGGCTCTCCTGAGTTCATATTGCGCAGGTGCGTCGCCCTGCTCTGCTGCGGCACGTTTGCCATGGAGGATTTCAGGCTGTTCTGCGGTTGGCGGGACAGAGGGTGCGCTGTGTTGGGCAAAGGCCGGGGACAGAAAAATGACGCCGGAAAGCAGGGCAGAAGCGGCAATTTTCATCTGCACAGCTTGTCTCTGAGGATGGCGGAAACCACGGACGAGCTGAGAAAAGGATCGGTTGGCATGCATTTCCCTCGTCATGTCACAACAGTTTCTGTTTCGCCTGGATCCCGGCACCGGGCCTGGCAGCCGCCAGCCACGTCCGGGCGCAGGAAGCCGCAGAGCTGGCGCTCGATCGCACGGGCGTCGCCTTGGTGCAGGCAGGGGGGCCGACACTCGGGTCAGGGAGAGATAAAGATCGGCCAGACAGTCTCATCGGTCCTGCTCCCGCTGGTCCCGGATTTTCTGCTCAACCGGGATGTCCGTCACACAGCATCTCTCCCCTCCGGCCCGACCGCGATTTCCCATGAACATGCCGAAGCTGATCAGGCCGCTGTTTCGGCTGCCCTCAAATACCCGGCCCAGACCGCGCAGGTCTGCGCCATGGCCGCTGAGACCGCTGTCGCATGCAGGGTATTCGACCCCGCTGCTGGGAAGCAACCAGGGCTCCCGCAAATGTGATGGGGGAACCAATGGACGCATTGTCACATGGGGTAACTGCATGCGCGAAAAGGCTGTTTACCCCGAGCTGGACGCGGAGTGTGGTCGGAAATCAGTGTTGCAGCTGGCAGCCGGGCCAGCCACGCCTGGGAGGCGTAACGGTGGCAAATGCCGCGACTTGCCGAAACCCCCTGTTTGTCGGATCCCGCCACAATTCCGCCCGGGTTATGCGATGGGTGCCCGAAAGTCGCCCGATTTCGTAATGGTCAAAGGGATTTCGGATCTCGAAATCTGCAGGCGCGGTCAGGGTTGCCGAGAGGAGATTTTGTTGATGGACTCCGAGGCAGATGAATTCCTGATCGCTGGCGTTCTCAGTCGCGCATGGGAAGTGCTGTTCGCGAATTTCTCTGTCCTTTGTGGTGTTGGCCTGATGGTGGCGCTGCCATGGGTGATGCTGCACTATAGGATCCCTGATTTGCGACAGATGGGCGGCAAGGCGCGCGCCCGAACTGTTTTATCGACGCCTGCTGGCTTTCGGTGCAACCTTCTTTCCTGGCGTGATCGGCTATGCGGTGCCGAACCTGAGAGTTTTCACCTGCCTCTCCGGCCTCACCGGCGAGCGCGGCAAGCCTGGCCGAGATCCTGGTTCATGCGGCGGGGCATTGCCGCCGCTCCTGACAGCCTTCTTTCTCACGGCGCTGGGAAGCTTTGGCGGGACGATGCTGTTGATCATCCCCGGATTTCGTGGGCGATGCGATCGGCGGTTGCCGGCGCGGCCTGCATAATCGAAATAGTGGGACCGGTCGCGGGCATGAGGCGCAGTGCAGAGCTGACCGTCGACTATTGCTGGCGGCTGCACGGACTCTTGCTCGTCTTCGGCCCGGGTGCCGCCGGCATCCAGGACGTCATTGTGTCCTTGCTGATCGTGGGTGGCGGTCGATCTGGGGGGCTCATCGGCCATCTGTTGCTGCAGGGGGCCGTCGTTGGCTATTCATCTTCTTTACTCGTGATGTTCTGGCATCTGTCATGAATTGCGCCGTGTCAGGGAAGGGCTGACGAGCCGGGAGATGATGGCGGTATTCGACGGATAGCATCGCTTGCGCCTCGAACGGGGAGCCTGACCTCATGAGGTTGCAGGCCCAGCGGAACAGGTGCATCGGAGCCTGATGGCAGCTTCAGGGAGCTGGCACAACCCGGAAAGCCGGGCACCCTTTGGTCTGGTGGTTGAACTGACGAAGGAAGAAGGTGTTTTGTGCCAGGGGCGCCAAAGTCGCCAGGAACCCTGGCGCAGTCGTGGCCCTTGTTGCCGGCCCGTCTCTCCGCCTGGTCGAAATCACGGTAGTGTGATGTGCGAGAGGCAGTTGTCGGCGGGGGTCACCTGCCTCTATCAGCATTTCGCCACAAATCTGCCTTGATTGTAGAATGCTTCCAACGCGTGGAATTGCGCAAAGCTCCAGAAGATTTGAAGCGCTGCGGGCTTTATCTTTTCCCCTCATCATGCGAGGGTTCGAGGCCCAGACGGCCGAACAGGCCTTCCGCCATCGCCTTCTCGCTTCTCTTGCCCTTTTTCTTTCTTTCTCGCCTCGCTTGGTTGGGTGGAGACGCCAGGGTGCTGACGCGCAGATGGCGGCCGGGCGGCCAGCGGCTCGGATGCACCGGGGGCGAGGCGCGCTTCGGTCACCTACGCGTGCAGGTTTTAAGCGGCAGGCGGGAGCGGATTGCTGCAGCGTCGTCCGGATAGCCCGGCGTGATCATGCCCTGGGGTTGCCAGTCGGGTGGCAGGTTGAGGACCGCGGCCACCGTGTCGGGACAGAACAGGGGGGCTGCGACGCAGCAGGCGTCGAGGCCGGAGCCATGCGCGGCGAGCAGGGGATTCTGTCCGGCCATGGCCACGCTCTGAAGCGCCATGAGATACCACGACCAGTGAAAAGTCGGAATTGCCTGCCTCAGGCGCCTGCCATAATTCCGCCCAGGTTATGGTGCAGGTGCCCCAACTTACCCGATTTCGTAACAGTCAAAGGGGATCTGCTGGTGTTCTGGCGGCCGAGGAGAGAACTGGATGAGCGACTCCGCGGCTGAGGAGTTCCTGATTGCGGACGCCTTCAGGCGCGCGTGGGAAGTTCTGGTGGCGAATTTTCCGGTCCTCTATGGCGCTGGACTGATGGTGGCGTTGCCGTGGGTGTTGTATCAGCACCGGATCATCGATCCTCAACGGATGGCGGGAATCGGAGGCGCAGCGTCCGGACATTTTGCCGCACTTTCGCTGGTATTCTGTGCCACGGTCGTTTTTGGCGTGATCGGCTATGCCATCGCCAACCTTGCTGTTTTCAACCATCTGACCGCAGAGCAGAGGAGCTTTGGGGAGGTCCTGGTTCTGGCTGCGGGGCGATTTCTGCCGTTTCTGGGAACTGCCCTTTTGACTGTGTTGGCCATAGCGGGTGGGCTGATCCTCGCGGTCATCCCGGGGAACATGTGGGCGATGCGATGGGTGGTTGCCTACCCGGTCTGCATCATCGAAAGAGCGGGTCCGATTGCAAGCATGAGGCGCAGTGCAGAGCTTACCGATGGCTACCGCTGGCGCCTGTACGGACTGTTCCTCCTTCTCGGCCTGGGTGCCGCCGGTGTCCGGGAGGTTGTTGTGTCCGTGCTGATAGTGGGCGGCGGCCGCCATGTCGGACTCATCGGTGATTTGCTGTTGAGGGGGGCCATTGGTGCCTATTCCTATTGTGTGCTTGTGATGACCTATCATGAATTGCGTCGTTTCAGAGAAGGTCTGACGACCCGGGAGATGATGGCGGTATTCGAGTAATCGTAAGCGAATCCCGATCCCTGGCATGAAGCGGAGCCAGATCGGACGATGTCGGCAGGGTGCAGTCTGGAGGATGAGGCGAACGATTTCCCGATCGCTGGCCGCAATCCCCGCAGGGATGCCGGGCGCGGTTGCCTTGCGCGCGGCACAAAGCGGTTTGAGGTTCCCGGAAGTGGCGACGATTTGACAGGCTTGCCGTGCTCGCAGGGGGAATCCCATGGCTGCAACGCAAGCGCCCGACCGCAACCAGTTTCGGGTCGGCAATGTCCTCAGCGGTGCCTGCAGCGTGTGGCGGGCGAATCCTTCGCTCTTCGTAAGCGTCGGAATTGTGGTGCGACTGCCGTATACGGCTATTTGACCAGATCGTTGATCCAGACCAGAAAGCGAGGTTTGGGGCCGGATGGGAGTGGCCTTTTGCGTGGCGTTTGTGGCCGACATAGTCGGTGAGAGCGTGGCCAGTGTCGCTGGTTTCAACAGCCTGCGCGGTGAGCCGATTCGTCTTCGAGAGACCTTGCGGCGGGCCGTAGAGTGCTTCTTTCCGCTTCTCTTTCTAAGCATTCTGAGCGGGTTGTTGATCGGCGTCGGGATGATAGTGCTTTTCATTCCCGGGATATTGCTGTCTGTGCGCGGATGGGTGCTTTTCAGGCCTGCGTCGTCGAACGGATGGGGCCCGTGGAGAGTATGGCGCGCAGTGCAGAATTGACCAGAGCCTGCCGCTGGCAGATGCTCGAAATCTTGGCCATCGCCTTTCTGCTTTTCGGTGCTGCTGCGGGCGTTGGTTTGCTGCTGAACTGGATTGGGATCCTCGCTGTATCCGCGATTGGCAGCCTGACGGTGAGTGGGGTGCTCGCTGGCTATTGGTGTTGTCTGTATTTGATAACCTGTCACGAGCTGCGTTGCGTCAGGGAAGGGAACACAAGCCGGGAGGTGGTGGCGGTGTTTGAGTGATGAGAGTACCGGGACTCGCTCGGGGAGCAGGGATATGGCGGCGGCATAGGGGCGAAAGGAGACCCGGCGGCGCGCGCCCGGCGGATGTGCTGGATTAGCGGTTTACGGTCAGATGCGACCGGGTCGATCGACCCTGATCGAAGTCTGTGTTCGCTGGCGCGGGAAAATCTCGGGAACAGGCTGCCGCGATTGCTTGCCCAGAAGGGATAAAGTGATCTCGGCCGACGGTATTGCAGTAATATGTTGAACTTTCGGCATTTTCCGACTTCGTCAAACCGATTCCATCTGACCGGAAACCGCTCTATGGAGCGGCTCTGGTGTGATGGGCCGCCGCGGGGCGCATATCGACAGCAGGAACGTCGTTCGTGACCACCGCTCGCGGTCCCATGTGACGGGAAAACGGAGAACCGCCTGCCTGTTCCTCGGCTCCCGGGCGAGGCTTGCTGGGCTTGCATCAGCTTCGTGTGCAGGCCTCCAGCGGGTGGCGGGAGCGGATTGTCGCCGCGCCTTCCGGATAGCCCAGCGTGATCATGCCCTGGGGCTGCCAGTCGGGTGGCAGGTTGAGGACTGCGGCCACGGTGTCGGGACAGAACAGGGGGGCTGCGACCCAGCAGGCGCCGAGGCCCGAGGCATGGGCGGCGAGCAGGAGATTCTGCCCAGCCATGGCGACGCTTTGAACCGCCATGAGATATTCGGCCTGGTTGCGTCTGGCATCGCGGTAGCGATCCATGTCCTGCATCGAAAGAGAGACGAGGATAATTGCCGGAGAGGTGGTCATGCGGGCGTAGGAGCGCGCCAGGTCGGCTTCCACTGCGGCGATCGGATCGCCGTCGCCGACACGGTCCTGGCGCAGGCGCGCCGCCATCGCGTTCGCCAGGTCAACCCTCTCACTGTCGAGGATCCGGTGGAAGCGCCAAGGCTGACGGTTATGCGCCGACGGGGCCTGGATGGCCACCCGCAGCAGGGTTTCGATCAGTTCGGCTGACACTGGCTCTTCGGTGTAGCGGCGAATGGAGTGGCGGCCTCGCAGGGTGGCAATGAAGGAGGCAGCAGGCACCGCGTCTCCGCGGTGCCAATCCAGTGTGGCCAGAGAGGGGTTGGTGTTCATGGTGGAGTTCCCCGTGTTCTCGGTCACTGGATTTCCAGCAACAGATCTTTGGCCTCGATCCGCTGTCCCGGGGCGACGTGAAGGCGGGCGACGACGGCGTCGCGTTCGGCGGTGATCACGGTCTCCATCTTCATGGCCTCAATCGACAGCAGCGGAGTCCCTTTCTCCACAGTCTGCCCGGCTGTGACCAGAAGCGCTGACACCATTCCTGACATCGGAGCGGCGACGTGGGCTGGATTGCCAGCTTCGGCCTTGGGATGGATGACCGCGGTGACTGCTGCGCCTTTGCGGGCGACCCGGACCGTGCGCGGCTGGCCGTTCAGTTCAAAGAAGAGCTTGACCATGCCCTCGCTGTCGATCTCGGTGCGGCCGAGCAGTCGCACGACCAGGGTCTTGCCGGGGTCGATTGAGACGGTGATTTCTTCCTGTTCGGTCAGTCCATAGAAGAAGGTCGGCGTCGGCAACAGCGAGACATCGCCAAAACGCCCGCGATGTGCGGCGAATTCGGCAAAGACCTTGGGATACATCAGGGAGGACGCGAGTTCCGTGTCGCTGATCTCCCGGTCGGCGGCTTTTGCCGCCTCGCTGCGGGCGGCATCAAGATCCACGGAAGCGAGGCTGGCTCCAGCGCGGCCGGGCAGGGGGGCCCGGTCTTTCAGCACCTTGCGTTGCAACTCGGGGGGAAAGCCGTCTGCGGGGTAGCCCATCTCGCCGCGAAACAGCGAGATCACGGATTCGGGGAAGGATATCGGGTGTTGCGGATCGGCGACCTGCTCCGGAGTCAGATCATTGGTGACCATGAACAGCGCCATGTCGCCGACTACCTTCGAGGTCGGCGTGACTTTGACGATGTCGCCGAAAAGCTGGTTCACGTCGGCATAGCGTTGTGCCACTTCCGACCAGCGGTGCTCCAGGCCCATGGCGCGCGCCTGCTCGCGCAGATTGGTGTACTGCCCGCCCGGCATTTCGTGACGATAGACATCCGCGGTACCGGAGCGCATATCGGCTTCGAAGGGGGCGTAGGCGTGGCGCACGCCCTCAAAATAGCGGGCGAAAGGCTGCAGCCGGTCAATGCCGAATCCGGGGGCGCGGGGCGAGCCTTCGAGAGCCGCCGTGAGTGCCCCGAGACTGGGCTGCGAGGTCAGGCCGCTCATCGAATCGATGGCGGCGTCAACGATGTCGACCCCGGCTTCGGCAAACGCCAGCACGGTGGCAATCGATCCGCCCGAGGTGTCGTGGGTGTGGAAGTGGATGGGCAGGCCTGTTTCCTCGCGCAGGGCGCGGATCAGAGCGCGCGCCGCGCGCGGCCGGCAGACGCCGGCCATATCCTTGATTCCGAGGATATGGGCACCGGCCTTCTCCAGTTCCTTTGCCATGTCGACATAGTATCGGAGACTGTATTTCGGGCGTGCCGTGTCGAAAATATCCCCGGTGTAGCAGATCGCAGCCTCGCACAGTGCTCCGGTCTCGAGCACAGTGTCGATGGCAACGCGCATATTCTCGACCCAGTTGAGGGAATCGAAGACGCGGAAGACGTCGATGCCGGCACCGGCTGCCTGCTTGATGAAATAGCGCACGACGTTGTCGGCATAATTGGTGTAGCCCACGGCGTTGGAGGCGCGCAGCAGCATCTGGAACAGGATGTTGGGGGCGGCCTCGCGCAGCCGCGCCAGCCGTTCCCAGGGGTCCTCTTTGAGAAAACGCATGGCGACGTCGAAAGTGGCGCCGCCCCAGCATTCGAGGGAGAAGAGTTCGGGGAGCTGGCGGGCATAATGTGGCGCGATCGCCACCATGTCGGCGGTGCGCATGCGGGTGGCAAAGAGCGACTGATGGGCGTCGCGCAAGGTGGTGTCGGTGATGAGAAGCCGGGGCTCACTGCGGATCGAGGCGGCAAAGGCGCGAACTCCGAGCGCCCTGAAGCGGTCGCGGCTTCCTTGCGGCAGCGGCTGGCGGAGGTCGGTGGCAGGCAGCAGGGGAGCGGCCAGCGGCAGTTTCGGTGCCGTGCGCCCGTTCATTTCGGGATTGCCGTTGACCACCACGTCGCCGAGAAACTGCAGGAGGCGGGTGGCGCGGTCATGGCGCCTGGAGAAGTGAAAGAGTTCCGGCGTGGTGTCGATGAAACGGGTCGAACAGGTTCCAGCCACGAATTGGGGATGGTTGATGAGGCTCTCAAGGAAATTGAGGTTGGTGGCAAGCCCCCGCACCCGGAATTCGCGCAAGGCCCGATCCATGCGGTGAATGGCTTCCGTGCTGTCCGGCGCCCAGGCTGTGACCTTGACCAGCAGGGAGTCGTAATAGGGCGTGATCACCGCACCGGCATAGGCGGTACCGGCATCAAGACGAATTCCGAAACCCGCAGCGCTGCGGTAGGCGCTGATCTTGCCATAGTCGGGGGCAAAGCCGTTTTCGGGGTCTTCGGTGGTGACGCGGCACTGCAGCGCATGTCCGTTGAGATGCAGATCGGCCTGTGCGGGCACCCCGGATTCGGGGCTGCCGATCACGGCCCCTTCGGTGATGCGGATCTGGGCCTTGACCAGGTCTACGCCGGTGACCTGTTCGGTGACGGTGTGCTCGACCTGGATGCGCGGATTGACCTCAATGAAATAAAATTCGCCGGTATCGCCATCAAGCAGGAATTCCACGGTACCAGCGTGCGTGTAGCGCACGGCGCGGCCGAGGCGCAGCGCCGCATCGCAGAGGGCCGTGCGGCCCGCGGCGTCAAGATAGGGGGCCGGGGCGCGTTCCACGACTTTCTGGTTGCGGCGCTGCACTGAACAGTCGCGCTCAAAGAGATGGACCAGACCGCCATGCTGGTCACCGAGGATCTGGACCTCGACATGGCGGGCATTGCGGACCAGCTTTTCCAGATAGACCTCGTCATTGCCGAAGGCGGCGAGGGCTTCGCGGCGGGCGGCCTCGACCTGGGCCGGGAGATCCTCCTCGCTCTCAATGACGCGCATGCCACGGCCGCCGCCGCCCCAGGAGGCCTTGAGCATCAGGGGATAGCCGACTTCGGCGGCTGCTGCTGCGATGGCGGCATTGTCATGGGGCAATGCAGGGGTCGCTGGCATCACCGGCACGCCGGCGCCAACCGCAGCCTGGCGGGCCGAGAGTTTGTTGCCGAGCGTGCGCATGACTTCAGGGGAGGGGCCGATAAAGGCGATGCCCGCGCCCGCACAGGCCTCGGCGAAGTCGGGGTTTTCGGAGAGAAAACCATAGCCCGGGTGGATGGCGTCGACGCCGGTCTCAGAGGCAATGCGCAGGATGTCGTCGATGTCGAGATAGGCGTGGATCGGCCCCCGGCCGGCACCGACGACATAGCTTTCGTCGGCCTTGAAGCGATGGAGCGCAAAGCGGTCCTCCTTTGAATAGAGGCCGACGGTGCGAATGCCGAGTTCGGTCGCTGCACGCATGACGCGGATGGCGATTTCGCTGCGGTTAGCGATGAGAAGCTTGCGGATTTTCATAAGTTCCCGTGCTCTGTCTGTTTCGACCGAAGTCGCGTTGCCGGCGGCTCCCGCCCTGTCTCGCGGGGCGGGGGGCGTGCGCGCCGGAGCCTACTCCAGCCGGCATCGACGGGTCGTGGCTTGTGGGCTGCAAGGTCTTGCTTCTGCGTGCAATTTCGAAGTTCCCCGGTCGGACTCGCGCGTGCTTGCGCTGGTGGTCAAGCCAAGCGCTTTGGCGGGCAAGACGATGGCATTTTCGCTGACTAGTCTTGCGGGATCAAGTTGCGGCGCAGCAGGCAAGGGTTTTGGACCCGGGCGGCTTCTCGCCTGAATTTCCCGAAATTTGCAGGAGCTAGAGCATGACCAAGACTGTCCAGCCCAGAATGGGCGTCATTTTCAAATCCTATGAGCCGCTGTCGGCGATCCGGGCCTATGCGGAACAGACCGAGGCCTCCAACATGACCGGTGGCTTCTGGATTGCGGAGGCCTATCACTGGTTCCGTCAATACGGACTTGAAGCCCGGGGCTGTTTCACCACGCTCGCCGTAGTGGCCCAGGCGACGAAAAAAATTCCGGTCGGTCTTGGCATCACCTCGCCCTATATGCGCCACCCCACCATCCAGGCTTCCGAAGCTGCGGCCATCGACGAGCTGTCGGGCGGGCGTTTCATGATGGGCATCGGGGTCGGCAAGGTCGGCATCGAATATCTGGAATACGACATCGAGAAGATGCGCCCGGTGGGTGTGCATCATGAGTCGATGGAAATCATGCGCAATGTCTTCGGCGGCAAGAAATACGCCTATGAGGGCAAATATTACAAGTCGTCGATGCCGGCGTTTGATCGCGCTGCGGCCGGCCTGCGCACCGACATTCCGGTCTATGTCGGCGCCACCGGGCCCTTCATGCAGAAGCTCGCCGGCAGGGAGTCGGACGGCATGCTGCTCGCCGGTCTGACCTCGCCGGTCTTCGTCAAATACGCCCTTGAAAACATGAAGGCGGGTGCCGCGGCAGCGGGTCGGGAAATTCCTGACAGCTTCCCGGTCGGCGGTGTGATCCTCTGCGCCTGCTCCGAGGACGGCGACAAGGCCCGCAACGCCACGCGCAGCTATACCGGCACCTACATTGTCAACAAGATCCGCAACATCAAGAACGACGTCATTCTCGCCGGCTCCGGCTTGCCCGACCCGACCTGGGATCCGTTCCGCAAGGCGATTGCTGAGGGCACCCAGGACCATGTCACCCATCTGGTGACCGATGAAATGATGCGTCGCTTCACCGTGATCTCCGGCACCCCCGCGCAATGTCTGGAAATCACCCAGGAGCTGGTCGACGCCGGCCTCAACCTGCCGCTGCTCGAAGTGGTGGGCAAGACCACCGAAGACAATCTCGAGACCATCCGTCTGATGGGCGAGAAGGTTCTGCCCAACCTCAAGCCCGGCCCGGTCGCCGCGGCCTGATACGACCCAGAAAGCAAAGGGGTGGCGCGCGGTGGTCGCGCGCCACGGAGAATTCAGACAGGCGGGAGGCGACACGTGAAACTGGCAAGCTTCAAGATCAAATCGAGCGGCAAGGCGACGATCGGTGTCGTGCTTGACGATGGCAGCATTCTGGATCTCAATGGTGCGAGCAATGGTGCACTGCCGCCTTCCATGATTTCCTTCCTGGAACTGGGCGATCCGGCGCTGCAACAGGCGCGCGCACTGGCCGCAAAGGCGTCCCCCGGAGCGTCGAACGTGATCGCGGCCGGCGACATCGAATTGCAGGCCCCGGTGCCGCGGCCTGGCAAGATCATGCACACTTCCTGCAACTTCCCGGCCCATCTGTCGGAACTGACGACCTGGCAGGAACCGGAATGGCAGTCCCATAACTGGGGCGACTTCCACTTCGAGCATCCCACCGGCTTCCTCGAGGCGCCCTCTTCCGTGGTGCCGAATGGAGCCAGCGTGCGCATTCCGCACTTCACTTCGCAGCTCGACTATGAGATCGAGGTCGGGATCATCATCGGAAAGAAGGCTTTCCGAGTTTCGCCCGACGAGGCGCTCGACTACGTTGCCGGATTGACGATTTTCAACGACTTGTCGGCGCGCGACATCCAGGCGCGCGAACATTCCAACAAGGTCATCCTGCTCGGCAAGAGCTTCGACGGTTCATGCCCGCTCGGCCCCTATCTTGTGACGCTCGATGAAACCGGCGACGTCAATAATCTCGGCATGGTCCTGACGCTGAACGGGGAGGAGCGCCAGAACTCGAATACCGGCAACGTCCAGTACAAGATCGCCGACATGGTGTCGTGGTGGTCGAATACCACGCTGGAGCCCGGCGACGTCATCACCTCGGGCAGCCCTCCGGGCGTCATCGCCGGCCGCAGGGATGCCGCCTATCTCAAGGGCGGCGACCGCATCGACTGCAGGGTCGACAGGCTCGGCACCCTGACAACGTTCATCGTCGACTGATCCACCTGGCAGAACGGTTCACCTGGGAATCCACATGACATCCGCAATCACCGCAGACCTTGTCCGCAAAGCCACCGACCTCATCGACCGCGACCGTCTGGTCAATCTGACCATCGACCTGACCAATATTCCGAGCCCCACCGGCTTTGAAGGCGACGTGGCGCGGGCCTATCACGAGGTCCTCAGGGGGGCAGGCTTTGATGCCACGCTGCAGCCGATCGGCGATGAGCGCTACAATGCCATCGGCCGCAGGCAGGGCGCGGGTGGCGGCAAGTCGCTGATGTTCAACGGCCACCTCGATACCTCGTTCGGGCCGGAACAGGCCCATCGCGGCATCGGCTACCGCTGCCAGGGCACGCTCGTCGACAACGAGTGGATCTACGGCATGGGCTCCTTCAACATGAAGTTTGCCCTTGCCAATTACGTCACCGCGGTCGAGGCCATCGCCAAAGCCGGCATCCGGCTCGGGGGTGACGTGGTCATCGCGGCCGTGGCCGGCGAAATCGAGAAGGCGCCGGTCAACGAATATGAAGGCCGGCAGTATCAGGGCTATGGCGTCGGCACGAAATACGCCATCACCCACGGAGCGGTCGCCGATGCCTGCATCCTCGGTGAACCGACCAACATGATGCTGATCCCGCGCCATTGCGGCACCACCTGGATCAAGATCACGGTGCCGGGACATCTGATCCACACCGCATGGTCCGAGGTCGACCGCAATGCCATCAACAGGGCACGCGTGGTGCTGGATGCCATCCACGAATGGATCCCGGACTACTGTGCCCGCAACCGGCTTGGCGATTTCCAGCCCCGGGTCAACGTCTCGGCGATCGAGGGCGGCTGGCCGTGGCGCGGTGCGCGCACCCCCGACAACTGCGTGATCTATCTCGACGTGCGTACGCTGCCCGAAGTGCTGCCGGTCCAGGCCTTCAACGAGGTGCGTGACCTGGTGCGGTGCGTGGTCAGGGACAATCCGCAGCTCGACGGCACCAGGGCGGAAATTTTCCTGTCGGCACCGGGCACGTCGATTCCCGACGATCACGAACTGGTCCAGAGCATCATCTCCGCCCACACCAACCAGCTCGGCGTGGCGCCGAAGATGGGGGTCGAGACCTGGTACAGCGATGCCGCGCATATGAACCGCTATGGCATCCCGACCGTCAATTACGGATCCGCGGGGCGGATCCGCACCGGGGGTGGCGGCTTCTCGACCCAGCAGGGCGAGCATGTCCATATCGGCGACATGATGGACATTGTCCGGGTCTATATTGAAGTGATGCTCAATATGTGCGGGGTCGTGAGTTAAGGCGGAAGCGGAGAGTTACGGAAGAGGCCCGGCACAGAAATCTGAGGAACCGGGCCCTTCCCTAAAAACACAGGGAGTGGAGGTGAGGTATGAGCGACAAGCGGTTGATTGACCTGCTGGCAGGGGCGAAGGTCCACGATCTCGGCCAGGCCTACTGGCCCAACATGCCCGTGCATCCCTTTGACCCGCCGTTCCAGTTCTATCTTTACCGCTATCACGAATACGTTCGGAAATCCTTCGACGAGATGGGCATTGAGCCCGGCTTCTCGGACGCCATCAGCCTGGTGGTGACGTCGATGCATTCGGGCACGCATTTCGACGCGCCCATCCACATGTCGCAGGACCTGAAAGTTCAGGGTATTGATGTCACGCCCTACCAGCGCGACACCGGTTTTGTGAATCTGCCCGAGCCGCTCCATGCCATGGAAAAGGTGCCGCCTCTGGTGCTGCGCGCGGTTCTGCTCGACATTCCGGCGTCGAAGGGCCTCGACATCCTGCCCGAGCGTTATGGCATCGGCCCCGACGACCTCGAAACCGCAGCGAAGGGGCTTGAGATCCGTCAAGGCGACTGCATCCTGTTGCGGACCGGTTACGGCCGCTTCTTCGAGACCGATCGCGACACCTATCTCTATAAATGGGCCGGGCTCAGTGACGAGGGGGCACGCTGGGTGGCGGCACAGAAACCCGGTCTGGTCGGTACCGACAACCTGTCGCTTGGAGTTCCGGCACCTTTCTCCAGTCACCGTATCATTCTCGTCGAGAACGGCATCTACGTGATGAAGAGCCTCAATCTTGAGGGTCTGGCGGCGAGCGGGCAGGCGATTTCGACCGTGATTGTGCTGCCGCTCAAGATCAGGGGCGGTGAAGCTTCCCTGGTGCGCCCCATTGCGATCACCGAAAACTGAGGTTGAGGAATGACAAAGACAGCGCAGCTGCAGGCGGACCGGATCTGGACGGGGACCATCAATGAGCGCCCCGAGGTCAAGGGCGGCTTCGATCGCAGCCGAACGGTGCGTTTCTACGACACCACGCTGCGCGACGGCGAACAGGCGGTCGGCGTGGTGTTCTCGTCCGAGGACAAGTTTGCGATCGCCTGCGCGCTGGATGATCTCGGCATCGGCCGGATCGAATCCGGCTTCCCGCGGGTCTCCGTGGAAGACACCAAAGCGGTGGAGCGCATCCTGGCGGCCAGTCTCAAGGCTGAGATCTGGGGCTTTTCGCGCGCGGTAAAGGCCGACATTGATGCCCATATCGAACTCGGCACCACCGCGATCCTGATCGAGATCGCGACCAGCGATGCCAAGATCGCAGCCTATGGCTTTACGCGGGAGACTGTGATCACAAGGCTCAGCGATGCCATACGGCATGCGCGCGCGCATGGCATGCGGGTGATCTTCTTCCCCGTAGATGCGACGCGGGCCGATCTCTCCTATCTGGAACAGGTCTATCATGCCGCGGTGCGGGCCGGTGCGGAAGAAGTGGCGGTGGTCGATACCATCGGTGCCTGCGCGCCGGAAGCGGTGGAGTTCCTGATCCGGAAGGTCGCGGGCTGGCTCGGGCCGGACGTGCCGATTCACTGGCACGGCCATAACGATTTCGGTCTGGCGACGGCGGCGGCGATTGCTGCGGTGCGCGGCGGGGCGACCTGGATCCAGGGAACCATCAACGGCATGGGCGAGCGTGCCGGCAATGCCGACATTTGCGAAGTGGCGCTGGCGCTGTCCTGCCTCTATGACGTCCCCGTGGAGATGGATCTGTCAAAGGCGCGCCGGGTCTCGGAAATCGTGCGCAAAGCTGGCGGCTACCAGGTTGACAAATGGAAGCCGGTGGTCGGAGAGGCTCTGTTTGTCCGTGAAAGCGGGGCGGTGGCGGCGCAGTTCCATATGCCCGATGCCATTGAACCCTATTCCTCGGAAATCGTGGCGGCAGAACGCGGCATCGTGCTCGGCAAGAAGAGCGGCCTCGCCAATATCGAGATAAAACTCAAGGAGGTCGGAATCACCCTCGACAAGGAAAAAGTCGCGACACTGCTGGCAGCGGTCAAGGACGTGGCGACAAGAGAGCGGCGCCTGATCGGTGATGAGGAATTCGCCGCCATGGCGCGGGCGCTGCCATAGGCGGCAATGCGCGAGAGCTTCGCATGCATCGCAGGCGCGCTAATCGGCGGCCTGGCTGTCGGCGAAGCGGGCAGTGCGTGACGTGAAGCTGTGGTGATGGCGGTCGTCCGGGAGCGCGACGACACCCTTGTGAGGAGCGCTCACTCGATCGGATCGCTCCCCTCAGGAAGCTGTCTCTGTGCCCTTGTTCCGGGTTCCGGGTTCCGGGTTCCGGGTGTATGATGCTGCATTCTGTGCAGGGCCTGGACATTGCCGGAGGATTCCGCGGCGAAGGCGCAGGCTGCTTTCGTCCGGGACTGTCAAAGGCATGACGCTATGCGCCTGCTCCAACGCCAGGCTTGCGAAAACGCGGGATGTCCGCACTCCAGACCACCGGCAGAGTGAGGAGCGGCGAATGGGCCCTGAGACGCGCCAGTGCGAGGGCGAAGACCGCATTGTTTCCGGTCGGGCGTGCCAGCACCAATGCCCGGTGCGCCCTGGACTGCGCAGCCACTCAGCCTCTCCCAGGCTCCAGCCGTCGCGAAGGATGGTGTGGTGCAGGGTGTCGATCCATCGGCGGAAATGGCTGCCGCAATCTGCAAGGTCGTGGGCTTGAGGAGACAGTTGCGCTGCCGCCTGTGAGCCCCTCCCTGATCGGGAGTGCGCTTGCTGCGCTCCACGCCGACGATCAGGCATCAGCAGTCGAATTGACCTGATACTATACAACATCGTAAACTTGCCTATTTTCAAGGCGAAGGTGCTTTGAATGTGAATGACGCGGCCAAATTACGAAGCACATCATACGGCGCACCCCATTCAGCCCCAAACGCCCTGCAGACATCTGGAATAGAAATGCGCAACTTCGCAGTAGCGCATGGTTGTTCGTGAGTGATGATTTTCGCCTCGGTGACGATGGCCTTTGCAACCAGCCATGGATCAGCACCAGAGAGAAACTTCGCTTGAGCTTCTGGTCGGCAACCTGACGATCCAACGTGATTTGCGACCAAAGCCATTGCGTGTTGCGTCTTTGCATCGTCAACCTTCAGAAACCATGGCTTTGTTTGCCGTGTAACGGCCGAGAGCGGGCTAGCCACCGCGCCCTTCCTCCACCCTGCTGGAAATCAAGACGTAGTTTATTGTTACACTCTGGAGTTGAAAATCTGGTGTCGGGTGGTCTCCTTCGCAATGCAGCATGATGGGATAATGTCTTTTGCCGCGCTGGCAGTCAAGTGCACCCGCCTTTCGAAGCAAGCCCGGTACCACCGCTTCGTACTAACGTCCCCTCCGAAGGAGGAGAACCATTGCAGGGTCCGGACCCGGTATCTGCGGAAAACGGTCGGCGCGGCAAGGTTCTCAAATACTGAAAGTCAGACTGCATCGCTGCGGAACGCAGGGCGATGTGAACAGAAAGTTGACCCGGGAGGATGCCATGGCGATGACGATGAGCGGTGAAGTCGAGCTTGAGGCTTCGCGCGAAGCGGTGTGGGTCAAGCTGAATGACCCGGCAGTGCTCAAGGCCTGCATCGCCGGCTGTGAAGAACTGGAGAAGACCGATGACGGGGGTTTCCGGGCGGTGACCAAGGTGAAGATCGGCCCGGTTTCGGCGCGATTCCGCGGTCGTGTCATGCTCAGTGATCTTGACCCGCCCAACGGCTACCGGATTTCAGGCGAAGGAGAGGGCGGCGTCGCGGGCTTTGCCAGGGGCGGTGCGACCGTAAGACTATGCACGAGAGATACTGGAACAGTGTTGTTCTATAACGTCGAGGCGCAGGTTGGCGGCAAGCTGGCGCAGGTTGGCCAGCGGCTGATCAATGGTGCGGCGAAAAAACTCGCCGACGAATTCTTCGCCAATTTTGCCCGGACGGTGCAGGCTTGTGAAATGGCTTCGACGCCGGCGTGAGGGCATGCACCGGAACAGATGCGGGGAATTCGGCGCCGTGGCGTGGTCGCGCCGGAGGCCGTCCGCTCTTTCGGCAGCAAGGCCTTTTGGGAGCAAAAGCGCTCTGAAATGCCGTCCGCTGAAAGTTGATAACGCAACATTAACGCATAACGAGTGTGGAGGAAACATGGCATTGGCGAAACTGGAGGCGTTCCACGTTCCCGATAGTGTCGACGCGGCGTTGGCGCTGTTGAAGGACAGCGAAGAGGCGTTGCCGCTTGCCGGCGGCACGTTTCTGCGTGGTCTGGATGCGCGCGGACTGCTCAGCGAGGTCGAGGCGCTGGTCGATATAAGGAAGGCCGGTCTGTCGGGTCTGCGTCTTGATGACGCAGAGTTCGAAATCGGCGCGACGGTGCCGCTGGCCGCGATCGCGGCACTGGAGGCGGTGAGAACCGAGCCCTGGCTCGCCGCGCTCCGAGAGGCCTTGAGCCATCCGCCGATGCAGGTGCGCAACACGGCGACGATCGGCGGTTGTGTCGCCGCTTCCTGTCCGTTCTTTGACGCCCCCACCGCGCTGCTGGCGCTCGATGCCGAGGTCATCGTGCGCGGGGCGGGCGGGATGCGGCGCATGGCGCTTGCCGCGCTGTTCGGCGGCATGTTCGTCAACACCCTGGGGAAGGGCGAGATCGTGACCGCCGTGGTGCTGCCGGTGCCGACGGGGCGTTGCGCTTCGGGCTTTGTCAAGCTGGCGGGAAATGCCAACGATCTTGCCATCGTCAATGCGGCGGCGCGGCTGACGCTTGACGCCGACGGCATCTGCACCGACGCGCGGGTGGCGCTCGGCGGTGGTGTCGGGGAGCAGGCGTTGCGCTCGGCCGCAGCCGAAGCCGTGCTGGCCGGGTCGCGTCCCGAGGCGGACGTGCTGGCGCGGGCGGCGGATGCTGTGGTCGGTGAAATCGATGCGCTGGCCGATCATCGGGCATCGGCGGCCTATCGCGTACGGATGGCCAAAGTCATGACGCGCCGTGCGCTCGAACGCGCGCTGGCGTGCGTCAACTGAGTCGGGGAGAGACGGAAAATGAAGAAGGTGATGTCGCTCGAAGTGAACGGCGAGGCGCACGAAGTGGCGGTGGAGCAGGATGCGACCCTGCTCAACGTATTGCGCGATCACGTCGGTCTCAACGGCCCCAAGCGCGGCTGCGACAACGGCTCCTGCGGCTGCTGCACCGTCCATGTCGAAGGCAAGGCGGTGTATTCCTGTATGTGCTACGCGCTCTCCTATGACGGAGCGAAGGTGACCACCGCGGAAGGGCTGGCCCAGGGTGGTAAACTCCACAAGCTGCAGGCGGCGTTTATTGAGGCCGGCGCGGTGCAGTGCGGCTACTGCACCTGTGGCATGATGATGACGGCCAAAGAACTGCTCGAGGAGTGCCCCGATCCCGATGAGGAGCGCATCCGTCACGCCATCTCCGGGAACCTGTGCCGGTGCACGGGCTATGCCAAGATCGTGGACGCCATAAAGCTGGCGGCGAAAGCCTGACCGGTCCCCGACGAGCGATGAGGAAACGAACAATGAGTGAACTGAACGTCGTTGGAAAGAGTGTCAACCGGCCGGAAGCCTATGAGAAGGTGACAGGGGGCCGCTCCTATCCGGTCAACGTGCGGCTGCCGGGCATGCTGCATGGCAAGCTGCTGCGCAGCCCCTATGCCCATGCGCGCATCCTCAGCATCGACACCTCGCGGGCCGAACAGCTGCCGGGCGTCAAGGCGGTGCTGGTGCCCGCCGACGTGCCGCAGATCCGGTTCACGCCGGTCTATTTCGTGCCGTCCCAGGCGCCCAGCATGGTGCGCGATTTCGATATCATGAACGGCGAAGTAGTGCGCTATATGGGACAGCCGGTTGCGGCGGTGGCCGCCACCACGCCCGAGATCGCGGAAGCGGCGCTGCTTCTGATTGATGTCCGCTATGAGGAACTGCCGGCGGTCTTTGATCCGGAGGCGGCGATGGCACCGGGAGCGGTGCAGATCCACCCCCATGCCCCGGGCAATGTCGCGGTCGACGTTTCCGCGATTCCGCCGCTTAAAGCGATGTTTGAGTCGGGCGACCTCGAGCAGGGCTTTGCCGAGGCCGATTTCATCTTCGAGGGCACCTATGAAACCCAGCGCGTCCATACCTGCTACATGGAGCCGCGGATCTGCGTGGTGGAGATGGATGGCGAGGACAACGTCACCATCCACGTCGCCACCCAGCATGTTTTCGGGACGCGGGAGAAGCTCGCGGTCGCGCTTGGCATTGGCGAAAGCAAGGTCAAGGTCATCAAGTCGCCCTATATCGGCGGCGGCTTCGGCGGCAAGCTCGAGCTGAGCGCGATGGAGCCGGTGGCGGCACTGCTGAGCCGGAAAGCCGGGGGCCGCCCGGTCCGCATTGAGCACTCGCGGGCGGAGGATTTCATCACCACGACGCGCAATCCGATCAAGGTCCACCTCAAGACCGGGGTGAAGAAGGACGGCACCTTCACCGCACGCTATGCGAGCAGTGTGCTCGACTGTGGCGCCCACGCCACCCATGGTTCCGAAGTGATCCTGGTTCACGGCGCTTTCGGTGTCTTCTTCAACTACCACGCGCCGCACCAGAAATGGGAGGGCAAGACCGTCTACACCAACAACATGATCGGGGGCGGCTACCGCGGTTACGGCGCGCCGCAGGGCAGCTTCGCGGTGGAATCGCAGATTGATGAAATCTGCACTGCGCTCAAACTCGATCCGATCGAGATGCGGCTCAAAAACGCGCGCCAGCAGGGGGAGCCGCATCCGTTCAATCCGGCCTTCACGCTGTCGACCTATGGACTGGAAGACTGCCTGCGCCAGGGCGCGGCGCGCATCGACTGGAAGGCGCGCAAGGCGGCGGTGAAGGGCGATGGGCACAGGAAGCGCGGCGTCGGCGTTGCCGTGCACCCGGTCTGGGTTTCGGGCTGCATGGGTTTCCCGGACATCTACGAGCATTCCGGGGCGATTGTGAAACTCAACCGCGACGGCACCGCCGATCTCGCCACAGCGGCGATGGATATCGGGTCGGGGCAGATCGTCACCCTGTGCCAGATCGCTGCCGAAGAACTCGGGCTGCCGGCCGGTGCGGTGCGGATGTCGAATCGGCTCGACAGCGACACCGTGCCCTTTGACGCGCCGACCCATGCCAGCCGCGTGACCTACTCGGCCGGCAACGCGGTGCGGGCGGCGGCGGGTCAGGCGAAAAAGCGCCTTCTTGAGGTGGCCTCGGTGATGCTCGAGGTGGCCGTGGACGATCTCGAAGTCCGCAACGGGGAGGTCCAGGTCAAGGGTGTTCCCGGCAAGGCGATTGCGGTGGCGGCGGTGGCGGCAAGGGCGGAATCGCCCTTCATTCAGATGACACCGAATGGTCCCCAGCCGACCACGATCGCAGAGAAAGGCACCATCATCGGTGTTGCCAGCCAGGCTCCGCCGTCGAACCCGACGCCCTGCGCGGCGCAGTTTGTCGAAGTCGAGGTCGACACCGAAACCGGCGAGGTCACGGTGCTGCAGGCGGTCTATGCCCACGATATCGGCCGGGTCATCAACCCCAGGGCCGCCGAGGGTCAGGTCGAAGGCGGCTTCCAGCAGGGCATGGGCTATGCGCTGATGGAACAGATCCAGTTCGATGACAGCGGTGCCTGTCTGACTTCAGACTTTCTTAACTACAAGATGCCGACGGCGGTCGAAATGCCGCGGCGGATGGAAAGCCTGTTCATCGAAACCGACGACCCCACCGGCCCGTTTGGCGCCAAGAGCCTCGGCGAGTGTTGTGTCATCACGCCCGCACCGGCGATCGCCAACGCCATCGCGGACGCCATCGGAGTGCGCTTCAACCAGTTGCCGATCACGCCGGAGAAGATCCTGGCGGGGTTGGGGAAGCTTTAACCGTGCCGCAGGGGTAAGGCAGGGGATGGCAGCAGGAGCAATGTGCGATTGCCGCTCATCCATCTCCGCCTCCTCGCACAAAACAACAGCGTCGCGCCGGATCTGCGAGGAAACCGGCGCGGCGCGACCGCGGGGGAGCGGGAAGTTGGCAGAATACAACCGAAGGTTGTATTCTGTTACCTGCACCTTCGCTGTCCGGCGTGGCGAGACCGCATGCCCCGCGCTTTCATTCAAATCGATCTGCTCTGCGGGGCAAGCCCACACACCGGTTCCGTCCTACAGTCCGCAAAGTTCAGGATGAAAACCTGACCATGACCTCCGAAGAGGATTCGCCATGTATCCAGCGCCTTTCCGCTACCATAGACCAGCGTCCCTGACCGAGGCGACGCTGATGCTGTCCGCCCTTGGAGAAACGGCAAAGCCGCTGGCGGGCGGTCAGACCCTGATCCCGATCCTCAAGCTGCGCATGGACGAGGTCTCGGACCTGGTCGACATCGGCCGGCTTGGCGGGCTCAGCTATGCCCGCAGGGAGGACGGCTTTATCCGGATCGGGGCATTGTCGCGCCATGGCTGGATCGCCCAGCAGGAGATCGCAGCCCAGGTCCCGATCCTGCGGGATTGCGCCGGGGGCATTGCCGACCGGCAGGTGCGCAGTCGCGGCACCATCGGTGGCTCGGTCAGTGCGGCCGACCCCAATTGTGACTGGCCCGCCCTTCTCAACACGCTCGATGCCGAGGTGCTGTGCACCGGCCCCGACGGCGAACGGGCGATCGCCATCGCGGACTTCATCACCGACGCCTACACCACCACGCTCAACCCCGGTGAACTGGTTACCGCAATCCGCTTCAGGGCACCGCCTTCCGGCAGTGGCGGGGCCTATATCGCCTATAAGAAAGCGGCTGCGGCATTTCCGGTCTGTTCGGTCGGCATCCAGATGACGCTGGGCGCGGGCAATGTCTGCGAGGACATCCGCATCGTGCTCGGCGGTGCCGGTCCAACGGCGCGCCGCGCGCGCGCGGCGGAGGGCGAAGTCAAGGGCAGAACCCTGACAAAAGAACTCTGGGAGCGCGCCGCCGAGGCGGCGCTGACGATTGCCGAACCAACCGGTGACGTGCGCGGCTCCGCTGAATTCAAGCGCCAGCTGCTGCGCGGCCTGCTGCTTCAGACCGCCGGCGTCGCCGAGCGCCGCTGTGCCAACGCCAAGATCGAGGGGAGCCACATCTATGCCTAATCCGGCACAGCAGGTGATGATCGAGATCACCATCAACAACGAGACCTACCGGCGCCAGATTGACCCGCGCATGCTGCTGGTCGAATTCATCCGTGAGGAGGTCGGGCTGACCGGCACCCATATCGGCTGCGATACCTCCTATTGCGGTGCCTGTACGGTCGAACTCGACGGCGAGCCGGTCAAGTCCTGCACCATGTTCGCGGTCCAGGCCGACGGCGCCAGAGTGCTGACCGTCGAGGGGCTGGAGCAGGATGGCCAGCTGCATCCGCTGCAGAAATCCTTCTCCGAACATCACGCGCTGCAATGCGGCTATTGCACCCCGGGGATGCTGATGTCGTCCCACGCCCTGCTCGAACAGAACCCCAACGCTGACCGCAAAGCCATCCGCAAGGCGCTGGCGGGCAATGTATGCCGCTGCACCGGGTATCAGAACATCATCAAGGCGGTCGAAGCTGTCGCCGGCTCAGCACAGGGAGACGACTAATGGAAATGGAATTTTCAGGGCAATTCGAAGTCTCCCCGCCGCCCTCCGAGGTTTTCGATTTTCTCTCCGATCCGCGGAAATTCGCGCCTCTGATGCCGACTTTCCACAGTCTGCAGATGAAGGATGAGAACACCGCCATCGTGAAAGTGTCGGTCGGTATCGGCAAGATCCGCGGCACCGCCACCACCCAGCTGACGCTGCAGGAGAAGAAGGCCCCGGTCTTCGCTTCCTATGTCGGCACCGGCAGTGTCATGGGCGGTGCCTACACCTCGATCTCGTCCTACACCCTGGAACCAAAGGGCACAGGAACCCTGGTCAAGTGGCACGGCAAGGCCCAGCTCGCCGGCAAAATCTTCTCGCTGGCCGGGGGTTCGCTCCGGAGCTACGCCGAGCAGCAGATCCGCATTGTTGTCGAGAGCCTCCAGAAGGCGCTGTCGCCGGAATATCAGCGCGAGGCCGCCGCGGCGGCCGCGGCACAGGCCGAGCGCAAGTCCGGATGGCTGTCCGGGCTGACGCGGCGCTGGCGCAAGGGCGATGGGGCGGTGGAGACCGCGGCGGCGCCAGAGGCGGTGAGCGAGGCGCCCGCGGTGAGCGTCGAGGCGCTGCTCGGAGGCTGGAAGGGCTCGGTCGGCAGCGATGCCGGGGCCTCGAACATCCCGGCGCCGCTCGCCACACTGGCGCGGCCCAACGAGTTCGCCGACGCCGTGCGGGCCCAGGGAGCTGAAAAATGGGTTCATGTGCCGCTGTCGCGCAAGGAGGACAGCCGTCTGTTGCGCGGCCGCGGCCTCTTCGTCGATGACTTCCAGCCTGCGGGGCTGGCGCATATGTGCCTGGTGCGCTCGCCTTATGCGCATGCGAAGATCCTCTCGATCGACACCTCCAAGGCCGAGGCGCTCCCGGGCGTGCTCTGCACCCTGACCGGCAAGGAAGTCGCTGCGGTGTCCAGGCCCTTCATGCAGATCGGCCCGGGTACCGCGCAGGACATCCGCGACTTTCCGCTGGCAGTGGAAAAGGCCATCCACCAGGGGGAACCGGTGGTGGCGGTGGTGGCCGAGAATCCGCGCCTTGCCGCGGATGCCGCGGCTCTGGTCGAAGTCGAGTACGAGCCCCTGCGGGCTGTGACCGACTGGAAGACCGCACTTGAGGATGCTCCGGTGCTTCACCCCGGCATGGGAACCAACCACCACTGGCATGGCGTGTTCGAATTCGGGGAGGTCGATCGCGCCTTCGCCGAGGCCGCAACCACCGTCAAGATCGGCCAGCTGGACTTCCACCGCTTCTCCTCGACGCCGCTGGAGACCAACGCCGTGGTCGCCACCTGGACGCCCTTCGGTGGTGTTGACTTCTTCTGCAACAACTCCTTCCCCGCGATTGCGCTGCAGATGATCGCGCCGGCGCTCGGCATCGGCGTCGACCAGATCCGCTGCAAGACCCAGGATATCGGCGGCAGTTTCGGCAACAAGATCGGCAACTACGTCTTTATGACGCTTGCCGCGATGGCGTCGAAGAAGATCGGCGGGCGGCCGGTGAAATGGGTCGAAACCCGCAGCGAGCACATGCTTGGCGGCGGGCACGGCTCGGAGCGGGTCTATCTCGATACCGAAGTGGCGCTCGACAAGGACGGTGTCATCACCGCGGTGCGGTCCCGCCATATCGACGATTGTGGCGCCTATCCGCGCTACGAGCCGCTCGGCTGCGTGATCTGGTCCCAGGTTCTGCCGGCCTGTTACAAGACACAGAACTTCAGGATCGACTTCAACCAGGTGGTCACCAACAAGGGACCCGCTTCGCCCAATCGCGGTTACTCGCGGCTGCAGCATCTGTGGTTCATGGAGCGGATCATCGATATCTGCGCCCACGAACTCGGCATTCCGGGCGACGAAATGCGCCTGCGCAACTATATCCGGGAGTTCCCCTACACCACGCCGAATGGCTGCGTCTACGACTCCGGCAATTACCCCCTGATGCTGGAAAAGGCCAAGGCGCTGATCGGCTGGGACGACTGGAAGGCAAAGCAGGCGCAGGCACGGGCCGAAGGGCGCTGGATCGGCATCGGCATCGGCACCACGCTTGATTCCGGCACCAATAATTTCGGTCAGGCGCGCATCGTCAACCCCTATCTGCCGTTCTCCGGCAACTCGGAAGTGGCGACCATCAAGCTCGACCTTGATGGCACTGTGGTGGTGATGCTGGGCTCGACCCCGACCGGGCAGGGCCACGAAACCACCACCGCCCAGGTGGTGGCCGATGAACTCGGGATCCGTCCGGATCTGGTCGAGGTGCGCACCGGCTTCGACACCGCGTTCAACAGCCATGGCGGCCATTCCGGATCCTATGCCAGCCAGTTCGCGGTCACCGGTCTGTCGGCGGTACACGGCGCCTGCCAGAAGCTCAAGAAGGAGATGCGCATGCTCGCGGCCTTCGCGCTTGAGGCCGCCGAGGACGATCTCGAATTCGGCATCGGCGAGCAGGGCCCTGAGGTGCGGGTCAAGGGCACGACCAAGGGTGTCAATTACTGGGCATTGTCGTCGATGGTCAATATCAACACGGCGGGACAACCGCCGGAACTGGCCGACCTCACGCTCAACATCCGCCACATCTATCGTCCGCCTTTCAAGATTCCGGATCTGGCGACAAAAATGGGCAATCTGACGCTGACCTATGCGGCGCAGCTGCATATCTGCGTGGTCGAAATCGACCGCGCCACCTATGTGCCGAAGATTCTGGCTTATGCTGCGGTGGACGATTGCGGCAGCGTCATCAACCAGAAAATCGTTGCCGGTCAGGTCTATGGTGCCACCGCGCACGGTATCGGTGCGGCGATGATGGAAAGCTTCATCTACGACACCGACGGCAACCTGCTCACGGGCTCGTTCACCGATTACACGCCGATCACGATCATGAACATGCCCGACATCCGTCTCGGCGAGATCGAGACGCCCTCGCCCTTCAGCTATAACGGCGCCAAGGGCATGGGCGAAGGCGGCGGCGCGCCGCTGCAGACGATCTCGGCGGCGGTGCAGGACGCCCTGTTCGACCACAACGTTATTGTGCGCAACTCGTTCAACCCGCCGGACAGTCTTTATCAGCTGGTCAAGGCGGGCGATCGGGCGGCGGCCGTCAAGGTCGAGCGGCGCACGGCGTAAAGCCGGGCAAGCGACGAAAAGGGCCCCCCTTGCCGTTCGGCAAGGGGGGCTATAAGGGGATGCGCAAAGTGGCGGCAGCGGCGGATTTGTCGGGAAATTCGGCAATCCTCCGCTGTGCGATGCCTGAAACGCCGGCCAGGGGAGCGAAAAGACGTGCCCGAAGCTGAGATGGACCGCCCTGCTTTCGCCTCGATCGAAGACGTCCAGAGCCGGGTGGCGGCGAAAGGCTATATCGCCGACCGCATGCTGGCGACCACCCTGTTTCTCTCGGTGCGGCTCGGAAAGCCGCTTTATCTTGAAGGCGAGCCGGGGGTGGGCAAGACCGATCTGGCCAAGACGCTCGCCCAGGTCTTCGACTGCGAGCTGATCCGGCTGCAGTGCTATGAGGGGCTTGACGCTGCGAATGCCCTCTATGAATGGAATTATACCCGACAGCTGCTCGAACTGCGGCTCCAGGAAGCCCGCGGCGTCGAGCGGGAAAAGATCGGTCGCAACATTTTCACGGAGGAATTTCTGCTGCAGCGCCCGCTGCTTCGGGCGCTGCGCAGCGGCGGCGGCCGCCCGCCGGTGCTGCTGATTGACGAGGTGGACCGGGCCGACGAGGAATTCGAGGCCTTCCTGCTTGAGATTCTCTCCGATTTCCAGATCACGATTCCCGAGATCGGTACGCTCGCAGCCGAACACCAGCCGATGGTCATTCTGACCTCGAACCGCACCCGGGAAGTGCATGACGCACTCAAGCGGCGCTGCCTCTATTACTGGATTGATTATCCGGATCTCGACAAGGAAGTGCAGATCCTGCGCACCCGGCTGCCCGACGTGGAACTCCGTCTCGCCGGGCAGGTCTGCCGCTTCATGGAACTGCTGCGCGAGCGCGATTTCTACAAGCGCCCCGGCATTGCCGAGACCATCGACTGGGCCCGTGCCCTGCTGGCGCTGGATGTGCGCGAACTTTCCAGCGAGGTGGTTGCGGCGACGCTGGGCACGATCCTGAAATACAAGGCCGATATCGAGATGCTGCAGCAGATGGGCCTGGGCAACCTGGTGGAGGCGGCCCTGATGCCGGGGCACGATCCGGCGCGCGCCTACAAGGCCTGAGCGCCTCGGGCGCAGCGGCGGCTCTTTCGGGGGATAAGGCTGAAGGCGGGTCGGGGAGCACAGTGGCCAGGGGCGCAGAGAGCTTATGACGCAAACGGCGCAGACACGGGACCGGGGTCCGGATGGCGAAGAGGCTGCGCCGGCGCGCCGCAGTTCGTTTGAGACGGTGATCGCCTTTTCGCGCGCCCTGCATGAGGCGGGCCTTGCGGTAACCCCGGGCAATCTGATTGATCTCGGCCGCTGTTTTGAGCATGTCGCGATTACCGCACGCGACGACTTCCATGCCGCCTGCCGTGCCACGCTGGTGTCGCGCTGCGACGACATTGCGCGCTTCGAAGCGGTGTTTGCGAAATTCTGGGAAGCGCCCGACCACCTCCATATCCGCAAAGACAAGCCCGGAAGCGAGGAAGACGACAGCAAAGGCGAGTCCGGTGCCCAGGCGAGGGTGATGGTGGCAAGCGAGGGCGGCGCGGGCGAGGGAGCACAGGCGCCGCGCCCCTCTTTTGAACTGTCCTACAGTCCCGACGAGATCCTGGCGCGGCGCGATCTCGGCAGTTTCTGCGATGCCGACATCGAGCGGGCGCGCCGCCTGATCCGGGAACTGGTGGCGGCGCTGGCCAACGCCAGTGGCCGGCGCTATGCGGAGCGCCACAGCGGCCAGCGCATCGATCTGCGGCGCCTCCTGAAGAACCGCAGTGCCTTTCTTGCCGACGGTATCTGCCGCCTGCCGCGCACGGCGCGGCGCATCAACAAGACGCGGCTGGTGCTGCTTTGCGATGTCTCCGGTTCAATGCAGCGCTACAGCGCCTTCCTGATCGAATTCATCTACGCGCTGCGCCGGGAACTCAGCAACCTCCAGGTTGCGGTGTTCTCCACCCAGCTGACCCTGATTACCGATCTGTTGCGCAGCAAAGGTGTCGCCGGATCGCTCGCCCACGTTGCCGGGCGCGTTCACGACTGGGCGGGCGGCACCAATATCGGTTTCTGTCTGCGGATGTTCAATGAACGTCACGCCGCCCTTCTTTTGAAGCGCCGGAGCGTTGTGATCCTGCTCAGCGATGGCTGGGATCGCGGAGAGGCAGAGGAACTGGAGCGGGAGATGGGGCGGCTGCGGCGGCGCACCGCCACGCTGATATGGCTCAATCCGCTGCTGGGCACCGCCGGGTACCAGCCGCTGACGTTAGGCATGCGCACCGCGCTGCCGTTTCTCGACCATTTCCTGCCCGCCCACAACCTGCAGAGCCTGTCGCAGCTGGTGCGGACCCTGCAGGGTTAACCTTGCGCGGCTGGAGGTGTGCCGGGCCGGGTCGAAAGGGCTGAAACATCTGCCGCGGCAGGCTTGAAGCGAGGATTCCGCCACTGCTGTGCGGGATTGAACCTGAGGATTGTGCCGGTTCTGGCAACCGGGCGGACTTTTCGAAATCGTTTGCCCCATCACTCTTGTTGCACCGCACCAAAGTCCTGCGGTTCAGGCAGGAGGTCGCCCTGCGCGCGCGGGCCGAGGGTGCCGTCGCGGGCAATCGGCTTTGAGCATGGTGGGTCAGGGACGTGCGCATTCCCAATCAAGACAGGGGGGACAGCGGCTGTATAGTTTCCCTCTGCCGGACAGCCGTTAAGAGAATATCAACAACTACGTCCGGCTGCTGCTTGAGGGAGCGCTTGTCGAAATGTGGGTCCAGACAACAGCCGGTTTACGCCCCCTGGATGCGCGCGCCCGGCGTGTGCGTCAGGGCGGCAGGCCGCAGGGCGTGCGTCTGGATCCGCTTCGCAGTCACATTCGCGGAGGTTCCTGCGCGTCGCACGCAGGCTGGCTTCGAGGCGCGGTCTTTGCGCCGCATCAGGAAATGCACACTTAATCTCAGTTCGCAGGAGGGCTTGACGAAATGCAACCGACGCAGAATTCACTGAAGCCGGGAAAGTGGGTCAAGTCGACCTGCAAGATGTGTCTGCACACGTGTTCGATCGAGGTGCATGTCACAGAAGACGGTGTGATCAACAAGATCGAAGGCGATCCCACCAATCCGGCCAACAACGGCAGGCTCTGCCCCAAGGGCAATGCCGGTATCATGCGCCACTACGACCCGCAGCGTTTCAAAGAGCCGTTGCGCCGCACCAACAAGGAGAAGGGACCCGGCGTCGATCCGAAATGGGAGCCGATCAGCTGGGAGGAAGCCTTCGAGATCACGGCGCGTGAGATCAAAAAGTCGCTCGACCAGGATCCCCGCAAGATCATGCCGTCGATGGAAGACTTCCAGAAGATGAACATCTGGAACTGGCCGCTGGCGCTGGGCACCCGCAATTTCTATCAGTCCGGTGGCACCATGTGCGGGGGAGCCTACCATCCGATCAACGGCTACATCCACTCGACCTTCGCCGCCGCCAACGACGCCAAATATTGTAACTACTGGATTTCCAACGGTGCCGGCGACGGCTTTTCCTCGCATCTGCATGCCGCGGCGCAGTCGAACTGGGTGGCCAAAGCCCGCGCCCGCGGCATGAAAGTCGTCGCTGTCGAACCGCGGATGTCGACCGCCGCCGCCAAGGCCGAGGAATGGATCCCGATCCGCCCCGCCACCGACCGCCAGTTCGCCATGAGCATGGCCCATGTCCTGGTCAATGAGAATCTCTGCGACACCGTCTTCCTGCGCAAGGACTCCAACGCCCCCTACCTGGTCGGCCCCGATCAGATGTTCGTGCGCGATTCGGCCGGTCAGATCTACGTGTGGGACAGCGCCGACAAACGTGCCAAGCTCTGGAATGACCCCAGCGTGAAAAACGAGAACCTGGCGCTCGAAGGCGAATATGTGGTGGGCGGTGTCAAGTGCCGCCCCGCCTTCCAGGTTTACAAGGACATCCTGAAAGACGCCTCCCCCGAAAAGATGGAGAAGGTCACCACCATTCCGGCCGAAACGGTGCGGCGGATTGCGCGGGAATACGCGCGCGAAGCGCGCATCGGCGAGACCATGACGCTTCCGGATGGCCGCACGGTGCCGTTCCGTCCCGCCGCCTACAACTACTACCGCGGGGCGCAGGGTCACAAGACCGGCATGATGACCAACCATGCCTTCCAGCTCGTCAACATGCTGATCGGCAATATCGACCACCCCGGCGGGCGCTGTGGTGTTACGCTGACCGACGGCTGTGTCGACAACAACCACTGCCATGCCGGCGACTGCGGGCAGATGCTGGGTGTGCCCCATCAGCTGGGCCCGATGCCGCCCTTCTCCTGGCCGCCCAACGAGTATCACCTCGCGGGCTACTTCCCGGTCGGTGTCCATGCCCCGCACCTCAACCTGCTGGGCTTTCTTGAGCCCGAGAAATACGGCATCAATTTCAAGCCCGACGTGCTCGTCAATTGCCACTCCAACCCGATCTGGGCGATCCAGGGACCGCGCGAGCAGTGGCTGAGGTTCCTGCGCGAGATGCGTTTCATCGTCTGTGTCGACGTGATTCCGACGGAGACAACCGATTTCGCGGACATCATCCTGCCTTCCAGCGACTATCTCGAAACCTACAACTCGACGATGATCGAACCGCCGCATACCGAGGGGGTGTGTTTCCGCCAGCCGGCAACACCCCCGATCCACAACACCAAGAGCGAAGAGGAAATTTTCTACGAGATTTCCGAGCGCATCGGCGTCCTCGATCAGTATAACGAGGTCGTCAACATGATCCTCGGCTTCAATCAGAAGCCGCATCTCAAACTGCAGCCGGGCACGAAGTATTCGGACCGCGACATTGCCGAGCGCGTCGGCCTGTTGTGGAACGACAAGCCGATCGAGTGGTACATGGAAAACGGCCACGCTTCGACCGAGAAGCGTCTGGACAAGCTGTACCGGCCCTGGGACGGCATGCGTCTGCTGTTCTACATCGAGGATCTGGTGGTGCAGCGCGAGACCCTGCGAGCGCAGTTCGAGGAGGCCAAGGTTCCGTTCCGCCACGAGTGGCAGTTCGACGACTACCAGCCGCTGCCGCTGCCGCTGCTCGATCCGATCCATTCGGAGCCGGCGGAGTACAACCTCTACGCCATCACCTTCAAGGACATCCAGATGAACTTCGGCGAGTCGTTGAGCAATCCCTGGCTCAAGGACATCACCTATCGCGATCCGGTGCACACGGGCCTGCTGCTCAACACCGGCACAGCGAAAAAGCTCGGGCTGGCCAATGGCGACATCGTGCTGGTGGAATCGGCCTACGGCAAGCTCTATGGGCGGATTGCCACCACCGAGGGCATGCACCATGAGACGCTCGGTGTGTCGAATGCGCTGTCGCGCACCAAGAACGAGAACCGTGGTGTGCTGATGTCGGGCGGGCACTACAACGACATGCTTCCCCATGATCTGCGCAACACCGACGGTGCCAGCGGACAGCCGGAGACCAGCTGCAAGGTCAAGGTGACGAAGCTGGCGGATTGGCCGGATTTCCTCAAGAACGGCTCGACCGTGTATGACTTTGTGGATGCAGTACAGAATGCCAAGGGAGGGCTCCAGTAATGGCCAAGAAGGGGATGGTCTTCGATCTGAAGGCCTGTATCGGCTGCAATGCCTGTGTGATCGCGTGCAAGCAGGAGAATTCGTTGCCGGAAGGTGTGTTCTTCACGCGCACCATCAGCTACGAATACGGCACCTACCCGAACGTCAAGCGGAGCTATATCCCGACGATCTGCAACCAGTGCGAGAACCCGCCGTGCCAGAAGGTATGTCCGAGCGGCGCCACCTTCGTGCGCGCCGACGGCATCGTCATGGTACAGGGGGATAAATGCATCGGTTGCGCCAGTTGCGCGGTGGCCTGCCCCTACGACATGCGCTCCATGGTTCTGGACAGTTCCATGAAGGCCGGCCTGTTCGGTGGCGGGGAGATCACCCCCTTCGAGAGCCAGGGATACACCCGCTATATACCCGGCACGTCGGTCAAATGCGACTTCTGCAGCCAGCGGGTGGATGCCGGGCTGGAGCCGGCCTGCGTCGCCACCTGCCCGACCCATGCGCGGGTGTTCGGCGATCTGGATGATCCCAACAGCGCGCCCAGCGTCATGATCCGCGAGCGGGGAGGGCGGCAGCCGTTGCCGGAAAAGGGAACCAAGCCGCGCGTTTACTACGTCGACTGAACCGCTTTTAGACACGAACTGCTGCAGGTGTGGAAATGGCACAAGATAGCAAAAACCTGGTCGGCGACAGCTTCAGGCTCGGCAACCGACGTCAGATCTACTGGGGAAGGTCGATGGCGATCGCCTTCTTCTGCGCCGAGGTCGGGGCCGGAACGTTTCTGGTCTCGATGTTCTATGACTTTCTCCCCGGAATGATCGTCGGATTGGTCATGACCGGCATTCTGAAACCCTACTTCCATCTGACGCATATGGGGGTGCCGCTGAAAGCCTGGCGGGCCTTCGCGCGTCAGGACCGCTCCTGGGTGAGCCGCGGTGCGCTCAGCATCGTGGTGTTCGTCGGTCTCGGGCTGCTCTATGTCCTTCATGGCAGGCTAGGGATCGAGGTGTCGCCGCAGCTGACGACCGTGCTCAAGGGCGTGGTGGTCGCCGCCGGCATCGTGGTGGCGAGTTATCAGGGCCTGGCCATGGCAGCCTCGCCCTCGATCACGCTGTGGTCGACGCCTTTCGTGCCGGTGGCAAGCCTGTGTTATGCGGCGACCGGCGGGACGCTCACGGTGCTGGCACTGGGGTCGTTGACCGGGGCGCTGGATCCGGCTGCGATGCCGGGTCTGACCCGGGCGGCGGCGTTGCTGCTGGCGCTCGACTTTGTCGTGGTCCGCGCGCTTCTTGCCCATGCCAGGGCGAAATCGGAGGGCGGTGCCTTCTCGGTTGCACTTCTGGTCAGCGGCGCGCTGGCGGAGCGGTTCCGCAACCTGGTGATCCTGATCGGACTGGTGGCACCGCTGCTGCTTCTGGTCGGCACCGAGGTCGTCGGTGCGGCGCAGAAGCCGCTGTTGGCGGTGGCGCTGATCAGTATGCTGGTCGGTTTTTATGCCTTCCGAGTGCTGCTGTTCCGGGCCGCGGTTTTCGAGCCCATCACCCATGATCTGGCCGGCAGCATCGGCCTGCCGCGCTGAGCGGGGTGAGAGGCCGGATGGGGTGCGGGAGCGAGCTTGCGGTGGATCCGGGATTGCGAGCCGTGGGCAACGGTGTGATCGCGGTCGAGGCTGGTGTCCGGACCGCACCGGCCTTGCAGCTGAGTTCGACAAAGCCGGGGCGGCAGGCCCCGGCTTTGGTCATCCATGAGGACGTGCTGACCATCGATGTCGAAGAGGTCGGCAGCTATTCGCTGATGTGGACACCGACCCGCGACACCAGTGCGGCGGTGGCCTGGTGCCGCGAAGACGGCATCCTGACCGCAGACGCAATTGCCGCGGACGGCGATCAGGTTCCGGAAGCGCTGGCGCTGGCCGCCGGCTTTGCCTTTACCGAAGGCATCGTCAGCCAGCGGGCCGATATCTCCACCATGGCGGTGTGCCCGGAGCGCCCGGATGTGGTGCGGATGCGGCTTTCCGACCCGGAAGCGGTAGTGGTGCGTCGGCGCAACGTGGTCATGAACAGTTCCTGCGGTGTCTGTGGCGGGCGGGAGCAGATTGAGCGCAGAGCGGCTGCGGGCCCTGTGGCCGCAGCCAGCCTGAACGTGAGCGTGGGTGAACTCTCCGCGCTCACCGAGGCGCTGCGTGCACGGCAGCAGGTGTTTGCCCGCACCGGCGGTGCCCATGGAGCGGCGATCTTCGATCGCGGTTGCCGGATTGTCGCCGTGGCGGAAGACCTCGGACGCCATAATGCGCTCGACAAGGTTATCGGGCAGCGCTTTCTCGAAGGCAGCGGCTTTGCCGGATGCGCGGCCGTGATCACCAGCCGCATCTCCTACGAAATGGTGGCGAAGGCGGCGCGGGCCGGTCTTGAACTGGTGGCGGCGATTTCGGCACCCTCATCGCTGGCGATCGATATGGCCGAGCGCGCCGGCATCACGCTTTGTGGCTTTGTCCGCGGAGGATGTGCGGAGGTCTATACCCATGGCCATCGTGTCGCCGCTGCGTGAGTTCCCGGCACCGCGGGGTGAGCGGCCCGGCGGCCAAGGCGGCGAGTGTTACGGTGTGACCGCCTGGAAGGGGTGGCACGTCGGGTAGCGGCGGCGCCTTTCGGCGCCGCCGCCCCCTAAGAACTGTACGTGCCTGTCACCAGGCATACAGCTCAAGCCATCGCTTCAGCGCCATGCTCTGGCACTGGGCAACCGGACGCA
>WQYW01000037.1 GCA_009781045.1 Alphaproteobacteria bacterium
CGAAGCGGATTTCCTCGGCCTTCTTTCGACCAATTGTGCGACCATCAATTTTCATAGAACGTACTATACACTAACAGAACATGGAATGCAATAGGGGTCATCAAAATTATGCACGGATTAGTAGACCAGGAGATTGCCGAAGCTCTGCCCCAGCCGTCCCGCGACCATGCCGATCGACGTCACCCTGTCATGGCAGGTGTAACTCAGCAAATCGGAGGTCGCGCATTTTCCATAGCTGTCGACGTCGGCGGCGCTGACCGCCACTTCCAGTCCGGCCACCCAACTGCCGAACTGGTGATCGACCCCGATCTGGGCACCGCCAAACAGCCTCTCCGCGTTCCCGCTTCCGGGAAAGTCAGCGCCCGAACTGGCAAGCCCGCCGGCGCCGGTCACGCTCCGCCACGCGCTGGCACCGAACGCCCCTCCCGCATGGGCGCCAATGTAAATCCCGCTCCAGTTCACCTGCGGCACAGCCGAGGCCACAATGGGCAGAGCCCTGCCTCCTGGCGGTGGTGAGCCAAGGTGATAGTTGAGCCCCAGCCGGACCATATGCGCATTCTGCCCGATCGCGACATCGGCGGATTGCGCGGACTGGTCGGTCATCGCCTGCCGCGCGCTGCCCAGATCGACATAGCCATATTCGATCTTCGCCGACCAGGCAGGACTGAAGGCATATTCCACGCCCATGCCGGCAATCCAGCCACTTCGTGTCTGCGAACCGGAGAAGACGTTGCTCAGACTCCCGCTGGACATCGTGTGCTCGACAGCGCCCCAGGCAGCTCCCGCCTTGCCATAGAACAGAAGATCCCCGGTGGCATAGCCGAGCCGCCCCGTCAGCGTCACCATGTCGCGGATCCCGGTGGCGCAGGCGAAGAGACCGTTTCCGCAAGACGACACACCATTGACAACGCCGAAACCCGCGTCCCCTTCGACGCCGATGACGAAGGAGCCGGTCTGGTAGTTATAGCCGATCTGCGCCCCCGCGATCCCGCCACCGTTCCCACTGCGACCCGGAAACGGGGTGGCGGGCAGGCTCGCCACCAGGGTCCCGCCCTGTTCCCAGGAGTCTGCTCCCGCCAGCGCACCGACATGGCTTCCTATATAGAAGCCGGTCCACAGCATCCCCGGCTGCGCGAAGGGTGCCTTCACCGCCAGATCGGCCGCCGACGCAGGGTCAGAGAAGCCCGTGAGCGTGCACAGCGACGTACTGCCGAGCACCAGCGTCAGCCAAAGCCACCGCGAAAATCCGAAACATCCCGGCACCCTCATTTCACTTCCTCCCTGACCAACCCGCATCCGGTCTCAGACCACCCGGGCGGCATCGAACCGCGCAACGCCGCAACCGCCGCGCGCCGCCCGGGGTTCTTCGAGGAGCGTCAAGCGTCAGAGGTTGCGGCAGATGGTGCTGCGACGAAGAGTGATGGCGCCTGGGAAATACCGACGTGAGCGCCTTGCGCCCACTGCCACGCTTCTCCCGCACCGCGTCTGTTGAGCTGCGAACTCCGGCCTCTGCCCGATCCCCCGACATGGTCTGCCGCCGCCTGCCGTGTTGGCAGAGCCGCAGCAGCCATCCCGATACGCACGACAGATGCGGCAAGGACGCCTGTGTTCCCGCAGCCAATGGCCCCCGACACAAGGTCGGAACTCGGGAGCGCCAGGGCGGCGACCGAACGGAGGCGGCACCCTGCCACTTCGAATCGACATTGGGCCCTGTAGCGCGGCCGCACACCCACAGGATTGCAGCTGCGGTGCAGCGCAGCGCGTGGACAACCCGATCCAGCACACAGAGCATGGGACGCCCCAAAAGAAAAACAGTTAGTTTTTAATTAATAGAGATATTTATTATCGATTTACAATCATTACTCGCAATACACCGATGCCCCCCAGGATCCCGAAAGGACCAGGCTTCCGCGATCCTGCGCAGCCCCGCGAAACCGGCACTCCGATGAATCCGCTGCCTTTTTCTCCAGGCCTCGCACCTGCGCCATGGCAGAATTTGCGCACCAACTGTGGAAGTCAGCCACACCCCAGGGCTGCGACGACCGCATCACGTTTTCGTGATCCAGCCTCATTTCTCCCGGTCTCGATCGGCGGCGGTGGGGATCTTGCGACAATCCGCGCCTTCAGACGGCCGCGTTCAGTCCCGGCAACCCGTGATCGGCACCAAGGGAGAAGGGAGACATGGCGGGCATAGGAAACATGGCGGGCAAGGAGAAACTTTCAGGTTTCCTGGCGTGCGGCCGGGTTTTGGACCGCGGGAGTGGGTGGCTGACCTGTTCCCCCCTCGTCAGGATTGCCTGAAACGAGGCGACCAGACCTGCTGCGGCGCAAACCTGGCGCCAGCCTGAGATTTCGTGGTCGCAACCTGTGGGTCTCGCACGGTTGGGAAGTCGCCAGGACGGTGATCCCGACGGCATTTCAGTGGCGAACCGACCATGGGGCGCCTCCCTGTCGGGACGGGCCAGGACAGCGACAGCACGACAGCGGCAGAAGATGGGTTGCGGAACGGCCGTTCCGTGCCCCTCGCAAGCCAGGTGATTGCGGTCTTCCGCCATCGCACCAGGCTGCCCGACAGCGATCGCCGCTGCTCAATTCGAAAAGCCGGGTTTCAGCCTGGCGCAGGACGGGGATACCCGGGAAAAACCTTCCGTGCACTGACAACCGGCTTCCACGACGGCAACCAGGCGACACCGCGGCGATGCAAGGCTTCTGATTTCACGGGTCCGGCTGGGATCAATGGTACAGTTGGGTGGGTTCGAACCACCGACCTCCTGTTCCACAGACAGGCGCTCTAACCAGCTGAGCTACAACTGCATCGTCCTGCTGCCTCAGAGAGGCGGAGCCGGTTCCTTGGGAAATTAGGTGCAACAGCAGATTTTGACAAGACCAGTATCGACGTGGCGCCCCCCATTGTCGGATCCGTCCGCTACCGGTTTTTTCAGCCCGCCCTGCCCGAGACACTGGAAAGACACGGGGAAGATGGCGATTCCATCCCCATGGCAGCGAGCAAGCCATTGTCGTTCAACCTGAAAACGGCAGTCGGCAACCCGTCGTGACGGAAAAAGCCAAGCATTCACATCGCTTTGGGACGGATCCAGCCACTCTTGGATCGCCATCCATCAGGTGAACGGGGCGGGTACAAAATCCGGCGTCGAACCAATCTTCCCGCGAAGCTTCGGATCCAACTCACGGATTTGGGCTCAACGAAAATCTGCGAGAGACGAGGCTGCGCAGACCCGGTCCTCCTGCGCTCCGACGGACAGAGAGTTCCAATGTCGGAGCTTTGGCACCATGGTGCCGCCCACGAAACGTGCATCGAATGACACCACCTGGTCGCAGCCTGACCGCGGCTGGCAAGATGGAGCCGGTGACGACCAATGCGGCACCCGGATTTCTGTGGTCCGGGCACATCCGCTGTCCTGCTGCGGCTGGCGCGACAGGATGCACCTTCGGATTGTCTCGCTATGGGAAATGACCTTTCATCCTGTTCAATCCGACCCTGTACGGGAGGCTGTCCTGCGCCGCTCACAACCGTTCAGCATCACGTTGCCAAACGAAACGGCCCGGATTGTCAAGGACAAGGTGTCGTCCGGTGAACAGGCCAGCGAGAGCGAGGTGATCCGCGACGGGCTGCGCGCCCCGGGGGGCGCGCGCGCAGCAGGGCCGTTGAGCTGGCTGCGCACAGAAGGGCCTGCGGCAGATTGGAAGCCGACCCGTCTCGGGCGCTCCGCGTGGATCAGGTTCGTCAACACCTGGTCGGCAAGCGCAAGCCGGCTTCGAGGTGATCCATGGCGTTCACGTCACCCCGGAAGCACCAGCCCATAAACCGGAGGTCAATATTCGACACTGCCACGGTGCGGATCGCACCCCTGCCGGCGGCGCGCACTGTGAACGCCATCCTGGACTATTGCGAGCCTCTCAAGGCACACCGAAACACCGAAACGCGCACACGCCGGCCACGATGATCTGCGCCCCACTTAAGAACAGTTGGCTGTCGTGGCCGTGCGACGAATTTGTTCGAGGTCTCGCTGGCGCGCAATGCTACTGTGAGTATCATCGGCATCTTTTACGGCGGTCAGGATTACGGGACGACGTGCGCCGTGGCGGGTTGAATTCCGGATCATTTGCCCGCGGCTGGCCACGCCATGCCCTTCTCTGCCTCCAGAGCGGCGGATGTGAATCTGAGAGCACGCCTTTCAGATACGCGAAAACCCCAGACCATGCGGTCCGGGGTTCTGTCGCGACATCCGGCGCTGAAAGCTTCAGCGTTTCCACCCACGTTCCATTTCTGCAGGCGACGGACTATGCCCCTTTTTGCCGTTGTCGAGGCCCAGCCGCCTGTCGTGAGGGAGGTATTTCGCCGCAAATGGATGACCATCCCGCCTGGAGAGGTGCAGTTTTTCCCGGATTTCAAGCCGGGTGCGAGCTGCCTCTGATCCGACCGGGGCAGTTACCCTGCAGCGGATCAGCCGGTCTTGGTCAGCTTCGAGGCACTGGCCTTGATCGGCTCGGCGGTCTCGCTGGCAACCCGCTGGGCGATTTCGGTCAGTTCCTTGGCCTGGGCGGAAAAGGTCTCGGCCTGCTTGCGGCTGAAGTTGGTCCACATCTCAAGTGCCTCGGAAGGCGACTTGATGCTCAGAAGCTCCTGGGTGAAGTCGAGCTTGGAGCTGGTGTTGGCCTTCCAGAACTCCATCAGCTTCCCTGCATAATCGCTCGCACCCTTGCTCGCGGAATTGAAAACCGCCTCGATGGCGCCATTCTGGCTCTCGGCGGCGTCTCTGAACTTGGCGTAATTCTCTCGCACCTGCGAGACGCTCTTTTCGGCAAAATTCCGCAGCTGCTCCGGCACCTCGAAGGGGATATTGGTCGAAAAGGGGTCGTTACCCGACATGGTTCTTCCTCATGATAATGGAATGTTTTTCCGTAGGTTGCTGGAGCAGAGCAGGCTTCGGAAGCTCCCCCCGCCAGGACAGGAACGGGGAGATGGGAAGGAGGGGACGTTGAAGAAGCGAGAGCATGGCCCTGCGGCAGCGACCAGTTTGTAGCATAATTTCGTTGCGCAGCGCAATATTAATTGTGCACCGCAACGCAAAATTGTGCACCGCATCATCACCATGGCGTGATTGCGCCTCGCCAATGTGGAAACAGGGCGCAAATCCAGCCTGTTTCGCCAGCATCGGCCCGACCGGGAAGCTCAACCCGCAGTGGCGGCGTCCGCCAGACCCCCAAGGTGAAGCCGGAAGCCCCGGTTTATCGCCAGCTTCGATCCAATCAGGATGAAAAAGGTCTCTGGAACAGCTGGCGACCGTTTCCTTCCCCCTCAAGCGGTCATGCAAGAGCTGCCTTGCTGCGAAATTTCCTTGATCCCAAATCCCGCACCACCGCTTTCACGTCAGCCCTCCGGGACCTCGGGAGCCTCCTTGTGGCCGTGCCGTCCAAATCCGCTATAAGGAGCCCGGCTGCCGCAGGGCGTGGCCCGGATTTTGCGAAAGTTGGGAAAAAAGTGGGGAAGACGATGAGAGCGGATCTTGCCGCCAGCTACGGTGAAGAGCGGCTGCCTCGATACACCAGCTATCCGACCGCCCCGCATTTCTCGCCCGCCGTCAACGCCGAGGTCTATGGGCAGTGGCTTGGCGAAATTCCCGCCGGACTCAGCGCCTCGCTCTATCTCCATGTGCCGTTCTGTCGCGAGATGTGCTGGTACTGCGGCTGCCACACCCAGATCGTACGGCGCGACGATCTGATCGAATCCTACCGCGCAACCCTGGTTGATGAGATTGAACTTGTCGCCGGCCGTATCGGACGCCGCCTTGCCGTCGACCACATCCATTTCGGTGGCGGCACGCCGACGATCCTCAGCCCGCAGGGACTGGTGGATTTGATGGCACTGATCCGCCGCGCCTTCGCTCTTCATGGCGACACCGAAATCGCCGTCGAGATTGATCCGCGGACACTGAGCCGTGACATGGTCAACGCCCTGCGCGAGGGCGGCGTCAACCGCGCCAGCATCGGCGTTCAGAGTTTCGATGCCAGAGTCCAGACCGCCATAAACCGGGTCCAGAGCTTCGAACAGACCAGCGCCGTGACCGCCGATCTGCGCCAGGCCGGCATCAGCGGTATCAATATCGACCTGATCTACGGCCTGCCGCACCAGACCCTCGACTCCTGCATCAGCACCGTGCGGCAGTGCCTCGACCTGCAGCCAGAGCGCTTCTCGGTATTCGGCTATGCCCACGTTCCCGGCTTCAAGAAACACCAGAGCAAAATCAGCGAGGCGGATTTGCCCGACAGTCCGGCTCGTCACCAGCAATCGAGCGCCATTGCCGAGGCGCTGATTGCGGCGGGCTATGTCCAGATCGGGCTCGACCACTTCGCGACCGCCGATGACGCCATGGCGGTGGCCTTCCACAACCACACGCTGCGGCGCAACTTCCAGGGATACACCACCGATACAAGTGAGGTTCTGCTCGGCTTCGGGGCCAGCGCCATCGGCTGTCTGCCGCAAGGCTATGTCCAGAACGAGGTCCCGATCGGCGGCTATGCCGAGGCCATCGCCGCAGGCAGGCTGGCGACGGTCAAGGGCCTGAAACTCCATGATGACGACCGGCTCCGTGGCGCTATCATCGAACGTATCATGTGCGATTTCGGGGTTGACCTTGATGCCGTCTGCGCCCGCCACAATGTGGCGCCGGAAGCGGTTCTCGCTTCTGCTCCACGGCTGGAAAACCTCATCCGTGACGGTGTTGTCACCCTCACCGGCAACCGCCTCACGGTTTCTCCCGATTCCCGCTTTCTGCTGCGCAATGTCGCTGCCGCCTTCGACGCCTATCTCGACAGCTCAAAGCGCCTGCATAGTCGCGCCGTCTGAGAGCCCCCCTCCAGCCGAAGATGCTCGCCTCCGGCCTCCTGCAGCAGGCCTTCCAGTGAATCGCGCGCAGGGACCCATCCTGTGAGCGGAGGCAAACCTGCGCCGAACCGCTTTGCAGGGACGCTGGCCGCGCGATCGCGCGGCACCCATGCCCACAATCGAGACGTTTGTTCGTTCACGACTGCCGAAGGCGCTTCGCCCTTCCCCCCCCTGGCAGCGGGCAGGTCTGCCGCCGCACTTTGGCAGAAGCTCCGTGTCCTCGCGCCCGCAGGTGATGCGCCGCGCCAGGTAATGACGCGCCGCCCGGGTTGCATCTGCTGCGCGCCTGCCACACTCCCTCAACCTCAGCCCGGATGGAAGAGCGCCGCGCCGTCCTCTCTTCACCTGCCTGCAGCCTCGACCAACAACAGTCCGCGCCGATGACGATTCGCCGGGACAGAATTGTTGCGAGGCCGCATTTGCCCCTGGAAAGCGCGGCAGACGACAACCACGCTGCCGCCGGCAGCCGGCCCTCCCCCTTCAGGGAGACAAACCTCACCTGTCGGGCAGCCTCACCGCCTGCCAGACGACATTGCTGCCTCACAGATATCTTCACCGGTTACACTGAGTTCCAACCATGACGGGCCCTGAAAAGACCCGCCTCACGGTGCGCGCGCTTTGCGAAATCGCACCTTCCAGAGTTCCCGCCACCTGCACCTGCGCTCGCGCCCCGATCCCTACACCCGGAGTCATGCGGCAGCGCACGATGAAACAACGTCGTCCGAGAACCCGAGGGCGGCAGGATGTGACGACGCATGAGTCAAATATTAATTCCTGTTAATCCCGATCGATTTCAACCTGATTTATCTCATGCCGCCAGCTTGAACATATGGCGAACACATGTCCTTAACCCTTTAACCAAAGGCCGGAAGCGCCTGGAGCTGCAGCCTGTCGGACACAACCTGTGGTAGATTGTAACCTAATCCACAACCTGCGCTTCAGGATACCGCTCTGCCGATATTGCGAACCCACAAGGAGTTGGGGCAAGGTTGGCACGACCGAGGCCCTGTTCCCGCACAACTTAATGCCGTAAGGCTTTGAGGACCCGCAGCGGAACCCGGCCCCGCGGGACGCCGTAAGGGGGAACCATGCATCAAACTTGCGCCTCAACAAAGAGACCTTCAACGATCCCCTTATCGTTGCATTGGAACGGAGACACTCATGCATTTCCGATCTGATGATCTCGTCGACGACATCATGCGCTCCTCGCCGGACACCATCCGCGCCTTTCTTGAGTTCAAGATGGCATGCGTCGGGTGCCCGGTCGGCTGCTTCCACACCGTTGAGGATGCCTGCCGGGAACATAATGTTGATTGCGAGTCCTTTCTGAAGGCACTGTGCGGCTGCGTACCTGCCTGACCGACCCGGCACCTTCACCTGGGCGCAGCGCTGCGACTGTCCCGAAATAGTTTCCCTCTCTCCCGGTTCCGACTGAGGTGCGCGATCATCCCTCGCGCACCAACTACCGACGGTCGATGTTGGCCGCACCGGAATTCTGCTCACTGAGGAGAAAAATGCGGTGCGGCTCGCGCAGGATGATGCGCTGGCGGCCGCTCTCCACCAGTCCGAGCTGTTCCCACGCGCTCAGGATGCGGCTGACGGTGTGAAGTGTGGTGCCGGTCATCTGCGCAATGTCCTGGCGGCTGATCGGAAAGTCGATTTCGATGCCATGGCCGAGTTTCTTGCCCGACTGCTTGACCAGACGCAGCAGCGCGTGCGCAACGCGCTGCTCGACCTGCTGGGTCGACATTTCCAGCATCCGCGTATGGCTCTCCTGCAGGCGCGAGCCGATGGTCTGGAGCGTATTGACGGCAAGGCCGGGAAATTTTTCCAGCAATCTCGGCCAGGTCACGGTCGGCCACGCCAGCGCCACACTGTCGTCGACCGCGGTCGCGGTCGCCGGGTAATGCGTCAGTGCGATCGCCATCGCCAGACCAAAGGTCTCTCCGGTGGCAATATACCGCACCAGGATCTGTTCGCCCGTGGGGGTGGTCTTGGTCGCCCGGACATGGCCGTGGAGCAGCAGGAAAAAAGAGTGAGCGTCCTGGCCCTGTTCAAAAATGGTGGAGTTTCGCGGATGGCGCGCCGAACGCGCCTCACGCAGGATCTCCTCCACCTCTTCCGGTTTGAAACCGGCAAAAAGCGGCAAGTCCGCAACCAGCGACGTGTCGACCTTTGCCATCCTGCTTCCTCGACCCGGAAGTTCCGGGCACGCCCCAAATCTCCGATACAGTGCACCGACCTCGCCTTGAGGGCGGGATCCGGCTTTGAGTCCGGAGAGCCGCAAACCAGGCGGTCCCCCCCAGGACTTACCCGACTTCGCCCTCACACTCCGCCCCCCGCAGCGGGAAAGCCGCGGGATCCTCCCCTGGCTTACCGATGTCGTGGCGGCGTGCACTGTATGTTCGCGCCCGATGATAAAGACTTCCCGCACTCCCTTCAAGGACGCCAACCACTTGATGTGGCTTTAAAAGCCGCCTGTCGGGGCGGCGCCGCGGCGCTGCCGCGCCAACTGCGCTGTGCTGCAGCCCCGGTCTTTGTTCCCATTCCTTCACAACCCGGGCTATATTTTCTGCCGACACCTGGTTAACCGGAGTTTTTCGCCGTGGTTGGGTCCTCTTCCCGCACTTCCCCGGGCTGGCCGCTGTTTGCCAACAGCTTTCGCCCCTTTTTCCTCCTTGCCGCATTGCAGACCGGACCCAGTGTGGTGTTCTGGCTGGTGGCCTTTCACCATCAGGTCCCGATTCCGACCACCTTCATCCCGCTCGACTGGCATATCCATGAAATGCTGTTCGGCTTCCTGCCTGCGGTGATCACCGGCTTCCTGTTCACGGCGATTCCCAACTGGACCGGGCGACTGCCGATCCGGGGCGCCCCTCTGGTGGTGCTGGCAATGGTGTGGCTGGCCGGGCGTCTGGCAGTGACCTTCTCAGGCTATATCGGCTGGATCCCGGCAATGGTGGTTGACGCCGCCTTTCTCACTCTGTTCGCTGCCGCGGCCACCCGCGAGATCGTCGCCGGCGCCAACTGGCGTAACCTGCGGGTGATTTCTCTGGTGATGGCACTGCTGATCGCCAATATCTGGTTCCATCTCGAGGAACATTTCCAGGGCAACGCCGACTACAGCCTGCGTTTCGGCATCAGCTCCGTCCTGCTCCTGATCTGCCTGATCGGCGGCCGCATCATTCCAAGCTTCACCCGCAACTGGCTGGTCCGGGAAAATCCTGGTCGGCTGCCGACCCCCTTCAGCCGTTTCGACGGCGCCACACTCGCCCTTTCCGCCCTCGTGCTGCTGGCCTGGGTCATTGACCCCGCAAGCATGATCACGGGCGCCGGCATGGTGCTGGCAGGGATCGCCCATGTGGTGCGGCTGGCGCGCTGGGCCGGTGACCGCACCGGCCGCGAACGCCTGGTCCTGATCCTCCATGTCGCCTATGCCTTCGTGCCGATCGGATTCCTGCTCACCGCCGCCAGTGTGTTCGGCTCGGTGCCGGTGAGCGCCGGTATCCACGCCTGGACGGCGGGCGCGGCCGGCACGATGACGCTGGCGGTGATGACACGCGCCAGCCTCGGCCATACCGGACAGACGCTGAGCGCCTCGGTCGCCACCCATGTCATCTATGTCGCGATTGTGGTGGCGGCACTGGCGCGCATCGCCGCTGCCCTGATGTCAAGCCACACCGAACCCATGTTCCATATCGCCGCCTTCGGCTGGGCCATAGCCTTTCTCGGCTATGCCGTGGCCTATGGACCTTTGCTGGTCGGCAGCCGCTGGCGCGCGCTCGCTATCGCGCGCCCGCCCGCAAAACGCAGCTGAGGAGCCCTGGTGCCCCCTGGCGCAGTCCCGCAAAAGCATGTCTGCGCAAAGGACTCCTTCGGCCATCCCGCAAAAGCGCCAAAGCCTTAAAAAAAACCGGCAAGGGCCCACCTCAAAGCCACCCGCTTAAGGCAGGCTCAAAAGCCGCGGCAAAAAAGCCGGATCCATCATCGGCCCTGCCAGCCAGGCCCTGCCAGCCAGGCCCTGTCGGTCAGGACCTCGTGTCTTTTTGCGGCTTTTTCCCGGATTACCGGCGCGGCTCAGGGCGGCCGTGCTGTTCCGCGGTCAGCACCACGCGGTAGTCGGCCTCGGTCTTCGACCGCACCTCCTCGACCGAGACACCGTCGGCAAGTTCGGTCAGCACCATGCCGCCATCGCCGTGCTTGTCGATGGTGAACACCGCAAGATCGGTGATCACCATATCGACCACACGCTCCCCGGTCAGCGGCAGGGCGCATTTTTTGAGGAGTTTCGGGCCGTCCTTGGCGAAATGTTCCATCACCACGACGACGCGCTTGACGCCGGCGACGAGATCCATCGCCCCGCCCATCCCCTTCACCATCTTGCCGGGGATCATCCAGTTGGCGAGATCGCCATTCTGCGCCACCTGCATGGCACCGAGAATCGACAGATCCATATGGCCGCCGCGGATCATGCCGAAGGAGTCGGCGCTGGAGAAGTAGCTTGTCGACGGCAATTCACTCACGGTCTGCTTGCCGGCATTGATGAGGTCCGGATCGACCTCGCCCTCATAGGGGAACGGCCCCATGCCCAGCATGCCGTTCTCGCTCTGCAGGCTGACCAGCACACCTTCGGGAATGAAGTTCGAGACCAGCGTCGGGATGCCGATGCCAAGATTGACGTAGTAACCATCGCGCAGTTCCTTGGCAGCGCGCTCGGCCATCTGTTCACGGCTCCAGGCCATAGGACTCTCCTGATCGATTATGCGTCATGCCGCAAGGTGCAGTGGGGATCCCGTTCCCGGGCTTGAACTTTCCGGTAAAACTCCTGAAGACCCCGGCTCTGGATCCGCTGTTCTGGAGCCGTGGTCCGGGCCATCCGCAGACTCAAGGCAGACTCAGGCGGCAGGACGCGGGCGGGTGTTGCGGAACTCGATGTGCTTCCTGGCGTTGCCGACCTCGATCATGCGTTTGACGAAAATGCCGGGCGTATGAATATGGTCCGGATCAATTTCGCCCGCCGGCACCAGATACTCGACCTCGGCAACCGTCATGCGGGCGGCGGTCGCCATCATCGGATTGAAATTGCGCGCGGTCTTGCGATAGACCAGATTGCCTGCGCTGTCCCCCTTCCAGGCATGAACGATGGCGAGATCGGCGAACAGGCCACGCTCCATCAGATATTTCTCGCCATCGAATTCCCGCACTTCCTTGCCTTCGCCGATCAGGGTTCCGACCCCGGTCCGGGTGAAAAAGGCGGGAATGCCGGCTCCGCCGGCCCGGATCCGTTCCGCCAGCGTGCCCTGCGGGTTGAATTCCAGTTCCAGCTCGCCCGCAAGATACTGCTGGGCAAACAGCTTGTTCTCGCCGACATAGGACGAGATCATCTTCCGGATCTGGCGGGTTTCCAGAAGCCGGCTCAGGCCGATGCCATCAACACCGGCATTATTGGAGATCACGGTGAGGTTCTTCACCCCGGAATCGCGGATGGCATCCGACAGCACCTCGGGGATGCCACAGAGACCAAAACCGCCCGACATGATGGTCATGCCGTCTTTCAGGATGCCTTCGAGAGCCGCCTTGGCGTCGGGAAAAACCTTGTTCATGCGGGGGATCCTGAAATCAGTCCTTGAGGACCAAAGCTGAAAGGAGGAAATCTGCAAGGCTTGTGCGGCGAGGCTGCCGCCCGCGTCGCAAGCCTCAGCTTGCCGCAGCTTCTTAGGCGACAAGCCCGTCAATGCGCAAGCCCCGGCACCCGGCACGGCCCGGGCCACCCGCGCGGGCTTGCCGCCGCCGGCCGCCGCGACAGCTCCGCAAGGCAGCGGATCCGCAAGGCAACAGACCCTGGACTTTTTGAGGCCCGATAAAGGGCGACAGCGCGCATTTTGCGCTCCCGACCGTGCCCACCGGCCTTGCCGCTCCCCCTGGCGCTCCCACCAGCACACGCCAGCCGGAAATGACACGCCAGCCCGGCCATCACGGTGGACATGGCAGGAGCGGAGCGCACTCAAAGCCGGGTCGGCCTTGAAAGCGACAAGAAAAGCAGCCAACTTAAGCACAAGGCCGCATGGAACGCGGTTCGCCACACCGCCCGGGTTTCGTATTCGTCGCCCCCTTCGCGACATCATCAGGACACGCCATTGTCAATCGCTCAAGGAATCAAGCGACTGGGGACGCCGGTGGCGGTGTTGCTGTGCCTGATCCCGGCGATCATGGTCACGACCTCCTGGCTGATCAACCGCGACGCGCTGCGCGAAGCGGTCCAGGACCAGATCCGCGATGTCACCGGGCTTGAGGTCAATGTCGGCGGTACCGTCGAGGTCTCGCTGTTTCCGGCCGCCTACGCCTCCTTCCATAACATTGACCTCAAAGGCCCCGACGGCGACAGCGCCTCCACCCTTCATGTCGAGGTGCTCAAGGCCAAACTGCATCTGCTGCCGCTTCTCCTGCAGCGCTTCGAAATCTCCGACCTCCTGCTGTCCGAGCCGCATATCCGCGTCACCATGAAGCCCAATGGCGAGAGCAACTGGACCCCCTTCATTGAGACCGTGGCACGCACGATGAAGCCGGACGCTGTCAACCAGCCCTCGTTTTCCGAGATCCGCATTGCCAATGGCGTGCTCGATTATCAGGACGCCAAAGGCCATATCGAGACCTTCCAGGACATCAATCTGGCACTGGCCTGGCCTTCGATTTCGCGTTCTTTCGCCGCTACCGGACAGTTCGACTGGCGCGATGAGCGCGTCGACGGATCCATCAGCTTCAGCAACTTCGCCGCCATCCTGGTCGGCGACCGCTCCGGGGTCAAGGCGCGCATTTCCAGCGCCCCGCTCAAGATGGCCTTCGACGGCAACATCGCCAACCATGCCAGCCCGATCCTGGGCGGCATGCTGACCATCGACAGCCCCTCGCTGCGCAATGCCTTGCGCTGGCTCGGCCAGCCGCCCCCGGCGAGCAGCGGCTTCGGGCGCTTCACCCTCAAGGCCCGCGCCGACCTGGTCGGCGGATCGGTGGCCCTGACCAATGTCAATGTCGAACTCGACGGCAATGCCGCCGAGGGCGTCATGAGCTATTCCAACAACAACCGGCGCATGCTCCAGGCCACGCTGGCCGCCGATGCGCTCGACTTCACACCCTATATCTCGACCTTCCGCCTGCTCGCGACCGGAGCGCACGACTGGAACCGGCAGCTCTTCGACCTCAACGGCCTGTCGGCGACCGACCTCGATATGCGCCTGTCGGCCGCCCAGCTCACGATCGGAGCCTCGAAACTCGGCCGCACCGCGCTCGGCGCCAATCTGCACAACGGCACCCTGGCGCTGTCGGTGGGCGAGGCCCAGGTCTATGGCGGCATCGCCCATGGTTCCCTGGTCATCGCCCGCTCCAGCGCCAATGTCGACATCAAGGCCCAGCTCCAGTTCAAGGACGTCGATCTCAAGGAAAGCGCCAGCGAGTGGTTCAGGATCGGCCGCCTGGCCGGACGCGGCAATATCAACGTCACGCTTTCGGCGTCAGGCTCCAGTCCTTTCGACCTGGTGCAGACGCTCAACGGCAGCGCCACCATCAACGGACATGACGGCAGGATCTTAGGGATTGATGTCGGACAGACCCTCAAGCGCCTCGAACAGCGCCCGTTGTCCCCGCCCCGCCTCGATGGCGGCACCACCGCCTTCGACGACCTCGTGATCGCCGTGCGTTTCGCCGACGGCATCGCCACCACCGACGATATCCACATTGAGGGGCCGACCGCACGCATCACCCTGTCCGGCACCATCTCGGTGCCCTTGCGCGAATATGACCTCGACGGCGTCGCCAGCCTCACCAGCGCATCCGATTTTGAACTCAAGTTCAAGCTCCAGGGACCGTGGGACGACCCCACGATCTTCCCCGATGCTGAAAGCCTGCTGCGGCGATCCAAGGCTTCCAAACAGCTCCTGGATGCGCTCAAGGACCCCAAGACCCAGGACGCGGTGCGCTCGGCGATTGAAAATCTGATCGCCAAGCCGGGATCCGAGACCAAACCGCCCGACGACGACAAACCCGCAGCCAGCGACACACCATCGCACTGACGAAGCGGACGCGACGGCTTGGGAGCCGTTCACCGAATCGTCGCGTCCCGGATTGCTCCGCGGTTTGAGCAAAATCGAACACATCCCCCGGGAAGCGATTCCCCCTGATTTTTCCCGGCCTCCCAGGCTCCGCGGTCCGCCTTTCAGCTCTGCCCTGTGCCGCCAACAGAGACGGCGGCGCTTGCCGACGGCAGGGCTTCGTCACTTTTCGCTTTGCGACAATCAATCAACGTCATTTCCATCCCCGCCTGGATCAACTCTGCGGTGCCGACGCAACACCCAACCAGGTTCCATGCGCTTGTGCCTTTCCGGACCAGAGACTGGCCCAGGCGAATGTCCCGGGAACGGGAACCCAATCCCCAGTTCTCGTAAGCGCCCCCTACAGGGCTGACCCGCCGCTTTTGGCCCCGCCCAAACCGGTCATGGCCACGCCCCTCGAAGGAAAATTCCCGCCGCGCTCACAATGCCGGGAACCATTTGCCGGTTTGAGAGTTCTCTTTCGTCACGATGCTTGCGGCTGCCGCAACTGAACCACCGCACGCGTCCGATCTCAAAGAAAGGACGGCAATGGGCGATGTTCGGGTGTTCGCCGGCCTTGCACATCGCAGGAATTGAGGGAAATCCATGAATTTTCAACAGAGAATTGAGTTGATCAGGGATATCGAGAGACATCGTCAAAGCACGGTGATCTGTTATCTTACAAGCATCCGGCCAAACCTTGCGGCGTCAATGTCCGAAGATGTCGTTCGCGTCATTTTCGACCATTAGTTAGTTAGATGGGTGTATCGAATCTCGTCCGGCCCAGTGCATCATCGTTGAAGAATATCAGGACGATCAAATCGCCTTTTCTGGCCGTGAGCCCGTCCGTTCCCTCTTCGACCTCACCCGCTATAAGATGAATGCCTGCTCCAGCTACCTGGAGACGAATCTCCAGAATGCGGCCTGCATTATCAACGCTGAGATCAACCCACTCGATCTTCTTGCGCGGAAACTCAGCCAGCCTGCTATATCGATAGATCGATACCTCTCCTTCAGAGCCAGACCATTCCAAGGTTTCCCCCCGATCCGCCAAAAGATGGAGTCTCGATTCCCCATCGTCGTCCGTCCAGGTCACCACGTGGACCCGGCCGGCGCTGGAAAGCACCAATTCGAGGACCCAAGCTTGAACAAATGGGAGATCGGGATGCTCGAACCTGGGCGGCTCTGACCAAAAGGCCATCTCGATGCAGCTCGCGTCTCTAACGTACTGGCCCGCGAAGGTCCCGAATAGCTCGCGCATGTCTTTGCAGAACTTCCTTTTCCGATCCGTATGCATAGCCGACGACGATTCCGATTTTTGTCGGGGCGATATCATTGCGGCGGAGGAGCGCGCCGACACCGGCCACGGCGTGCTGATTCTCACCGACATGTTCGGCGGCCCCCCCTCCAATCTGGCGATATTCTGCATGGGTCCCTGCGTCATCGTCACGCTTCTCGTGGTGAGAAACGTTGCCAAATCTGGCGACACGGTCATCGGCGCGCCAGCCAAGCCAAAATGACAGAATCTGTTTGGCAGCATGTCCACCCCACCCAGGTTAAAAGGAAAAAACGTGTAATATCAGCAAGATAACTCTCTTGCTGCAATCTCAGATTCGCCACATCATCCCGAAACGAAGCGGCCACCCACCCAAAACGAAATCTGCCAGAAGCAGGATCCGGAAATCCCGTGATTTGCCTTCCGCCCTTCCGCCGTGACGTGCCAAATGGAGAGCGGCCATTTACAGAGAACCGTCAAACTCGCTCCCCTCCAATCCCGGCCCCTTGCGCGCACTCCTTTCCCGGCTGCCCCGAAGCGCGTCGAGGCGGACTGGCATTTCTCTCTGATCACGGCAGAAACCGGCCATGCGGGCGGTCCCGTGCATTTCTTGCCCGCACGTTTTTCGCCCCTGTAAAGCCTAACGCGCCCGCTGGTGCAGCTTGGCACCGAGCGAGGCAGCGACCACGATCAGCGCCACCAGGGCAATGATCAGGCTGCAGATGGCGTTGATTTCCGGCTTCACCCCGAGCCGGACCTCGGAATAGATGCGGATCGGCAGCGTTGCCGAACCCGGGCCGGTGGTGAAACTGGCGATGACGAGATCGTCGAGCGACAGGGTGAAGGCGAGCAGCCAGCCCGCCACAATCGCCGGCGCGATCAGTGGCAGCGTCACCCTGGCTAAGGCTGCCACCGGGCCACAGCCCAGGTCCATCGCCGCCTCCTCCAGGGAGCGGTCGATCGTGCCGAGACGGGACTGCACCACCACGGTGACAAAACACATGGTCAGGGTGCTGTGGGCGATGGTCACAGTCCAGAAGCCGCGCTCGGCATTGAGCGCCACGAACAGCAGCAGCAATGTCAGTCCGGTGATCACCTCGGGCATCACCAGGGGTGCATAGAGCATGCCGGAGAACAGCGTACGCCCGCGAAACTGCCGACCGCGTGAAAGCGCAACCGCAGCCATGGTGCCGATGAAGGTGGCCAGGGTGGCCGAACACAGGCCTACCCGCAAACTCATCCAGGCCGCCTCAAGCATGGCGCGATCGTTGAAAAATTCCCCATACCAGCGCAGCGACCATCCGCCCCACACTGTGACCAGACGCGAGGCATTGAAGGAGTACACCACCAGGATGAGGATCGGCAGATAGAGAAAGGCCAGGCCCAGCGCCAGGGAGACCATATTGAATCGCGACAGCCTCGCCATGTCAGCCCTCTTCAACCCTTAAACCCGCACCATGCCACCTGCCTCACCTCACGCCGACGCTTTTCCTTCACGTCGGTCCGGCCTTCCCGAGCTGGCGCCGCTGCAGTCGCTGGTAGAACAGGAGCGGGGCCAGGAGCACGATGAGAAGCACCACCGCTGCGGCCGAAGCCACCGGCCAGTCCTTGTTGGTGAAAAATTCAAGCCACAGCATCTGACCGATCATCGGCGCACTCGATCCTGCCAGAAGGTCGGGAATGACGAACTCGCCAACCAGGGGGATGAAACACAGCAACACCCCCGCTCCGACGCCCGGAAGCGACAGCGGAAAAGTCACCAGCCAGAACACCTTCCAGGGCGGCGCCCCGAGATCACAGGCCGCCTCTTCAAGCGCCGGTTCCATCTTCACCAGCGTGGCGTAAAGCGGCAGAATCATGAAGGGCAGATAGGAATAGACCATGCCGAGATACATCGCGCTGTCGGTGGAGAGCCAGACCACGGGCGAATTGACCACATGCAGCGAAATCAGGACGCTGTTGAGCAGGCCGTCATGCTGGAGGATGTTGATCCAGGCATAGATGCGGATCAGGAACGAGGTCCAGAACGGCACGATCACCAGCACCATGGCCACAGCCTGCCACCGTTTCGGCAGCCGCGCCATGCCATAGGCGATTGGGTAGCCGATCAGGAGCAGGATCGCGGTGGCCACTCCGGCAACCAGGATGCTGCGCAGGTAGGCCAGGACATAGATGTGATCAGAAAACAGCAGCCTGAAATTGTCGAAGGACAACATCGAAAGCGCCGATTTGAAGGCCTCAAAGCCGGCCGACAGATCAAATACGGGCTGGTAGGGAGGCTGGGCGATCACGGTCTGCGACAGGCTGATCTTGACCACAAAGCCGAACGGCACCAGGAAGAACAGCAGCAGCCACAGAAACGGAAGGATGGCGGCAAGGCGCGCCGGGCGCGCAAACAGGCGTCCTGCACTCATTGTTCCAGCACCACGCAGTCATAGGGAGAGAAAGAGGCCAGCACCGGCTGGTCGATGCCCAGCGGATCGTTCTCAAGGCGCACCGCGTTGATCATCGAGGCCTGCAATACCGCGCCGGAGGCCAGTCGGACCTTGTAGACGGTGCGGCCGCCAAGATAGCCGATTTCCGCAATCACGCCCTCGAACTGATTGACGGCAAAGCAATGCTGGGTTCCGCGCGGTTCCAGGCGCACCTTTTCGGGGCGGATGGCCACCGCCAATCCCGCGGCTCCTCCCGCCTGCCCGATCGCCCGCAACTCCCCGGCATCCGCTGTCGCAATGCTCAGCTTGCCCTCACTGCGCCCCTTCAGCGCGCCCTCGAACAGATTGACGTCGCCGACAAAGCGGGCCACCCAGCGCGACTTTGGCGCCTCATAAAGCTGACGCGGCGTCGCCACCTGAAGCAGGCGACCGGCATCCATGACGCCGATGCGGCTCGCCATCCGCATCGCCTCTTCCTGGTCATGGGTGACGATGATGAAGGTCATGCCGAGGCGGCGCTGCAGATCCATCAATTCGCTCTGGGTGTTCTCGCGCAGCTTGCGGTCGAGCGCCGCCAGCGGCTCATCGAGCAGCAAGAGGCGCGGGCGCCGGGCCAGGGCCCGGGCCAGCGCCACGCGCTGGCGCTGGCCGCCGGAGAGTTCGTCGGGCTTGCGCTTTTCCAGCCCCTCAAGCCTGACCAGCGCCACCATCTCCGCCACCCGCGCCGCGACTTCCTCAGGGACCGCACCAGCCCGTTTCAGGCCGAAGGCAATGTTCTCAAACACCGACAGATGGGGGAACAGAGCGTAATTCTGGAACATCATGTTGATCGGGCGCCTGTGCGGCAGTGCGGAAGCGATATCCCCGCCGTCGAGCAGGATGCGCCCCTGGTCGGGCACATCGAAGCCAGCAAGCATCCGCAAAAGCGTGGTCTTGCCGCAACCACTGGGACCAAGCAGGATAAAAAGTTCCCCCGCCTCGATGTCGAGCGACACCCCGTCCACGGCGCGGGAAGAGCCGAAAGTCTTCACCACACCCTCGATCCGCAACAACGGCGGGGCCACTGCCGGCGTGGTCCCCTGAGGTTCCTCGGTCATTTCCTGAGCCCATCAACGCAACAGCGGATACACATCGTCGCCATCACCATTATACCCGCTCTCGCCACAAAATCGAACCACCGATTAAATTCTGGCCCTTCGCAAAATGCAGAAATAACCTCCCGCCGGCAAAACAGTTCCGACCGCGCCCTGATTTCGCGTTTCGTTCGCGAAGCTTGGCCCATCCGCGCGCGATTCGCCAGTTCGCGCGCTGGCGGCCGGCTCTCAGCACCTCAAAGCTCTGCTCCCGCCGATGGAAACCTGGGCCGGGCTTGGGTCCTGCCGGGCCAATTCAGGGCGAGGCTTACCTTGTGCACACCGTGTCAGGGGAGTTCGCCTCCCGTTCCGACACCCCGCTGGCCCTCCCGCAACGCGAACCGCCACCACGCAACGTCACCGCCCGAAAATGGCCCGGATGCGGCAGCTCGCCCGGACACCGCACAGGCCGCCACGCCCTTCGGCGTCGCCTGCCCGGATCCGTTCAACATCGACAACGCTGCCAGCGCAAGCCGAACTGTGCGCTTGTCGCTCCTGGGCACAGGTTCCACTGTGAGATCCCATTTCTGGAAGAACGGCGGATGGCGGGCACCTGTACGCCGAACCAGGGGACCGGCCGCCACCACCAAACCCGCCCAGCTCCGCGCCTTGATCTGTCCCTCAAACGCAAGGGCGTTAAACGCCCTTACAGGTGCCGATCCACGGACAACGCCTCGCACCTCATCACCGCGGTCCAGCGTATGACGCACAGCAACAGCAGAGCTTCGAGGAGTCACCTCGTGGTCAGGCTGTTCCTCCACCTCGAAGGCGTGAGAGATCTGCGCAAACCAGCGTTGCGTCCATTCCGCCCGACCACAATTCGTTCCTGCTGGCAGAAACCCGATCAAGTGCGTTTTGTCACCCGGAATCGGTTTCGGTCGTGGAAATATGCGACATCGGCACGAACGCAGACCCGTTCAGCAAGACCTCCCTCCCGGGCTCGAAAATCAGACGAGCCGCACCGGAATAGCTGAAAGCGGACGGATCAAAGGCAGCCTTGATGCCAACGCAATCGCAAGAGCAATCGGCATCCAGATCAACGGCTCTCCAGACGGCTCACGCACGGTTCCATGGTCCTTGCACCAATCGGTCGAAGCTTGAACTCATCGAGCGGCTCCCTTCCCGTGCGACCGTCGTCGGCTCTATCGTCGCTGCGACGATTCCCGCCCAGGCGCTTTTAGGCCGAAGCCGGCGTCCGCTCACAAATCCTCCAGGATGCAGCTGCTTAGGATCAACCCGCCCTCAGCTCCACAATGCCGATATCGGCACCGCAGCCAGCCGATCCCCGCAGGGTACGACATTGGCGCTGTCATAGAGCACCGCACCAAAGCAGAAGCGGTCTTTGCAGACTTCCGCGAGACATCGAAGCCCAGCGAAGTCGTTTGATTTCACGGTTGCGGACGCCTTCACCTCAATGCCGCAAACCGTTCCGTCATCGCGCTCCAGCACGATGTCGACTTCGTGCATCTGCTGGTTGCGAAAATGATAGGGACTTAGCCGCATGTCCGATGCCGTGACGAGCTTCATGACCTCGGAGAACACAAAACTCTCCAGCAACGGCCCGAATGCTTCCCGATTGCCCTTCAGCCGATCCATGCTCAATCCTCGAGCCACAGCCAGCAGGCACGAATCAAGAAAATGCACTTTCGGCGTTTTGATAATCCGCTTTATCATGCTGTTGTACCATGGCTGCACCGTTGCAACGAGAAATATCTGCTCCAACAGCGCGATATAGCGTTGGCATGTCTTATAGCTCACATTGATGCCCCCGCCCAACTGCGAGTAGTTTGCCAGTTGTCCGGAATGTTCCGCAAGAAGTTTGACAAATTTCGGAAATTCCGTCAGCTTCTCAACCTCAGCGATATCCCTGAGATCACGGGTCAGCACAGACGTGAGATAGGCCGACGCCCAACCCCGCCGTCGCCGTTCACTTGCCCGGTTGATCGCTTCTGGAAACCCTCCAAGCAGAACGGGATTGAACAGATCATCGCCAAGGACCGCTCCCCCATCCCCCCGCAGTTTCCCGGCGAACAGACGATCCAGAAAGGTCGGCGGTCTGCCTGCGATCTCCGCACGAGCCAGAGGCCAAAATTCGGAGTGTCTCCATTCGTCCGGCAAGACTATCGGAAACCTTCGGCAACGTCAGCACATTCGCCGATCCGGTCAGGAGAAAGCGGCCTGGCCGGTAATCCTCATCCACGGACATCTTGATTGCCAACAACAGATCGGGCGCACGCTGGATCTCGTCAATCGTCGCCTTGTCAAGACCACGAACGAACCCTGCGGGATCAGCTTGCGCCGCCGTAAGGAACGTATGGTCGTCAAGCGTGATATAGGCTCGTCCCGCATTTCCCATCTTCCGGACAAGGGTGGTCTTGCCTGCCCGCCGCGGCCCAACGATGAGAACTACCGGCGTATCAGCCAAAGCATCCCCACCCGACGTTCGATCAACCGCTCGTACACATCACCCCTCCGGTCACTGGTACCAGTCATGACAATGAGAGCCAGAAGAATGGCAATTGGAAGTCAGGGGGCCGGCAATGAAATTCAGAAAACACCGCCAAAGAACCTGGGGAGTCCGCGTAAGATATTGTAATATATCATGAAAATTTGAGTTTCCGGATTTTCTGCCCCCCCCCTCTCGCCGCGGACCGACCGCCGGCCCAGGACCGTTTTCGTTACCATCGTCGCGAGATTATCCGCTCCCGGGATCCTGCAATTGCCGCGCTTTGCGGCATCGGCATCCGTGGGGGCGTGCGAGGGGATGATCGTCCGACACAAAGGACCGCCGCCGCATCACGACCGGACCCCGCAGCTTCCTCACCATTTTTTTGACGCGACAGCGCGCCGGGAGATTGGTCCTAAGGGGGAGCCTTGAGGCAACGGTCTTTTTGATGCCGCCCGGCGCAGGCGATCCAGAGGGCCGACCCAACTGTTCGCCACCGTCGCGCAGGATCCCGGAAGTGACGGCGGACGGAACTGTCGGTTCCATCCGCCCTGCCCCACCGCCCGGCAGTGCCGGCCAGGCGAAGCGTCACGCCTCAACCTGCGGAGGAAGCTCCGGAGGCTGTGCCCCTCCCGACCATTTCACCCGCAAGGTTACGAACATCATGACGGCAAGCGCCACCACCCCCATCAGGGCCCCCACCAGCAAAGCGTAATCCTCAAGACAAAGGACGAAATAGAGCAGGCCAAAGAGCGAACTGAGGATGGCGGCCATCACAACACCGCGCCCCCGGCTCTTCATCACCGCCCCGACATAGGTTGCAACCAGTCCCACCATGGCCAGGGCTCCGATGGCATAGGCGCTGTCGAACCCCATATGCTCGGCCAGTGACAGCAGAAGGACGTAGAAGAACACCAGGGCGATACCGGTCAACAGATACTGCACGGGGTGCACGTGACGTCGGGAGACCACCTCAAGCAGAAACACGGTCATGAAGGATGTCGCGAGGAACAGGATGCCGTATTTGACCGCGCGATTGAGGAGCGTGTAGAAATCGACCGGATCCACGAAGTTGACACCGAAGAGATAGGGTGCGAAGCGCTCGGGCCCGCCCTCCGACAACAGCCACGAACCTGGACCGGAACGCGCCAGCTGCAGCACCTTCCATGTGGCACGGAAACCGCTCGCCCCGATTTCGCGTTCACTGGGCAGAAACGGGCCCTGGAAGCTCGGCGACTGCCAGTCGGATTTCAGGGTCACCCGGGTTTCCTTCGCCGTCGGGGCGAGCTGGAGGGCCACCGAGCCATTGAAGGCGAGATCAACCTCGAACCCGAAGCCCTTGTCCGCACCCGAGCGCAGATTGGCGGCGTCACCGAGACGGGCATGAATGCCGCTGTCGCAGGAGGCGCAGCGCCACGATGTGCTGCTGATGCCGGTGCCTGGAGCAAAGGCGATATTGGTGCCGTCATCGATCTTGAGGGCTCCGACCGACTGGAGACCGGCGACTTTGGAGAGCGACAGCACGATCACCGCATCTTTCCAGCGCACGCTCTCAACCTTGCCGGACTCAATCTCGGCAATCCGAACCGGCGCAAAACGGCCTGAGAATTTCAGGCGGGCGTCGTAAACCGGAACGTCGTAGATCGACCGGTGCAGTTTGCGTGTGTCGGCCTGCCCCGAGACATCCAGGGTTTCCGGAGTGAACACGCCGAAGCGCTCCATCCTGCTCTGGACCCGCTTGCCGTTTTCGGAACTCTCGACCCGCAGCACATAGGGCACCACCAGGATGGGCCCGATCAGGGACTGCCGCGGCCCCCATTGCTCGCCCACTTCCATACGCACGCTTTGTGCGTTGTTGGCGCGCTCGCCAATGAGGTCGCCGACCCAGCCGAGCGGAACCAGCAGGAGGAGGACAAGCAGTCCGATCAGAAAGAGCTTGACGGTGGGGCTGCGGAGGAAATTACGGAGGAATCGAATCATGCCCGTTCCTTGATGCCTTCGGCTGCGAAAGGGCACGTGGCACGCACGGCTGGCCCTGCAGATGCAACTGCCCGGCCCACTGGTCGGACACGCATCCGCCTGCCTGCTCTTGCGCACACCTGCCCCGGTGTGCGGAGATATTGCCGTCTGAGTGCCCCATTGGAGCCGATTGCAACAACAACCATGATCGGCAATCTGCCGTCAGGTTCCGCCATGTTGGCAGCTCCTGTGCGGTCCAGTGTCGTTTTGTGCGGCGTTGTCCGTCGCGCCAGCCGAATTCGGAGCCGGCGGATCATCCGATTGGTGGCGGGCCGGCCCACCACAGGGTTGGCGGCTGGCGATCGGATGTGCTGTAACAGAATCCCTCCCCCACGCCAGACCGATCCGCTCCGGAGCCGCGCTTTCGAGCTTGATCGCCGACCTCGCTCTCGGGCATGGAAACCGCTTTGAGGGCCGTTTGCGCGTTGCGAAGCCCATCCAGGATCCAAAGATGGAAAAGACGGACTGCATCGTGGTCGGTGCCGGCGTGATCGGGCTGGCCGTGGCGCGCCAACTGGCGCAGGCGGGGCGCGAGGTGATCGTGGTCGAGGCCGCCTCCGCCATCGGCACCATGACCTCCTCGCGCAACAGCGAGGTCATCCATGCCGGCATCTACTATGCAAGAGACAGCCTGATGGCACGGATGTGCCTTGAAGGCCGTCCGGCGCTCTATCGCTACTGTCGGGAGCATGGCGTGCCGCATCGTGCCATCGGCAAGCTGATCGTCGCCACCACGGCTCCTGAGGCCGAGCGGGTTGAAGGCATCAGGGCGCGGGCCGGGGCCAATGGCGTCGAGGGTCTGAGGCTGCTGTCGGCAACCGAAGCGCGCCGGCTGGAACCTGCGCTTGATTGCCGCGCTGCCCTGTTCTCCAGCGCCACCGGCATCCTCGACAGCCACGCTTTCATGCTGGCGCTGCAGGGCGACGCCGAGGCCGATGGCGCAGCCTTCGCCTTTCAGGCTCCTTTCCTGGGCGCCACAGCCAGGCATGGCAGGCTCGCCTGTGCCATCGGCGGCACCGCTGCAATGACGCTGTCCTGTCGCCTCCTCGTCAATGCCGCCGGGCTCCACGCCCCCGAGGTCGCCCGCAATATCGCCGGCCTGGCGCCGGAGCACATCCCACCGGCTTTTTTCGCCAAAGGAAATTATTTCAGCTGCAGGGTCAGACCGCCCTTTTCTCATTTGATCTATCCGGTGCCCGAGCCCGGAGGGCTCGGTGTCCATCTCACCCTCGATATGGCGGGCGAGGCCCGTTTCGGCCCCGATGTCGAATGGATTGATCGCGAGGATTACGCAGTTGATCCGGCACGGGCAGCGCGTTTCTATCCGGCCATCCGCCGCTATTGGCCAGACCTGCCCGAGCATGCCCTGGTGCCGGCCTATAGCGGGATAAGACCGAAGATCGTGCCCCCTGGGGTCGCCACCCAGGATTTCGTGATTCAGGGCCCCGACCAGCATGGCCTTGATGGCGTGATCAATCTGTTCGGGATCGAATCACCGGGTCTGACCTCATCGCTGGCGATCGCCAGATATGTCGCCGCGATATCCGGGGTTCCACGCTGACAGGCGCGCAAGACACGCCAGAGCGGCAGGCCGACCCGCAAACCAGGCCGGGCCTGAAGGGATCGCGGGTTTCAAAGGATTGCACGCCACCGGCCCGGGCCCGGCCTCCCGGGGGGTGGCGGCCCCCTCCTGCAGTGCACCGCCAGACACCAGGACCTCTGCAAAACCTCTGCCAGATGGAGACCTCAGCCAGATGGAGACCTGGCCTTGCGATCGGATCGGATGACGGGCCTCCACAGGCCGAAAGCCCCAGGCGGATGCCATGAGCCTTTCTCCGCCCCCTTGCGGCCCATCCGTCTTCGCTCTCCCCAGCGGCTGCTATTCCTCCGTAGTGTCGCCACTCTGTTTCATGCGCTCGATTTCGTCCTTGAGCATCAGTTTCCGCCTCTTCAGTTCGACAATCTGCAGATCGTCTGTCGAAAGATGCACCAGCGCCTCGTGCAGTTCGTCCTCAAGCTGCTTGTGCTTCCTCTCCAACTCAACAAGATATGCCTGAACTGTCATTCGAAAATCTCCATAGATCCGTCAGAGCGGATCTCGTGCGAGAGATCCGCCAAAGGAGATGTATATCACTGATTCATCATGTTGGTGGGCAACGATTTTAACCTCGGCCACCGCCGCAAATCAGGAATTCCTCAAGCTTTTCAGGACGCCCTCGGCAGCTTTGGGGAAATCGCCGTGATTCCAGTGCGCCGCCTTGACGCAGGTTTTGCTTGAAATATCCTGTCGGTGCCGGAAAGGGACAATCGTTTTGCCCGATCTCCTTACCTTGGCGCGCCTCCACCAGCGATCTGGTTCCAGCACATGACCAAGGATGAACTTCAAGCCGAACTCGCCCGATTGCAGCAGGAACATCGGGATCTTGACGCCGCGATCGGCGCGCTCGGGCAGTCGCCGGCGGTTGATCTCCTGCGGCTGCAGCGGCTTAAAAAACGCAAACTGGTGCTGCGCGACCGCATCGCCTTCATTGAAGACCAGCTGACCCCTGACATCATCGCCTGACCGGAACACAAGGCAAACAAAGTTCCATCCGCCACTCCAGCCCCCCTCGCCTGATCCTGAAGCATTCGGCGAAATCCGGTCGACCAGATCTTCACGCCGATCGCGAAAAAGTCCTTCTCCAATGTGAAAAGTCTGGGGGCATGGCGGGCCTTTGTTTAGCGTAACTGTCCACGTCGAACAAAGGCGGTTCTCACCCGGCTCGAAATCCGCAAAAAATTGCGCCTCTCCAATCGGGATGGTCATCCATTCGCCACGAAACCCTCCATACAGGAAGGCGGCGTGGCCCCGACAGGGTGAAAAAGGGGCACAGTCAGCCGCTTCCAGAAATGGAACGCGTGCAGAAACGTTTTGCCATGAATCAATCCCATCCGGTTGAGCCACCTGGAGCCACGGCGGCCGCCGGGATCCTGAAAAGGGCTCGAATAGCGAGGTGGCCGGCGCCGTTTCCGGCGCCTGGCAGCACGCGCTGGAAACAAATTTTAACCAGGACTTGTTTTGACGAAGACTTGCAGCGATTTGCCAAGACAGGCTAAGTCCATGCCTCACTTCCCTGATCGCCCGGGTTCGAATCTGGCCGTTACCGGCCGGGCGGTCTAATTTCCGAGCACTTCATGACCACGCCGATCGCCATCATCATGGGAAGCCAGTCCGATTGGGAGACCATGCGCCACGCCGCCGACACGCTCGCCGCGCTGGGGCTGACATGGCAAGCCCGGATCGTCTCGGCCCACCGCACCCCGGAGCGGCTGTTTGCCTTCGCCAGAGGCGCCAGAGAAGCGGGCTTCAAGGTCATCATCGCCGGTGCTGGCGGCGCCGCGCATCTGCCGGGCATGACTGCGGCGCTGACCGAGCTTCCGGTCTTCGGGGTCCCGGTCGAATCAAGGGCGCTGTCGGGGGTCGATTCGCTTTATTCCATCGTTCAGATGCCGGCTGGAGTCCCGGTCGGCACTCTCGCCATCGGCAGGGCAGGAGCCGTCAATGCCGCGCTCCTCGCCGCCAGCGTGCTGGCTCTTTCCGATCCCGCTCTGGCCGAGCGCCTGCGCCTGTGGCGCCAGACCCAGACCCAGGCAGTGGCCGAACAGCCCGAGGATCTGAGATGAGCGGTATCGAGATGGGCGCGGAGGCGCCGCCGCGCCGGCTGAAACCCGGAGACACCATCGGCATTCTCGGCGGCGGACAGCTTGGCCGCATGCTGGCGCTGGCCGCGGCGCGACTTGGGCTGCATTGCCAGGTGTTCTCGCCCGACCCCGATTCGCCGGCCTTTGACGTCGTCCTCCACGCCACCTGCGCCGAATATGCCGATGTCGAGGCCCTGGAGCTGTTTGCGGGCGATGTCGATGTCATAACCTATGAATTCGAGAATGTGCCCGCTGCGGCGGCAATGGTGCTTGACGCACGCCGCCCGGTGCTGCCCGACCGCCGCATCCTGGAGACCAGCCAGGACCGCCTCGCCGAGAAGGACTTCCTCAGCGGCCTCGGCATCGGCACCGCCGCCTACGCCGCCGTGGCTTCGCTCGACGAGCTCGAGAGCGCCTGTGCTCGAACAGGCCTGCCCGCAGTGCTCAAGACCCGCCGCTTCGGCTATGACGGCAAGGGCCAGAGCCTGCTGCGCAAAGCAGAGGATTGCGCCCCGGCCTGGGCCCGCCTCAGCACCAGGGCGGCCATTCTTGAAGCCTTCGTGCCCTTTTCCCGCGAGATCTCGGTGATCGCCGCGCGCTCCCGGGATGGCGAGGTTGAATGCTACGACGTCACCGAAAACGAGCACCGCGACCATATTCTGAAAGTGTCGCGGGCACCGGCGGCGATCCCGGCGGAACTTGCCGCTGAGGCCCGCGACATCGCGGTCCGCATCGCAGGCGCGCTTGATTATGTCGGCGTGCTCGCGGTTGAGATGTTCGTGCTCGGCGACGGGGCGAAGGCCCGGCTCCTGGTCAACGAGATCGCACCAAGGGTGCATAATTCCGGGCACTGGACGCTCGACGGCGCCTCGGTGTCGCAGTTTGAACAGCATATCCGCGCCATAGCTGGCTGGCCGCTCGCCAGACCCGTGCGCCACGGCGATGTCACCATGACCAACCTGATCGGCGACGAAATCAACAGCTTCGGCGACTGGCTCGGCAAGCCTGGCGCCACCGTCCATATCTACGGCAAGGCGGTGGCCCGCACGGGGCGCAAAATGGGACACGTCACCGAGGTCACGCCGAAGCGCGGCTGAACCGCCGCCGGGAAACGGTGCCACAACGGCCACAGCGGCCGCACCCCTTGGGCCAAAGGGGCCGGAAGCGGCCGCAAAACCACTTCATCCGGTGGACAGAAGCAGATTTGTCTGATACATCCGCGCCTTCAGCGCCAGGGCGACAACCTCGGGCGTTCCCGAAATTCACCCCCAGACCCACTGAAAGAGGATGCCGCGTGCAGGTTCTCGTTCGCGATAACAACGTCGATCAAGCCCTCAAGGCGTTGAAGAAGAAGATGCAGCGTGAGGGTATTTTCCGCGAGATGAAACTCCGCGGCCACTATGAAAAGCCGTCCGAGAAGAAAGCCCGCGAAAAGGCCGAGGCGGTACGCCGCGCCCGCAAACTGGCACGCAAGAAACTGCAGCGCGAAGGCCTGTTGCCGATGAAGCCGAAGCCGGCATTTGGCGAGCGTGGCGCGGGTGGACGCGGTGGCCCGAACGGGGCGGCGCGCGGACCGCGCTGAGCAACCCACGAATCGGGTCAGCCCACGAATCGGGTCAGCCCACGAATCGGGTCAGCCCAGATGGGCCCGCGCGGGTCTGCGTCGGGAAGCTGGTTCGAAATCCGCGAGAAGCGATCGCCCTGTCTGAGCGGGAACGGCTCAGGCGGGATCTTCGAAAGCACAGCTGGCGGAAAGGCGCAGGCGGTTTGGTCCGCGGCATTGTCTCACGATCGTGCCATCGTCTAAAATAGTCACCGGCTGATGCGGCAAGCGGACGGCAGATGATCTCCCCTCCACCTGAACACAGTTCGGTTCGCCTGTTGTGGTCCAATCCGACCCGTGCGGGGACGAGGATTGGCCGCCGTTTCGTTGTGCCCAACCTCGTTGTACTCAGTCTTGCTGTGCTCAGTCTTGCTGTGCTCAGTCTTGGCCTTTCCGGCTGTTCCTTCGATCTGGGATCGCTGGGCGGGGACAGCAAGGCACCGTCGCCCACAACCTCGACAGACGGCTCCTCCAGTAGCGCCGCTGCCGGCACCAGCGAAGCCCGCACCCTTGCCGCCCATGCTCAGGCGCTGGTGAAATCCGGCCAGAACGCCGAGGCGATGGAAGAGTTCAACCGTGCCATCACGCTTGATCCCTACAACGCCGAGGCCCTGCTCGGCCGCGCTCTGCTGTTCCAGGCCGCCAATCAGCACGACGACGCGATCGCCGACTTCACCACCGCCAATGGCCTCAATCCCCAGAAACCCGGCCCCCTGACCGGGCGCGCCACCAGCTATCTGGCGCTGGGGAAATTCAAGGAAGCCGCCGCCGATCTCGACGAGGCGATTGATGCCGACCCCGGCAATGCCCGGGTCTGGACCATGCGGGGACAGGCCTATGAGCGCCTCGGTGACAGAACCAAGGCTTCCGCCTCCTACAGCAAGGCGCTCAGCCTTCACCCCCGCGACGACACCGCCAGAAGCGGCCTCGCCCGGGTCGGCCACTGAACACGCCCCTTCGATCTTGCGCCGCATCGGGCTGGGCACAGGCTGTGTCGCCTCCGCGCAGCACCTGCTCGATTTCGCGCCGTCCAGAGCATCCCTTATTTGCTTTTTTGCACCCACAGGCCTCCCGCGTCGACCGGACGCAGGTTGCGAGCCGATGCGTGCTGGACCGGGCTGACCGGTGCCGGCTTTCAGACATGACGGCACTGCCGCGGCAGGCCCGCAAATTTCTCTATTGACAGAAATTTCAGAATTTCCTAGACACACCCTCATGAAGCTCACTCCCATTTCCGAAAAATTCATCCTGCACTGGGGCGAAATGGGCTCCCGCTGGGGGGTCAACCGCACCGTGGCGCAGATTCACGCCCTGCTGTTCCTCGCCGACCGGCCGCTGGCCGCCGACGAGATTGTTGAAACCCTGTCGCTGGCCCGCTCCAATGTCAGCACCAGCCTCAAGGAACTGCAGGCCTGGCGTCTGGCCCGGGTGGTGCACATGATCGGCGAAAGGCGCGAACACTTCGAAACCTCCAAGGATGTGTGGGAACTGTTCAGGCTGATCGTGCAGGGCCGCCGCCAGCGCGAGATCGATCCCACACTGACGGCGCTCCGCGACTTCCTGATGAGCCCGGAACTCGTTCAGGAGTCGAAAGCGAGCGTGGAGCGCATGCGCGAAACCCTCGAATTCGTCGAAACCCTGACCACCTGGTCCGATGAAATGCTGCGCCTCAAACCCGAAACCCTGATGAAAACCCTGGGCCTCGGGGCCCGCATCAGTCGCGGCATCCGCAAACCGAAGAAGACCTGAGGCGCCCGGCAAAGGCGCGGCGCCCCCTTTTTTTGACCGCTAATTTCATTTCTTACAGAAATACCTGTAACAGGAGAACGCATGATGAAAGTGCTGGTGTGCGGCGCGCGCGGCTTTATCGGCCAGGCCATTGCGGCACGACTCGAACAGGACGGCCATCAGGTGCTGCGCGGGGTGCGGCAGGGCGGCCACGCCGGAGAGATCGACATTGACTACATGGCAGACCCCGGTACCGCATTGTGGCTCGAGGGCGTGGATGCGCTCATCAACGCCGTGGGCATCCTCACCGAACGCGGCACAAAGAGCTTCGCCCAGGTCCATAACGCCGCGCCGCAGGCCCTTTTTGCCGCCTGCCGGATGCACGGCGTGAAGCACGTCATCCAGATTTCGGCGCTCGGTGCACAATCGTGCGAAACGCCCTATTTCGCCAGCAAATACGCTGCCGATGAATTCCTGCTCGGCAGCATGCCGCTTCGCGCCACCGTGCTGCGCCCGGCGCTGGTCTATGGCACCAACGGAACATCCGCACGCATGTTCAGGATGCTGGCCAGCCTGCCGGTTCATTTCCTGCCGGCGGGCGGGCACCAGATGCTGCAGCCGGTGCATATCGACGATCTGGCCGAACTCGTCGCCCGGCTGCTCGACCCGGCGCTGCCCATGGGCCCGCCCTGCCTTGATGTCGCAGGCAGGACAGAGGTGAGCTACCGTGAGATGCTGGGCACCTATCGACGCTCAATGGGGCTGGCACCGGCTTTCGCGGTCCGCATTCCGGTCTTGATCATGCGCGCCGCAGCGCGCATCGCAGGCCTTGTTCCCGGCTCGCCCCTGACGCCGGATACCTGGCGCATGCTGCAACGGGGCAATACGGCGGAGGTGGCGGCCTTCGCGGCGGCGCTCGGCCGGGAGCCCCGGGACATCGAGACTTTTGTGACACAGGACGAGGCAGCCGCCCTGCGTGCCGAGGCGCATGCCGCATGGCAGCCTCAGCTCCTGCGCATCACGCTGGCGCTGCTGTGGCTGGTTTCGGCCCTCGTCAGCGCCGGCCTCTATCCGCAGGCGGATAGTCTGGCGCGGCTGGGGCGGCTCGGGCTCGATGGCAGCGCCGCCCGCGTGACGCTCTATGGTGCCTGCGCACTGGATTTTGCCCTCGGCCTGGCGACGCTGTTCAAACCCGGCCGCCGACTCTGGCTGTTTCAATTCACGCTGATCCTGGTCTATACCGCCCTGGTGGCGGTCGCCCTGCCTGAATTTCTTATCGACCCCTTCGCCCCGATTGTGAAGAATCTGCCGATCCTCGCCATCCTCATTGTGTTGTTCAACGGGGAGCGTCGGCCATGAACAGCTACCTGTTTGTCAAGACGCTGCATATCCTGTCCTCCGTCCTGCTGGTCGGCACCGGCTTTGGCAGCGCGTTCTATCTGTTTTTTGTCAATCGCACGAGATCGGTTCCGGCGATTGCCGCCGTGTCGCGACTGGTGGTGCGCGCCGACTGGTGGTTCACCACACCGGCCGCCGTCTTTCAGCCGCTGTCCGGCCTGTGGCTGGCCTCCAGCACGGCACAGGAGTGGACTGCACCCTGGCTGCTGGGCTCCTTGGTGCTCTATCTCATCGCCGGTCTGTGCTGGCTGCCGGTGGTGTGGATTCAGATCCGGATGCGGCAGCTTTCCGCCCAGGCTGCGGCGGGAGGCGCGGCGGAGCTGCCGCCCGCTTATTGGCGCCATGCTTTGGTCTGGGAAATGCTGGGCTATCCGGCCTTTCTGGCCATGCTGGCAGTCTATTTCCTCATGGTGTTCAAGCCGCAACTGTGGTGATTGCTGTCGCCACAGCTTGTCTCCCGGGCAAGCCGTTCCCGGAAGAATCGCTCCGGATTGCAAGGCAGGAGGGCTGCGGAAAATCAGGCATATCTGCCCCGGCAGCGATTCCCCTGTCTGCCCGGGGGCAATGCGCCCCCCGCAAGGACGCCCAAGCGGTTGCCCGCAAGGCCCTCAAAGTCTTTCCAGAACAGCACGAGGCAGCCTTCCTTCGGCGGCCCCGTCAGGATCAGGAAAAGGGAGGGGCAGGCCGCTTCAGTTTGAAGCCGTCGCCTTGTTTTCCATATTGATGACCTGGACCCGGCGATTGGCTCCCGACAGCGGGTGGGCCGGATCCTTCAGCTTGCTCTTGCCATAGCCGACGGTGACGAGATCCGTCCCTGCAATTCTGTATTTCTCGACCAGATAGCGCTTGATCGCATCGGCACGACGCTCGGACAGATCCTGGTTGTAGGCATCGCCGCCCTTGGCATCGGTATGGCCGGCGACGACAAAAACCGAGCCCTGCAGCGCGGGATTGGTCAGGGCACGGCCAAGCGCCTGGACCGAGCGCAGCGAGCGGCCACTGATATTGGCGGAGTTGTAGTCGAAGTTGATCTCCAGATCGATCTTCGGTTTGTTCTGCACCATACCAGCGATGGTTTCACGCTCTTCCAGCGAAAGCGTCCGCGCCCGGCGACCACGCAGGCTGTCGAGGAGCCTGCCCTCATCGGTGCGCAGCACCGGTTCCGCCTGTGACGGCCCGGTCGAAAGACCCCTTGTCTTGAGCTGTGGCCCCTGGTCCTGATGCATCATCGGCTGGGCCTGACCCTGCGGCGTCAGGGCTCGCACAATCTCGTCTTCGCTCACCTCCTGGGCACGCACAGCGGTGACACAGGACGATGCCGCCGCGAAGGCCAGGAGCGCGAAGATGGTGGCAACCTGACTCTTGGCAAGATAGCTCCTGGCAAGATAGTTCCTGACCGGCATTTTTGTTTCTTCCCCGTTCTGTCTGCCGACTCGCGCCACCTCAAGGTCAGGCATCTGCTCAGACCGGGGCGCGGATTGGCTCGGATTTCAGTCGCACCAATTTTAAACAATGCGCCAAACAGCTCAAACACAAAAGTCTTTTCGGCCCCGCTCTCACGAAATTTTGAACATCATTCAGGAACCCTTCAGCTGCGCCGCGACGGCAACGCCACTGGCTGCGATCATCCTGAGACGTCCCTGCCGGACGCAATCCGCCGGCGCGGGGAGCGATCCGACGCTGTCCGGGAGGGATGAAACCCCATCACCCCGGTCGCTGGAAAACGCAGGAAACCAACCCTTTGCGCACGGGCCTTGCGCACCAACCCTGGCGCAGCGCTGACCGCGCCGCTTCGCGCGCCTTCCCGGCCATTCAAGGCCGCCGCTACCACCCCCTCGAGAGCAATCCTTCCATGCGAAATGCGGGCAGCGAGGTTTCGCGTCGTCTTCAGAACAGCGCATGGCCTGGCTGGATCACTCCAGCCAGGCCATTGATTTCAGGACAGGGGCGTGCCTGCCGAAGAGGACCGCTTCGCGAAGCCGGGAAACGACGGGTCTGTTCCTGCCCGGCTCCCTACATCGCCTTCACGATATTCTCGGTCACCTTCTTCGCGTCGCCGAGCAGCATCATGGTGTTGTCGCGATAGAACAGCGGATTGTCGATACCGGCATAGCCCGACGCCAGCGAGCGCTTGATGAACATCACCGTGCCGGCCTTCCACACCTGCAGAACCGGCATGCCGTAAATCGGCGAGGTCTTGTCCTCTTCCGCAGCCGGGTTTGTGACGTCATTGGCGCCGATGACGAAAGCGATATCGGCCTGGGCGAATTCCGAGTTGATGTCCTCCAGCTCGAACACCTCGTCATAGGGAACATTGGCCTCGGCCAGCAGTACATTCATGTGCCCCGGCATACGACCCGCCACCGGGTGAATGGCGTATTTGACATCGACGCCCTCCTCCTTGAGCAGGTCCGCCATCTCACGCAGAGCATGCTGGGCCTGCGCCACCGCCATGCCGTAGCCGGGCACAATGATGACCTTGGAGGCGTTCTTCATGATGAAGGCCGCGTCATCGGCGGACCCCAGCTTGGCCGACTTCTGCTCGCCCGAGCCACCCGCGGTGGCCGCGGTTTCACCACCAAACCCGCCCAGGATCACCGAGATGAAGGAGCGGTTCATGGCATGGCACATGATGTAGGACAGGATGGCACCCGAGGAGCCCACCAGCGCGCCGGTAATGATCAGCGCCGAATTGCCCAGCGTGAAACCGATGCCTGCTGCGGCCCAGCCCGAATAGGAGTTGAGCATCGAGATCACCACCGGCATGTCCGCACCGCCGATCGGGATGATCATGAGTACGCCGAGCGCCAGCGCCAGGATGACGTTGAGCCAGAAGAACACGGCGTTTCCGGTCACCACCAGCCCGACGATGCACGCCACCAGCGCCACCGCCAGCGCGATGTTGATGAGGTGACGCGCCGGCAGGATGATCGGGGCACCGCTCATGCGCGCCGACAGCTTGAGGAAGGCGATCACCGAACCGGTAAAGGTCAGGGCACCGATCGCCACTCCAAGCGACATCTCGACCAGGCTCTGGGTGTGAATGGCTCCCGGGGTTCCGATATCAAAGGCGGTCGGCGCATAAAAGGCACCCGCCGCCACCAGCACCGCGGCCATACCGACCAGCGAGTGGAAGGCCGCAACCAGTTCCGGCATCGATGTCATCGGCACCCGCCGCGCCACCACCGCACCGATGGCACCACCGATGGCGATGCCGAGGATGACCAGCGCCCACGCCCCGGCCCCCGCCGGCGGATGGGCGGCCAGCGTGGTGGCGACCGCGATCGCCATACCTATCATGCCGAGGAGGTTGCCCCGGCGCGATGTCGCCGGCGACGACAATCCCCTCAGCGACAGGATGAACAGACACCCGCCACGAGATAAAGCAATGCAGCTACATCGTTGTTCATCGCATCTATTTCCTTGTAACCTACTTAAGGACAGGTCGATCGCGCAAACACTGCTGCGGATCAGACCAGCCCCTGTCTGTGCATTTCTCTTCTATTTCGCCTTCTTCTTGTACATCGCCAGCATGCGCTGGGTGACAAGGAAACCGCCAAAGATATTGACGCAGGCAAAGATCAGCGCCACGAAGCCGAAGGCGCGCGCCCAGGTACTGCCGTTCGAGATGCTGTCGACACCAGTGGCCAGCAGGGCGCCGACCACGATGACCGAGGAGATGGCGTTGGTCACGCTCATCAGCGGCGTATGCAGCGCGGGCGTCACCGACCACACGACAAAATAGCCGACGAACACGGCGAGCACAAAAATCGACAGCCGGAAGATGAAGGGATCGGTGACAACATGCTCCATGGCGGATTTCCTTAGGCCTTGGGCTGGAAGCCGGGGTGAATGACGGCACCGTCGCGGGTCAACGCGGTGGCTTTGACGAGTTCATCGTCCCAGTTGACGGCAAGCTCTTTGGTGTTTTTGTCGACCAGGGTTTCAATGAAGGAATAGAGGTTGCGGGCGTAGAGGCTGGAAGCCGAAGCCGCGACCCGGCCGGCGACATTGGTGTAGCCGACGATCTTCACCCCCCCGACCTCGACCACCTTGCCGGCCTCGGCACCCTCGACATTGCCGCCGCGCTCGACTGCGAGATCGACCAGTACCGACCCCGGTCGCATCGAAGCCACCATGGCTGCACTGACCAGACGCGGGGCCGGGCGCCCCGGAATCAGCGCCGTGGTGATCACCACATCCTGCTTCTTGATGTGTTCAGCGGTCAGCGCCGCCTGCTTGGCCTGGTATTCCCTGGACATTTCCTTGGCGTAGCCGCCGGCGGTCTGGGCATTGCGGAATTCCTCATCCTCGACGGCGAGAAACTTGGCCCCCAGGCTTTCGACCTGCTCCTTGGTCGCGGGACGCACGTCGGTGGCGGTGACGATGGCACCGAGGCGCCGCGCGGTGGCGATCGCCTGCAGACCGGCAACGCCAACCCCCATCACGAACAGCTTGGCGGCCGGAACCGTACCGGCGGCGGTCATCATCATCGGGAAGGCACGCCCGAAAGCCGCAGCGCCCTCGATCACGGCGCGATAGCCGGCGAGGTTGGCCTGCGACGACAGCACGTCCATGACCTGGGCGCGGGTGATGCGCGGCATCAGTTCCATGGCGAAGGCACTGATCCCGGCGTCGGCCATCGCCTTGAGGGCGGCGTCATTGCCATAGGGATCCATGATCGCAATGACCACGGCCCCCCGGCGATAGCGGCCGAGTTCAGATGCCTCGGGGCGCCTGACCTTGATGATAATGTCGGCACCCTGGAGCGCATCCGGCGCCACGGTGGCACCGACTGCGGTGAAATCGGAGTCCGGCATGCCGGACCGCATGCCGGCCCCCGGCTCAATCACCACCTCGGCGCCCAGCGCCCTGAATTTCTTCACCGTGTCGGGCGACACCGCAACCCGCGGCTCCGACGGATCAATTTCCTTGGCAACGGCGATCTTCATTCAACCTCCCGC